>CAZRGL010000562.1:0-7003 GCA_964599485.1 uncultured Polyangiaceae bacterium
GTTATTCACGCAAAGTCGAGCACGGCTACGTGCAAACTGAGGGCGACCGCTTGCTCGACATGTTCTGTCTGAAGTTCAACCAGGTAGTCGAGCGGGATTACCTCCATACACCGGGCTTTTACGATACCCACAGCTTGTTCATCGAGTTTGCGCGGGGGGCTGTCGATGGCGGTTATCGTCATGCATACGATCTGCTCAGCGAGCCCATCTTGTCGCGCGCTGCGATCCTCTACATCAATGTGAGCCATGAGGAGTCGCGCCGCCGCAACGAGGCACGTTATCAAGCCGCTCTGGCGCACTCGATACTCGCCCACCGTCTGCCCGAAGAGAGCTTGCAGCGTTTTTCCGCCGAGCAGGACTTCGAGCAGCTCGTCGGTGGCAGAACGAGCGGCCGTGTCGACATCAAGGGGATCGCGGTGCCGTTCGTCTCCATGAGCAACGAGCCTGAGCTACACGATCCGGCTGCCCGCTCGGAGCGCTACCACGAGGCCCTAGAGAAGCTCTGGGCGCTTTATTGTGAGCGCGGCTGAGGGCTGAGCTGCGCGTGCCCAGCGTTGACGCCCTTGTGGGGGGGTGATAGCTCGCGTTCTCGGAAAAACCGTCGGCTTTGCCGATCTTGGAGACGAGGAACACCATGGCCAAAAGCATCACCGTAAGCTTCAAAGACGACGTTCCCGAGGAGCAGCTCGAAGAGATTCGCAACAAGATCCGCGCGATCCTCCGCGGCGAAGCAGTCGCTGAAGCTGAGGTCGTCGGCCAATGGGATCCCACCGGCGGTCACGGTAGCGTTGGCACCACGCCCGGCACCGGCCTGCGCGACTGATTTTCGCCTCGCCCAAGCGTCCAGCTGCTTGCTGGCCCACCGGTTGCGCCTAGACTCTGGGTGTCGTCACGGGGTGCTTGCAATCGGTGACCGCGACATCCACTGGGTGGTGTTGTGACTGAGCCTGAGCACGCACAAAGCGACGCCCAGCGTTGGGCGCGACAAGTCGAGCTGGTGATCGCGCCAACCTTCGGCTGCAACCTGAGCTGTGCCCATTGTTTCGTCGAGCCTGCGCCGCAGCGGGCGGCGATGAGCTTGGCAGATTTTTGTGGACTGTTGTCGGCGGGCGAGCAGCTCGGCTTCCGCTCATTTCAGATTACCGGCGGTGAGCTCTTCCATTGGCCGCACCACCTTGGCGCGCTGCAGGCGCTGGCCAAGCTGGCTGTTCCGACCGTGATTTCGACCAACGGGTGCTTGCTCGCGCCTGAGCATCTCGAGCTGATCGCCGGCGGCAAGATCTCCTTGTGTTTCTCTCTCGACGGTCCGGCCCAGATTCATGACGCGCGCCGCGGCGCTGACTCATTTGCGGCTATGGCCGTGGCCGCCGAACGTTGCCGGAGTCATGGCGTGGACTTCGATATCTCGTCGACTGTGGGCAAAGCGGTCTTGCCCCATTTGGCCGAGACGGTCCGTCTGGGGGTGGAGCTCGGGGCCAGGGCCATCTACGTCAGTCCGGTGCAGCAGCTGGGCGGGCGGTCCGCTGCGGTTGACGAGGAGCTTCTCGACGACGAGGAGTGCCTGGATCTGATCGCGACCCTCACGTTGTTGGAGAAGGGGTTGCCAGAAGGGGTTGGGGTATACACCCGCAACATCGGCATGCGGGTGACGGCGACCAAGCATCCATGCTCGGTCTTTGCCTGTTGGGGTGCATACTGTCCCACCAAGAAGTTCTGGCCATCGCAGCTGGCCGTGCTTCCGAACGGCTTGTTGTTACCGATATCGCTGCACGTGCACGAACAATACGCGCTAGGAAACGCGTTTTCGGAGGGTCTCGAGACGTTGGTGCAGCCCTATTGGCAGAGTCCCGATCACCAGCGCCTCCAGTCGCTCTGTCGCTACGTGTATCAGGACCTCATCTACCCCAGCGACCAGCCCTTTTTCTTCCATAGCGAGCTCCTCTTCCGCGCCAGCGCGCTGCCGTTCGAACAGATCCCAGCCTACGGGACGGTTTCCCATCCGCACGACCACACCGAAGAGATCGAGCAGGCGCGTCGCCGCGGCCGCTTGCCGTTGATCCAGTTTCCAATTCGCTCGGATTGAGCGGTGGGCTCAGCTCGCTTTGGGGCGCGAGGCCAAATAGCTGATCAGATCGAGCTTGGTCAGCAAGCCTTTGACCCGTCGTTCCTCGTCGACAACGATGGCAATCTCGCCCCGCTCGAAGATTCGCGGCAGCTCGCCTGCGCTGGTGTGGGGCGAGACGGTGGCCACGTTGCGCACCATCACCTCGGCGATGGCGCTGTCGCGGTCGGCCCGGCCGTCGACGAGCACCCGCAATACATCCTGCTCGGTGATGATGCCAACGAGCCGGTCATTGTCGGTGCAGGGCATCTGCGAGATCCCCTTGTTTTGGAAGGTGGCCACAGCGTCGCCGAGGGAAGCTTTGAGATCCATGCAGATGAGGTTCTGCTCGCTCATCGAACGAATGATGTCGCCGATGCTGCCCATCTCCCAATCAGCTTCGAAGAAGCCGTGCTGGCGCATCCAGCTGTCATCGACGAACTTGGTCATGTAATTGCGCACCGAGTCGGGTAACAGGGTGACCACCCGCTGGCCGGGCTTCATTTCTTTGGCCACGACCATGGCGGCCCAGACGGCCGAGCCTGACGAGCCCCCGCACAAGATGCCTTCCTGGCGAATCATCTGGCGCGCAACGCGGAACGAGTCGCGATCGTTGCTCTTGATCCAACGATCCACGAGCGAGCGGTCGAGCACATCGGGGATGAAGTCGTAGCCGATCCCCTCGACCTTGTAGGAGCTGATGGGCCCCTGTCCAGCCAGGATCGATCCTTCAGGGTCAACGCCTACGATCAAGCAGTCGGGCACTGCTTTCTTTACGGCGCGGGCCACGCCGCTGATCGTCCCCCCCGTGCCAGCGGTGAGCACCACCGCGTCGATCTTGCCGCCGCACTGCTCGACGATTTCCCGGCCCGTGCCTTCTTCGTGCGCCAGTGGGTTACTGGGATTGGCGTATTGGTCGAGGATGTGAGAGTTCTCGATGACCTCGTTGAGCCGCTTGGCGACACCGATGTGGCTCTCGGGCGAATCAAAAGCTGCCTCGGTCGGCGTGCGGATGATCTCGGCGCCGAACGCCTCGAGCACGATCTGTTTCTCGCGGCTCATCTTCTCCGGCATGGTGATGATCATGCGGTAGCCCTTGACCGCCGCGGCAAAAGCCAGCCCGATGCCCGTGTTGCCGCTGGTCGGCTCGATCAGCGTATCGCCGGGCTTGATGCGCCCTTGCTTCTCGGCATCGAGCAACATGCGGATCCCGATGCGGTCCTTGACTGAGCCGCCTGGGTTGAAGAACTCGCACTTGGCGACCAGCTCACAGGGGAGATCGCGTCCGATGCGGGAAAGGCGCACCATCGGTGTGTCGCCGCAGGCTTCTAGGATGGAGTCGAGAATCGCGGTCATGGCGGCGGCATCCTAAACGCAAGCGGCCGTCAGTGCGAGCGCCAAGGACGTGCTTCGACAACGGTCGGCGCAGCGATCGCCCCCTGCGGCGTGGTACGCTCGCAAGCGGCGGTCGGAGGGGAGCCAATGGCGACGATTAGGACGACGAAGCAAGCAGTGTTTTTCCTAGGCGTGGCGCTCGCCTCGTTTTTGGTCGGCCAGGCTTCGGGTCAGCCCTCAGCGACTACGCAGCCGACGGCAAAAGCTCCGCAGCAGGGCTGGCTGATGCTGGAAAAGCCCAGCGCCGTCATCAACAGCGAAGTGGCGCTCGTTTGGTGGTCCGGCCAGAAGCTGGTCGGCACGCAGCAAGCCTTCAAGCGCTCGCGCGTCGCCCGCTTGGAGCACTGGTCGAAGGTTGGTGGTGTCAATATGCTCGGCATGGCCACCGAGGGCGCTTCGCCAATGCTGCGCAGCTGGCTGCGAAGCGAGGGCGGTCACTTGTTCGTGCTCGATACGCAGCCAATCGATCTCGAGGTCGAATCGGTGGTGTTCAGCCAATACCTCCGCAGCGAGGGCCAGCAGCGCGCGCTCGCCGCCCGGCAGCGCAAACGGGAGCACCATGAGCCCGGTCGTTTGCGCCATTCAGCGCATCACAAGTCCATCGTCCAGGTTGGTAGCAAGCGCGACGAGACCTACAAGCGCGTGGTGGGCCAGGGGCTGGAGCTCATTGCCAAGGATGATCCAACCAGCATCAAGTTTGCCCCCACCGCTCGCCTCGAGGTGGCGCTGCGGCTCAATGGAAAGCCGCTGCCTTACGCTCAGGTCACCGCTTACTGCAAGCGTCGCGGCACCAACAGAGTGCGCACCGTGGTCGTCAAGACGCGCCAAAGTGGTACGACCAGCATCCCCATCAATTTCGACTGCAGCTGGCTTCTGCACAGCGCCCACGTCGAGGCGTGCAAGGACTGCAAGGCCGCTGATTGGCGCGGCTACCAAGCCTCCTTGCAGTGGACTGGTCCCTAGTCAACAGTAGTGTTCTTGAAGGCAGGGGCGCGTGTCCGCGGCGTCTCTTGGGCCAATCACTAGCTAGCGTGTGAACACGCTCATGACGGGGCGATGGTCCGAAATGGTCTGCTCGTAGCCTGCCGTGGTCTTGTCCAGCTCGAGCACGTTGGTGCTGCCGTCGCCGTATTCGGTCAGCGCGTCATTGGTCACCAGAATGTGGTCGATGAAGCTGGTGAAGGGCAAGTAGGTGTGCCCGCCGGCCTCTTCCGCCGGCAAGGTGAGGAAGGTGTATCGCTCGGGGGCGTTGAGGAAGGCATCGAAGACGTTCCACTTGGGCGGATCGGTCAGCTCGTCGTTGAAGTCTCCGGCGAGCACGAAGTCCTGCTCGTCGCCGTCCATTTGCTGCTGGCGGATCCACGCGTCGAGGGCCTCACAGGCGGCTTCGCGGCGCTGTTGGCTGTCGCTGTCGAGCTTGGCTTTGAGGTGCAGTACCAGCATGACGAAGTCGAAAGGCTCGCCGCCGACCGTGGTCTCGATGCGTGCTTTGAGCGGTGGTCGCGGAAAAGCGTGCCAGTCGCCCACGAACAAGGTCTCTACCTCTGACACCGTCACGCGCGCAGGCGCGTAGAGCAGGCCAACGCGCAAGAACCCGCCAGGATCGTCATTCAGCACCGCCTCGTAGTCCGGAAGCTGATCGACCATCGCGATGAACGCGGCCGGATCTTCGATTTCTTCGACGGCCACAACGTCTGGTTGCAGCGTTTCGAGCAGCGACATGACGCTCGAGCTGGTTTGCCCGGTGAGCGGAAAGGTCTCGAGGTTCCAGGTCATCAGCTTGAGCTCGCTGGCCGGTCCGCTGCTACCGCCAGCCCCTCCCGCCGCGCTGGCTCCGCCGCCCCCGGTCAGCACCGTCGGGGTAGGCGCATTCGTGTCGTCGCGGCACGCGCTCGCCATCACGAGCAGCGCGAGCAGACCCAGCGCGAGAACGTGACGACTGTGTGTCATCCAGTATTGCCGTTGGCGGGGCATCGTATCGGTGCCGAGTTAGCACGATGGGGGCTGATCCGAACGGCAGCGCACACCTCTGACGCCGGGTTGGTCTTCGCACGCCACCCTCGGTGCTGTATCCGAGTGCGTTCTTCACCCAGAGCACACGACAGGAATGTTGCCCTCCGTAGCGGATGAGCCGCCTCGCTGAGTCGCTCTGGATCGGCTAACCTCCGGCCCTGAAATCATGAGTTACGATGTGGAAGAGCTCATCGAGGAATTCAAGGTCCTCGACAACATGCTGTCAGAGGGGGAGCTGACAGAGGACGACGAGGACCGCTGGGTCCTGCTCAAGCACCGCATCGAGCAATTGACCATCCCAGGCAGCACGCCGTCGTCGCGCGACGCGCCGCTGGTCGCGCATGTCGATCTCGAGGTGAGCTTTGGGGATGCGCGCGGATTCAAGCAGAGCTATCTGCGACACATCTCCGAAGGTGGCGTGTACGTGGAGATGAATCCAGTGCTCGAAATGGGTACCCGCTTTCGGCTCGGGATCCGCGTCGACAGTCCGCCGGCGTCCCTCGAGCTCGACGTCGAGGTCGTTTGGGTCAACGCCACGCCAAGCGAAGAGAGCGGCTTGAAGCCTGGCGTCGGTGTTGCCTGGCTCGATCTGCCCAAGGACAAGAAAGCGCTCATCAAGAGCATCGTGCACGGCGCGCTCGACGAGATCGTCAAGTCCTCCAGACGCGGAGCCGCCCCGACGTAGCCGCCCTATCATCAGACCCAGCATGTGCGTCGTGGCGATCACACGGCGGGCTTGGCCTGTGGGTCACCAGCTCCAATGCTTCGGAAAACGACTTGGCCGCCCACTTGACTGTGGTGGCACACGCGCTGGGGCAATTGTGATCTGAGGGTTGGCTCACCAGTTGCCGCTGATCTTGCGCAGCAGCCGGTGCACGTTGTGGGGAAAGCCGCCACGAACGTACTGTACGGCGCAGGTGCCGCTGCACACCTCGATGTTCTTGTCGGCGGCGAGCTTGAGTGCGGCCTCGCTGTCACGGCCCATGTGGATCCAGACGCGGCCAATGCCTGCTTGGGCGATCTTCTCGATCCAGTCTCGCGTATCGGTCTTGGGCACTTCGAGCACCACGGCATCAACCGTCTCGGGCAGAGTCTCCAAGTTGGCGTAGATCTCGTCGCCGCCAAGCTCGCCTCCGCTTGGATCCACCGCGAACACAGTCTTGCCTTGTTTTGTCTTGAGGGCCTCGTAAGTCATCTTGGGGAAGGCGCATTTGGCGCTGTGGCCGACGACCGCGTACTTGTCATGTGTCCAAAAGGCTTCGAAACGAGAGCTCATGGTCGCTAGCGAAGCACAGTTGGGCCGCGCGAGCTATCGCGGTGGCCCCGATCTGAGCACGCGTTGTTCCTGAGCGGGAATAGACCAGGCAACCGAGCTGCTATGGTCCCCGTCGAGGTGACAGGAATGCGATTCGCGCTCATGGTGGTGATGGTGATGCTGCTCGTCGGCTGTCAGAAACAGCCGGCCAGCGGCACGACGAGCACCATTGCGGCTGC
>CAZRGL010000562.1:7013-7299 GCA_964599485.1 uncultured Polyangiaceae bacterium
ACGAGCGCAATGCTTCGTCCGACAACCGGTCCAGCGGTTTCAACGAGCCCGCGAGCGACCAAGCTCGCCGCGCCCAATCCGTTCGCGTGGCCCCAATCCGTGAAGACTCGAAAGGAGCTGCTCGCGACGGGGCACTTCCCGAAGAAGTGGACCGAGCTCACCCACAACGGGATGAAAATCGCTGTCGCCATCGAGGAATTGCCCACCGACAGCGAGTCGTACATCGACGTCTATGGCTACGTCTACAACTTGCACTTCACCGAATGGCGCCAGTTTTTTGCCGTCA
>CAZRGL010000563.1:0-7298 GCA_964599485.1 uncultured Polyangiaceae bacterium
TCGACCACGTAACAGGAGGGACGGTTCCGCCACCCCATTCTTATGCCTCCCCTACATTGATTTTGGAGTTATGAGACGGCCTCCGCCCCTACATCGATTTCGGAGTTATGAGACGGCCTCTTTACCCCCGCCCGGCCACGAAGAGTGTCACCCATATCTCGGGTTGCACACGTAGTCCGCTTCCGGTGGCGCGCTGCGTAGCGTCATGTGAGCGAGATCGTGCTCAGTCTTCGTCGTCGGCCAGCTTCAGGCCCATGGGCAGATCTTCACCGTAGCGCTCCCTGCGTTCGTCTTCACTGAAGGCCACGAGCTCGACCACAGGGCGCTGCAGTTGCTCGTCGGCCCCCAGCTTGACCAACTTTCGTTGGACGCGCAGACGCGTTGACTCGGACACGTCTCGGGCGCGATCTCCAGTCACGCGACACATCGACACGGCAGCGCGAGCAGCCGTTGGGATGTCCTGCCAGCGCTCGCGCAACAAGTGGTCCAGCCAACGGTCGACTTTGGATGCCGAGACCACTTGGTGCACACTTGCGTAGACGGGCACGCGGGCCCCGATTCTTCCTAGAGCGGTCCAGAGCCTGGGATCGCGCTCGGTCCAAGTGCGCTCCAGAACCCACCCGCCCAGCTCCGCGCGACGCGTGCTCGGCACCCGCTCGAGCCAGGAAGCCAGCTCCAACATCTCGGCGCGGGAGTCGTTACGGAACGCCTTGGGGATCTTCAGCTTCCGCTCGCTGGGCGCGAAGAACGGATCGAGCAGCTCACGGACAACGGCTTGCGCCGCCTCGTCCAGGCCCGCGGCGATTCGGCGCCACGCGATCCAGAACTGCTGCCAGCTACGCGGCTGTTGTGGATGCGCCAGGCGGCCGGTCAACAAGCCAAACAGGTTGCTGACCCGCTGCGCATCTTGCGGATGCCCCGTACCTGGACGCAAACAGAAGCCTGCGAGCTGCCAGAAGATCCGCTCGTGATCGGGACCACGACGACGGCGACGGTGATGAAGCCAGAGTCGGTCGAATAGCGCCCGGTTGAGCTCGAGATCCCAAGTGTGCCGTTTGCCGAAGATGCGCTCGAGCTCGCGCACCAGCCCTTTGACCTGACGGGGGTGGGCGCCCTGTTTGCTCTTGCCGTAGACGCCCACGATGGCGGTTGTGGCCTCTTCGAAACGTTTGCCGTAGCGCGCCGCCGGGCTGACGGGCGACTTGCGCATGTCAGGTTCGGCTGAGCCCGAAGCGGCAGCTCGCAAATCGAAGCTCAAGGCAATCCGCTTCGCGTCGTCGCTCGGTTGCGCCTCGACACAACTCAGATCGAGGGTGCCCACTGCGCTCAAACGAGCTTCGAGCACCACCCGCAAGGACTTGTCGGCGATTTTGGGAAGTGTGGCGACCAGAGGTGCCAAGCGAACGAGCTCGGCGGGTTTGACCGTGATCAACTGACCCGCAGCATCGCTGCGATCTGAAGTGAACAGCTCGAAGCGAACAGGCTTGCCAACGGTGAGCTCGAACTTGCGCTGGTCAACCCGATGGGTCTGCTCTTCCACGGCGCCACGCGGCAAAACGCAGATGGCTTGGCCTCGATCGGTCCCTGAGGATTGCGGCGCCAAACCCAGGTAGAAGCCGCGAGCCGATCCACCCCCAATACGCGTTCCAATCCCGTTCAGCGCCTGGCCATAAGCAACCGCACCCCGCGCCACAGCCCAATGTGGACTGCTGGCCTCCAGCACCGGGACAGGGCCGCCGCACCAGCTCGCTACGACGTCTTGGGTACGCTCGACCACCAGCCGCGAAGCGAACACGCCACCGTTGAGCAAGAGCGCTGTTGGACGTAGCGCTCCGGAGGCATGTTGCTCTACGAACGCTGCGATATGTCGCGTGATGGCAACGTCCCGCTCGTAGGGCAACCCGAACGCCACCATCCCGCCGCGGATCGGCCGAGCGCGCTCACCGAGCGCGACCTGTGGAAAGAAGCCGTCGAGGACCAGCGCTCGCACTTCAGCTTTGCTCAGCTTGGTCTTGAGCGCTGCGGCGACGAGCTTGGCGCCGCTACCGAGCAAAGTGATGGGCTCGTAGTCCGCAGCGTCATCGACCAGCAAGCGCTCCTTGACGCGTCGACACGCTGCAATCAGTTGGGCAAAGCGCGCCGGCGCCAAACGCTCTGGGGCGGCCACGAGACGTTGCTCGCAGATGTGAGCCAACGCCAGATCCATGTTGTCACCACCAAGCAACAGGTGCTTGCCTACCGCCAGCCGATCGACCTCGAGCTCCTCGTTTTGACCGCGGCGCGCTCGAATGAGCGACAAGTCAGTCGTTCCGCCGCCCACATCGACGACGAGCACCCGAGCTTCTTCGCCGCCCGCAAGGGCGTGCGCTAGACGTGATTCGCCACCGCTCAACAGGTCGTAGAAGGCGGCTTGCGGCTCTTCGAGCAGGACCACCTCGAGACCAGCCTCGCGCGCTGCGGCAACCGTCAGCTCACGGGCCACCGCATCGAAGGAAGCTGGCACGGTCAACACTACATGCTGCTCGGCCAAGGACGAGCCGCTCTCAGCAAACTCGGCGTCGTAGCAGCGCTGGACGTGGCGCAGGATCAAAGCGCTAGCGCGCACCGGCGAGATGCGTGGTAGCTCCTCTGCTTCGGCGTCGGAAAAACGCCAAGGAAGTATCGCTGCAGCGCGATCGACCGCTGCATGCGACAGCCAGCTCTTGGCCGAAACCACCTGGCGGCCGACCAGCTGACCGCCGCGATCGCGGGCGTGCTGCCCAATGACCCAGCCGTCACAATGCCAAGCCGCATCGACCCGTTCGCCCGGAGGCGGCGCGTAGAGAAACGAAGGCAACAACGGGCGCGCGGCAACTTGGGTCGCCGAGACCAATTGTGGCAACTCGAGGAGCGCGACTGAGCGGTCGACTTCGAGCGCAACCACGGTATTGGTCGTCCCCAAGTCGATGCCCACCACATTCTTGCGCTCCACGGGTGCTCATCCTCCTCGCACGCTGAGCTCGATCTTCCAGCGCTCGTCGTCAGCCTTGGCCACCTGTGGGACGGCCTCGAGCAGCAACGTGCCAACCTCAGTGATGGACGCGTTGAGGCGCACGGGCACCACTTCTGCCGCGCTGCGCACACCGGCTGGCAAGGTCACTTCAATGGGCGTCAGCTCATGAACTTGTTCGGAGCTATAGCGCTCGAGCACACTGCCAGCTTCGTCCTGGCGGCGAACCGAGGATCCGAAAAATCGAAACCGCACCGGCTCACCAACCACGACTGCAAGCTGATGCGCGAGCTCGACTGCGGCGCCCTCTTGCATCCCGATCGGCGCCACACAAATCAAGCTGATCGGCGGCGCCAGCCCTGGCACGGCCGGAACTGCGCTTTCTACGCCCACATAGTACGCCCGTGCTGTTCCGCCTCGGATACGAATCGCATGACCTGCGCGAGCACGCCCGTACGCTGCGCTCCCTCGAGCTACGGCCAAATCGAGGTCGCCACCGCTGAGCTCGCGCAAGGGGGGTGCGTCAGCCGCTGCCAGCCAGGTATCGACCACGGCGCGCACCCGCTGGCGGAGCATTTCGCTACGCATCACGCCGCCGTTGAACAAGACGCAGCTGGGGCGCAAGCTGTCTCGCCCGCCCGCGTCCGCTCCTTGGGCGAGAAAAGCTGCGAGATGTTTCGTGATGGCGGGATCGGAAGCGTAGGGCAGCCCCAAGCGCGTCAACCCAACGCGCGTTCGTGCTGCTGGCCGCGCGGATGACGCTACAAAAGGGAAGAAGCCGTCTAGCAACAAAGCATCGAGCTCCTCGCGCTGAAGCTGGGCACGCAGCGTGCGGCCCACGAGCTTCGCTCCACGCTTCGCAAGAGCGACTTCAGCAGCACTGCGCTCTGGATCTTCCAGCAGGCGCTCTTTGGCTTGGCGACAAGCATGCCCCAACGAGGCCATTTGCCAGCTGTCGAGCTCACATCCGTCGGCGGCGAGCTTCTGGGCAAGATGATGGGCGAGCGCGAGATCCATGTTGTCACCACCAAGCAGAATGTGGTCACCAACCGCGATTCGCTCGAGCTCGAGCGCTCCGTCGCGCTCACGCACTTCAATGGCCGAGAAGTCACTGGTTCCGCCGCCGATGTCGACCACCAACACCACATCACCACACCGGAGCTGCTCACGCCATCCATCACCTTGCTGCTCGAGCCAGGCGTAGAGGGCGGCCTGCGGCTCCTCGAGCAGCGTCAAACGCTCGATACCCGCAGCGATGGCGGCCTCCACAGTGAGCTCCCTGGCAGCAGCATCGAAAGACGCCGGTACCGCGATGACTACATCCTGCTCGCAAAGTGGGCCGCTGCTCGTCGCATGTTGCTCGTCGTATGCTTCACACAGGTGCTCGAGCAAGCGCCAAGACGCCTCCACCGGAGAGACCTTCTCGAGCTCCTCTGGCGCCCGCAGCGGCAGAAGGCCGGCGCGGCGATCAGCGCTGGGGTGACAGAGCCAGCTCTTGGCGCTGGCGATCACACGCCCCGGAAGAGCAGCACTCTTTTCGCGGGCGAGTTGCCCCACTGCGAAGTCTCGCTCGCTGTCCCAAGGCAGCGGCAAGGGCGCCTCGGCAGAAGGCGGGAAATAGATGAACGAGGGCAGCACCGGACGACTGTCGATTCGACCGATCGACACGAGCTGGGTCAGCGTGATGACCTCGCTTTGAACCGCCGCCGCCACGTCGCTGTGCGCCACGGCGCAATGGGTCGTTCCGAGGTCGATGCCCACCGCTTTGGGGCTCGACTGGGTCACAGCTCGATCTCCGCGGGAGCGAGTACCGAGGGGTCATGAGCGCTCAGGCAGCGCGGCAGACGGAGCGCCCTAGCCCGCCAGCCAGCGTGTCGGAGGATGCCTCGATAAGGGGGCGTGCCCGACAGCGCCCCAGTCAGCTTTATCTCCGCTGGGTCATAGCCTTCGGCGATCTCGACGGCGGTGTCTTCGGCTTCGCTGCGAACAGGCTCGAGCTCGGCGTGGGCGCTCAGTACTTTGCCGCAACCCTGGTGAACGACGCGCGCCGCAGCACCCACATCCACGTCGTCAAAGTCGGAAATATCTTGCTGCAAGAAATCGACGAGGCGTCCTTCCGCTTGTAGCAGTGCGAGCAGCACCAGCGCTGCCTCCGACGAGTCTGGAGCTGAATGAGCTGATGTCGCGCTAGCGCCTGCTAGCGCTCCCTGCTCGCTGCGACGCTCAGGTGGCTCGGGCTGCGTCCCCGTGCAAGAAGCCTCGGATCCGTCGGTGCTCGAAGGTGAACCCAGCGCCTTTGCTTGCTTCGCGAAATGCCCATCGGCCAAAATGCGAAAAAAGCACAGGAAAGCGAGCCACAACCGCGCAAGGAAAGGGAGCTTGGTCTCGGACACGCCGCGACCATACAGCGCGCCGTGATGCTCGCCTACCGCAATGCCGCCCGGTCGAGCGTGGTTAACGCGGTGCGGCAGATTCGATACCACCTTGCGTCGTTTGCAAGTATCCTCTGAGCTAGTTCAGCAAGGTGTGCTTTTCGCGGCCGTTGCCGCGAGCCACCGTCTGCGTAGCGTTGTGGCTTCGCAGGTGTCGAGCCAGAGGATACCGGGGGCGGCCCCGGGGGGATTGTGACGCTACTCGCCATCGATTTTGGTTCCGCCAATACGCGGGTGATGAGTGTACCCGCGGGCGGGGATCCATCGCCGACTTTGGTCAAAACCACGGCCTCGGTCGCTGCGTTTGGCGAAGGTCGCATCGAGACCGGTGAGACGGTCCTTCTGATGGCTGGCGCAGTCGATGATCTGGTGGTCCGTGAGCTCAAGCGCTTGCTCGGACGAGCCCCTTCTGACCCTCTGGTCAAACGCGTGTGCCGGCGGGGAGGCTACGGGGCCACCACCGATCCGCAAGGGCAGCTGCGCCTGACTTGCCATGATGCCGGGGCCACCATCGCGGAGGGAGTCCAGGCACTGCTCCGTCATTGTGTCGGTTTGGCGGACCTGCAGCCAGGCGCCGAACCGATCGAAGCCGTATTCGTCATCCCGCGATGGGCCGGGCTACAGCAGCGGCAGGCGCTGCTCGAAGCGGCCCAGCGCGCGGGAATCTCAGTCCGCGCCCTGATCATCGACACGGCAGCCATCATCTTCTGGCACACACATCACCGCGGATCGAAGGGCAACATCGCCGCGATCGACATCGGCGCCGGTGGCATTGGCATGGCCGTCGCCCATTGCGACGGCCAACCCCTCCAAATGCGTTCCGCCCTCCGCAGCGCAGAGCACCGCGGCGATGACGTCGATGCCGAGCTCGCAGAGACTGCCATCGGCGCCACCGATCCTCAGGTGTGGGAGCTCGTGCGGCAGGCCTGTGAGTCGATGAAGCGCGAGTTGGGGGGCGCCGACTCCGCCCGCCGCTCGGTGAGCATGGGTGCCAACGAGCCCGACAAGGCGCTTCAAATCGACCGCTGGGAGCTCGAGCTGCTCCTCAACAAGCTGGTGACCTTCATCGACAAGCGTTGCTACGACTTGCTAGCAGAAGCGGGACTGAGGGCAGGCCAGCTCGACAGGGTGCTGCTGACCGGAGGCATGAGCGCGCTGGCGCCACTGGTCAAGCCACTGGCTGACATGTTCGGCGCGCCCACGACCATTGTTCAGGACCACCCCAATGCCGCGCTGCTCGGGGCCTCGTTGTTTGGGATGACACAACAGGATCCGTCCGCAGCACGGGTGGAGCTCGCCCCCGAGCGCGCCATAGTCTGGCCCGGGCGTGAGTCAGCGCGGGCCGGCACACCGAGAAGCCGTTCCGGTAGGCAACAACGCGTCGCGCAGCCAGGCAGCAATCGGCCCGACTCGACCAATCAGCCAGGCTCAACCAGTCGACCCAGCGCCAGCAGCGTCGATTCGTCGCCCCTGCCCCGCAGTGGGCGCGGCAGTCGGCGACCCGCTGGAAGCAACCCACCAGCAATCAGCCGAACCGATGGCGCACGCGGCCCGGCCAGCGGCGCACGCGGCCCGGCCAGCGGCGCACGTGGGCCAGCCAGCGGCGCACGTGGGCCAGCCAGCGGCGCGCGCAACCCTACCAGCGCGCGCGGCAGCGCACGACGCACACAAGTCAGCACGCATCGCAAACCAGTTCGTAATCGCCCACAGGTAACGCGACGGCTCGATCCGGGACGCCGCCGAGCCGGGACAGCCCAGCCACCCGACAGTGACCCCCCCTGGCAGACGCCCGCACCCGACGAGCAGCAACGCCGCAGGCCGGGGTTTCGTCGCGGCTTGCGCTCCACCCGTCCAGATAGCGTGCCGCCAGAACCACT
>CAZRGL010000564.1:0-7287 GCA_964599485.1 uncultured Polyangiaceae bacterium
GCCAACACGGCTGCCATACACTCAGGCACTTTACCAAGCCTTGGAGCGTCGCGCCCATGTTTTGCACGGCTATATGAGGTCGCTCGATAGCGTCACCCACCGCTGGCCGGAGCCGTGGTCGCCTCTGGGATCGACGATGTCGACGACCACCTTCATGGTCAGTCCCAGCATGTCGTGCACGTCTTGGCCGCCAATGTCGATCTGGAAGCGCAGGCCGAACAGTTTGCAGTAGCCGCCATCCTGCGGGTCGAAGGTGAAAATGACCTTGAGAGGGGCGACGCTCAGCCCGAGATCCGGGATCGCTCCGCCCACGGTCGTCACGGAGCCTGAACGGTTGAGGTTCTTGATTCGCGCGGCCACCCATATGTGATGGCCACCCTGAGGCCCTGCTTCGACCTGGGCGTGGGCGAAGTCGTCCATCGGCAGATAGTCAGCCTGGCCCTCGCCCACGATGACCACCGGCGCGCCAGCGCCCGCTGGTTTGCAGATGTCGGCGGTGCCTTTGCTCCAGTCCTCGTGATAGGGCTCGAGCGCCGCGATGGGTACGAAGCTCTCGCGGCACTTGCCAGCGATGCAGGTCAGCTCCGGGCCGTCGCATTGAGCGGCGCTGGGCTGTTCCGAGCCGGGCGGGTAGAGGCCACATTGGGCCTCGAGTCGAACGCGAAAGAACAAGGTGAGGCTAGCCACTCCCAGCGTCGTCAGGTGACGACTCACCCGCAGCTCATCGCCTACGTAGCCGCGCAGCCCGACGGTTACTTGGGCGTTGTCGGCCAGGTTTTCGACCCTAAGCTCCGCCGGAAAGCTCATCATCCCGGCGGAAGGACCAATCAAGTGTGAGGCCTTCGAGACCTGTTCGCCGTCAACGCTCATTTCGATGTCGAGCCGGTCGAGACTTTGCTCATCGTGAAACTCGCTGATGACGCCGATGACCAGGGTGCCGTCGGCTGGGGCAGCTGGGCAGCCACCAATTGCCAGAAGCACGAGCGCCGCGCATGCCGCCCACGAGAGCCTCAATATCGCCTTCGCCTCCCTAGGGCGTAGATGCCGCATCAGCGTCATGATGATGTCTCGAAGATGGAGCGAAGCAGAAGCAAGGGCGGAGACAGCTCCACGGTTCGCCTTGACTATAGCGCGCGCCATCGCAACACGCCGGCTGAGATCAACCTGAGCCGGCGACGGCGCTGGCCTCAGGCTCGGCTCCTTCGGCCTTCTTGGTCGGCGGCTTGCACGGCGCTGGCTGCCCGCCCTGGAGCTTCTTGTATTTGGTGGCTGGGTACTTGGTGGCAGCCTCGTGCAGCGCCTTGGACAACATCTTCTTGGTGATGATCTCGGGCAGGAGCTTGTTGCTGCCGTCAGGGTGATAGACCACGTAGATGGGGATGGCTGAGCGGCCGAGCTTGTTCATCCACTCCTGGATCTCGTCGTCTTCGTTGGTGAAGTCTGCCTTCATGGGCAAGATCTTCGTTTTGGTAAAATCGGCCCGGATTTCGGCGGTCTCGATGATCAGCTTCTCGTTGGCCTTGCAGTTGGCACACCAGTCGGCGGTGTAGTCCATGAAGACGGGCCGGCCGCGGGCCAACTCGGCCTTGACGCGTTTTGAGCTGAATGGCGCCCAGACGATCTTGTCATTGACGACCACGGGCGCGACCTTGGCGCCTTCGGGCTTGATCTCCGCTACCGGCTGGGGTTTCGCGGCACGACTCAAGTCAATCATGAAGTAGCCGGCCAATACGGTCAGCCCCACCGAGCCGGTGAACACGAGTCGTCGACGTAGCTTGCTGTGCTCGAATCCCCCGAAGTGGTGCAGTGCCCAGAGCGCCATCGACAGCACCAGCAAGAAACCCAAAAACCAGAGGAATCCGTCTTTGGAGATCTGTGCTTGTAGCGTGCCGAGCAGCCAAACCGCTGCTGCCAGGAGCGTAAAGCCCATCAGGTGCTTGAACGTTTCCATCCAAGGACCGGGCTTGGGCAGCCGCTTGCCGATGGCCGGGACGAAGCTGATTAGCAGGAAGGGGAACGCCAAGCCGAGGCCGATGAAGGTGAACATCAACAGCGTTTGCCACCAGGTTGCGCCACTGCCGAGCGCATAGGTTGCTGCGGCGCCCAAGAACGGTGCCGAGCAGGGGGTGGACATGATCGAGGCTACGATGCCGTTGACGAATGACGCCCAGTAGCCTTCGCCGGCGTCGACATCGTCCATGCCGATCGTCAGCTCGAACACGCCCAGCGCATTGAGCCCAAAGGCCACCATCAAGCCGACCATGATGGCCACGAAGGCTGGATTCTGGAACTGCTGGCCCCACTGGAGGTTCTTGGCCAAGACCAGGCGTAGCGCGATGATGATTGCCGCAAAGGCCCAGAACATCACCATGATGCCAGCGGTGTAGGCCAGACCGTGCTTGCGATTGATAGACGCGTCTTCTTTGGCCTTTTCGATGACGTGAAAGACCTTCATCGTCAAGACGGGTAACACGCACGGCATGACATTGAGGATGACGCCGCCAATGAAAGCGGCACCGGTGTAGTACAGGACGTTCTGGCTCATGATGGACGGTGGGTCGCAAGGGGCACGACCTCGACCCTAGGAGACTAGCGCTCTGCGCGCTCGTTGTCTCGTAGCCGCTCGGCGTCGGCTTCTTGTTGCTCTATGGCTGCTAGCTCCGCTTCGCCGGCTGCTGTTCGCTCCGCGGAGCTCGGCGCGAGCTCAAGCTTCGCAAAGGAGCGGATGGCCGCGCGGCACGAGCTAGGAATACCGCGCGATAGGCGGCCTCAGCAGCCGCTGCGCACGGCGATGGTTTCGCTGGCCTTTCCCTGCAGTTTCATCGTCCCCACAGCGGCGGGGACCACAGCACTCTGTCCGCGGCGCAAGACGAGTGGGCTCTCTCCGTGGTCGACGCTGAGCTCGCCATCCAAACAGCATAGCGCCCACATGGTGCCAACCGCTGGTAGCGCGAGCTCGCCCTCGCCCTGCCACCGCTCGACCACGAGTCCTTCCCACTCGAGCAGCTGCGTGCGGACCATCGACCCAGTAGAACGCACCAGCGGCTCACGGCGGCATGAAGCAACGAAGCGCTCGCCCCGCAGGCCGCCCCAATTGGTGACCTCCAAGGAACGGTCCAGGTGAAGCGTGCGGGGCTCGCCGGCCGGATCTGCGCGCCCACGCTCGTCGTAACGCCGATTCCAATCCCAGTAGCGGTAGGTCAGGCCGCGTCGCCCAGGTTGAACGAGCTGCGCCTCGAGCAATGTGATGCCTCTGCAGATGGCATGTGGTGTTCCAGCAGCGATGACGAACACCTCGCCCGCGCTCACGGGCACGAAGCACATCAGTTGGTCGAGCGCGCCTCCTGCGGTGATGCATTGGGCTACTTCTTCACGCCCGACACCCTCTTGAAAACCCAACAACAGGCCGGCGCCCGGCTCGGCATGAAGGATGAGCCAGGCCTCCGGTTTGCCGCTCTCATCGTCGGCCAGCGCCGGATCTCCGTCAGCCGGGTGTACCTGCACCGACAAGTTGTCTGCAGCATCTAGCAGTTTGATCAGCAGCGGGGTCTGTCCGCCGTAGCGGCGGGCCACTGATGGGCCCAGCCACGCCGTGGGCGCAGCCGCGATTACCGAGGAAAGAAGTGCGCCGTCCTCGGTTCTGCTCGGAAAGCTCGGCTCGACGCTCACTTCCCAGCTTTCTCCAACGATTGCGTCGCCCTCGCTCAGGTCGAGCTCAGCCTTGAAATGCTGCCGAATACGCTTCCCGCCCCAAGGTGTTCGTGTGGCAGGGGTGAAGTTGTCTGCACTCAGCCGTTGCGCCGCGATGGTCATCACGCCCACGGTACACGAGTGCGGCGAGCGGTGGGATTGTCCGGCTCAGTCCGCTTGCGCGAGCGCTGCCAGCGTTGCGCGCGCCATCTCGAGCTCACCGTTGAGGGCGATGGTCATCGCTTCGCGACCCCGTCCTGTCCGTTTCACGAAAGAACGCAAGTAGCGGCGGGCGTCCTCATAGCGTTGTTGCTGATAGGAGAGCTGTCCGAGCACGAAGCGACCATAACCCTGGCCTGCGGGACAATTGGCCAGGCGTTCGATCACGCCAGCGAGGCCACGTACGCGTTTTCCGGCATGGCACTTCACCAAAGCCAGATGACCCTGATAGAGCGGTTTGTCGGTCGTGCCCCAGCGGGCGGCGCGCGAAAGAGCGGCGATGGCCTCTTCGTGTTGGCCAGCCAAGAACAGAACAGAGCCCAGCGTCCACCAGTGGAAGGCGCGGCGGGAAGGGGGTGCACGGCGCGCCGCCAACCGCAAATGGCCCACCGCGGCGTCGAGCTGACCGGCGGCCTGCTTGGCACGCGCGGCGTCCTGATGCATCACGTCGGTAAGGACGTCCAACTCAGCAGCTTGGCAGGCGGTTTGGTAGGCAGGCTCGAATTGCTGCTCGGTGTAATAGGACAGGTAGAGCTGGCGCAGCAGCATGGCTTGAGTGGTGCGATCGAGCGGTCCACGGTGGGCCAGCCCGCGCCGTGCCCAGTTGCCTTTCGCCCGTGACGACTTGGCATGCATGGCCCGCTCTAGATGGTCCTCGGGTAGCAACCTTCTTCGTCGGGTGCCGGATCGAGGAGCGGAATCCAAAGCCACACCACGAATTTAGCAGCACCTGTACAAGCGTCCAGATTTGCGCCAAGATTACGCCCTCTTGCGTAAGGTGATCTCTATGCTGGCCATCGCCGTCGCGACCCAAGCATGGGGCTGCGGGCACCCTGCAACCAAGCAGGAATGCGAAGAGATCTTCCAGCGATCGGCCGAAATCGAGCTGCGGACGCAGAACATCACTGATCCGGCCCTCATCAAGCAGCGCATCGAGGAGGCCCGAAAAGCCAAGGGGGGTGCGTTGCTCGAGGCGTGTATCGGCAAACGCATCACCGAGCGGGCCATGGCTTGCGTACGCAAGGCGAGAACAGCGCAGGAGCTGGACAAGTGCCTGAAATGACTGAGGGACTCGAGGCTGCCGCGCAGCCAGAAGCGCCATCGGGCGAGCCGGACGAACAGTCCGGCGACCACGACGAGCCAGACTGTGCTGACCCCGATTGTGCCGACCCCGTCGCGCCAGCACCACCATCGCCGGCCGCGCTGCGCCGAGACGCGGTCGCGACCATTGTCATCATGGTCGTCGTGATCGGCTTCATCATGGTCAGTCGCGCGTGGTGGGCCCTGTCTGATTCGCCCACCGAAGATCAGTGCGCCCGGCTGGTAGATCGTCATTTGAAGCAAGCTGCGCGCCAGCGTTTTCCCAGAGCAGACGACCGCGCGCTAGCCCAAGCGCTCGCTCGCGCGCGGGTGTCACCCGCACGCGCGTCGGACGTCGCACGTTGCCGCAAGCAGCTGTCAGAGGCGCAAGTTGCTTGCGGCTTGCGAGCGTCCAACGTCGACGCGCTCGAGCGATGTATCCAATAGGGCGGCAACCGGCCCGTCTCGTTGCCACCTTGTGCTACATTCGCGGTCCGTGAGGCAGAAGGGTCCGCTACTTGGGTACAACGACAACGTCCCTTACCAGGGGCACACGTACCACGTGCAGACCGAAGACTCAGGCAGACGGCGGCCCCACATCATCACCCACCTGTTTGCTGATGGTGGCCGTGTGGTCAAATCCGCCAAGACCTCCTACGCCGAGCACGTTGATGACGCAGACATGGTTGCCACCGTTCGGCAGCTGATGAAAGCGCAGCACCAGGCCATGGTTGCATCGCTACGAGATGGTTTGCTCGACAGCTTGCTCGAGCCCCAGCCAGCAGCTCCCGCAGCAGATGACGAGCAAGCAGCTGCAGCTGCGGATTCGCCTTTTGACCTGCTTGAACGTGCCGCCGCGGATGCCAACAACGACTTCCTGCGCGAGCGGCAAGACGTGGACGAACCGCCGCCCGATTCGGTCAAGCGGCCCAGCGGTCCACCAGAGATGGCCGGCGCCGTCGAGTTGGATGACGATGAAGACGCCCGCACCCAGGTGTTTGTCGCCCCGCCCGAGCAGCGTGCCACACAGCCCGATGGCGCGCTGTCGAAGTCCAAGATCGTTGCCGGCCTGGGTTTCGGCGTCCAACACATCAGCGACCGCAGCTTCGATCGCGTGGTGGTCGAATTTCTCCATGCGCGTCGTCCGAGCAGGGACTGAAGCGGTAGTTTTTTTTCGCCGCACACTGCCACAATTCGGGCTAGGCTTGCGCTTATGAGGCTCAGTGGTTTTCTCTCGACATTCGTAGCACTCCTCGCAGCGCTTTTGCTGCCTGCGCTCGCGCTCGGTTGCGGGCCAGACAAGCAGCCTGCCAAGGTCGCCAAGGTCAAGCCCAAGCCGATGCCCGATGGGGCTGAATGGACCGGCGTCTACTACAGCGCCTTGTTCGGTGAGCTCCACATGGTTCAGGAGGGGAATCTGGTCAACGGCAAGTGGGTTCGCCCTGTCAAAGGACGCTGGGGCAAGCTGCAGGGCAACGCTGACTCCAACGTGCTCAAATTCGACTGGGACGAATATGTGGATGGGCTCATCGGGCCGAACTCGAAGAAGTCTGGCAAGGGGTACTTCGTCTACTCACGTCCCGAGGGCGACAACGTCGACGATGTGATCGAGGGACAAGTCGGTCGCGGTGACGACGAGCTCGGCGTCGAATGGAAAGCCGTCAAGCAGCGCAACGTCGATCCCAAGCTCGACTCCATCGGTGGAGTCGGGGCGAGTGAGGTCGGCGGTGGCGACTGGGACAGCGACAATACCGAGTCCGGCGATCCCGAGCCCCCCGCCAAGCCCGACGTCAAGCCGCCCGAGCTATAGCAAGCTTTTGCGCGGCTAGGCGCAACGCTCTCCACGTCGGCCTTCGGCAATGCTAACGCTCGGCCCATGGGTGCAGAGCGAGGCTTACAGTTTCCCGAGCCGGTCATTTTCGAGCGCAGTGTCGATGGGCGCCGCGGCTTCTCTCTCGGTGCGTTCGACGTGCCCGCTGTCGATGCCGCCACTCATTTTGGAGCGCTGAGGCGGAGTCAGCTGGCTGAGCTGCCGCAAGTGAGCGAACCGGACACGGTGCGTCACTTCGTGCGGCTTTCGCAAGCAAACTTCAGCATCGATACCCAGATGTACCCGCTGGGGTCGTGCACCATGAAGTACAACCCCAAGATCAACGAATGGGCGGCACGGCAGCCGAACTTTGCTCATCTACACCCCCTCTGTCCGGACGCCCTCGCTCAGGGAAGTCTGGAGCTGATGTGGCAGCTGCAGCGCATGCTCTGCGAGGTCACGGGACTCGACCACTGTAGCTTGCAGCC
>CAZRGL010000565.1:0-7281 GCA_964599485.1 uncultured Polyangiaceae bacterium
GGGGGGTGGGGGGGGGTGGGGGGCTGCGCGGCGGGCGGCCGGGGCGGGACGGCCAGCTCGGGCGCGGGCGGCTCGGGCGGCGCTGCGGCCGGCGGCGGCGGCAATAGCGGCTGACGATTGGACAGTCGGGGCATTTGGACGCTTGCAGCGCCCCTGGTGCAGGCCTAACCGTTGTGCCGTACCCGACGCGGCTCGGGGGGAGCAGCTTGCACGCAAGCGGTCTTGAGCCGTAGTATGAACCTCGCAGGATTCTGCCTGTTTCCCCAGGAGATGCGGATGCTTCGCTTGCTCAAACAGCTGATCGTGGTGGTGTTGTTTGTCCTCTTTGCCGGCTGCTCGGGAGGGGGCTGTTCGAGCGGCTGCTCATGCGGCGGCATCACACCCTTGGCCGAAGGCTTCAAGGCCGACCGTCGCATAGAAAACGCGGCCTCGGTTCGCTTGACCGATTCCGGTATCGCCTTTCTCGAAGACAACCTCGGTGGTCTAGCGGGGCTGTTCCTGCCGGCCGAAAACGGCATGGGCGGCGCGCTCACCTTCGATATTCCCAACTCGAGCGGCGACTACCTGATCATCGCATACGACATGTGCAAGGGCGGGTCGGATCCGAACGCAGATCCCCCCGAGTGCATCGCAGAGATCGACCTCGCAAACGCCAAGATGCAGCTCGATCCGGGAGACCCCTACAATTTACGCGTCCACGGCAAGATCCCGCTGCGGGTGCAGAAGCTACCGCTGCAGGTCAAGTGGTTCGGCATCTTCAACGAGACGGTCAACGTCGCCATCAACAGCGGCGGCAAGTGTCCCGGCAAGGCCAAGCCTTTCGCTCAGATCGGCGTCGACATCACGATCCAGATCCAGACCGACGAAGACCAGATGCACTCGCGCTATGGCTACAGCCGCATCCGCGTCGGTGAAATCAAGATCGACGAAGACGATGTGCTCAACTCGATTGCTTATTGCAATGGCGGCTTCTCGGGAGCAGTGCTCAATGCCGTCGACGGACTCGTCATCGGCATGCTGGTCGACGGGCTGATGGGCACCCTCGACAGCACCCTCGAGGAGGCGCTCTGCCAAGCGGCAAACCCCGATCTCGACCCGCCCTGCCCGACCGGCACGGTCAACGTCGAGGGCATCTGCCGCTACGGTAACAGCAAGGATGACGAGTGCGCGTCCATGATCTTGGGCCTGGACGGAAACATCGACCTCGGGGGCCTGCTGGCCTCGATTAGCCCTGGGACCAAGGGCGGTTTCGACTTTCTCTTCGCGGTCGGCGGCCACAGCGCGCGGGACGACGGCAGCGGCCACCATTGGGGAGATCTGAATCCCATCGGCGGTGGCATCAGCTTAGGGATGTACGGAGGGAGCGAACCGACGCCCATATCTGGCTGTGTGACGCAATCTGCCATCGAATTGCCGACCGGGGTCCCAATTCCCGACGAGATTCTTCAAAACACGGTCAGCGACTGGCCTGAGGACACCGCCGGCCCCCACTTCGGCCTGGCACTCAACGAACGGTTCACCAACTATTTGCTCGCCCAGGCCTACAACAGCGGCGCACTCTGTCTCGGGATCAGCGCAGATGCGCTCGGCCCGAGCGTCCCGCTCAACACCGCCCTCATCGGCGTCACCCTCGGCGCGTCATCGCTCAACGAGCTGTCTCACCAGAAGCTGGGCTCACCGATCGGCATCGTGCTGCGACCGCAGCAGCCGCCCACCATCACCTTCGGAAGCGGCAGCGACATCGCCACTGATCCTTCGATTCGTCTGCAGTTCAATCAGGTCTCGTTCGACTTCTACGTGTGGTCGAGTGATCGCTATCTGCGGGGGTTCACGGCGACCATGGACCTCGATGTGCCGATGAATCTCATCGTCACACCAGACGGCTTGCAGCCGGCAATCGACAAGCTGGGCGTGAAGAACGCCAAGGTGACCAACTCCGCATTGATTCGCGAGGATCCGCAGGCGGTCGCTGATTCTCTGGGGAGCCTGCTCGAAAGCATGGTGGGCTCTCTGCTCGGCGATGCGTTGCCACCCATCGACGTCAACGAACAACTGTCGAGTCTTGGTTTGACGCTCGACATCCCACCGACGGTCGAGGGAAAAGGCTCGCCTGGACTGCGCAAGCTCAGCAAAGGCAGCGACAACTACCTTGGTATTTTCGCCGCCTTGGGCATTGCCGAGCAACAGTCCGTGATGAAGTCCGATACCACTGCTGAGCTCATCTCGCTCACTGTCGATCCGGACGGCCTGCGCGTGGCCACGACCCGCCCCGGCAACGGACCGCGAGCCGAGCTATCGCTGGGCTCTTCACTCGATGACGGCAGCCACCGAATCGAGTGGCAATACAAGCTCAACCGAGGACCCTGGCACCCGTTTACGACCAAGCGCACGCTTGTCGTCGACGATGAGATTCTGCGAGCCGAGGGCAAGCATGTGGTGCAGGTGCGTTCGCGCGTGGTGGGTCAGGTCTACAGCCTCGACACAGAGCCAGCGCGTCTCACGCTGATCGTCGACGGGCGCGAGCCCCGAATCCGGATCGTCGAGGACGCCGAGGGGCAGATCTTGGTGCGTGCCAACGACACAGTCAGTGGCGAGGCGGGCACCAAGGTGCGCGTGCGCTTCGGTCATGACGACGGCTCCGGCGTTGTCTGGGACGATTGGTCGGAGTGGATCGGAGCCGACGTGATTGCCCCGCTCTGGCCCGAGGACGCCACCGACATCGAAGTCGAGGCCCAAGACGAGGATGGCAACATCGCTACGGTCAGCCAGGCACTACGCGGTCGTGGCGACGGAGCCGACGGCTGTACGTGCACCGTTTTGCCCCACAAGAACAGCAGCGGCTCGCGTTGGGCCTGGCTGTTTGCGGCCGCACTCGCCGCCGCAGCCTTGTCACGCCGCCGCCGCCGTCGCACTTCCCGCAGCAATGGCAAGCTCGCGCGCCAGCTGTCTGCTGCTGCCAGCTTGCTACTCATCATGGGCATGAGCTCGGGTTGCTCGTGCAGCGGTGACGAGACCACCACCGTTCCTGCCAAGGGATGCCGCGGGCGCGGCGATTGCGAAGCACTATGGCCGGGGTTGGTGGGCTCCTACACGTCGGTAGCGACAGGCCCGGCGGGCGAATTGTGGGTCGCGGGCTACCTGGAGGCCAACTGGGAAGACGGCTACAGCTACGGTGATCTCGTCGTCGGCAAAATGGTCGAAGGCCAGGTGCAGTGGATGGTCGTCGACGGCGTCGACGAAACGGAGGAAGTCGACGAGGAGCTCTATGATCCCTTGGGCTTCCGCGGCGGCCGCGTGGACGCCGGCTTCGATGTGGGTCTGTGGACCTCGATTGTCGTCGACAGCACCGGAAGTCCTTCAGTGGCCTACTACGACAAGTCCAACCAGGCGCTCAAGTACGCGCGTCTCGAGGGGGAAGAGGCGGAGGCTGCCTGGGTCGCAACTACTGTTCAGGGCAGCGGCACGGAAAAGGGCGACTACGGCCGCTACGCGAAGTTGCTGCTCGTCGGCGGGTTGCCCACCATCGCGTATCTCTATGTCGAGCCAGGCGACAAGGGCAGCGTCAACAGCGGCGTACGGCTCGCTCAAGGCAACGTCCTAGCTGCTTCTCAGGTGCAGTGGAGCTTCGAGGACGTGGTCGGCGATGCGACGACCCCTTGCACCGGCGACATCTGCGCCAGTGGTGAAGCCTGCGTGATCAGCACGGGCAAGTGCGCCGAGAAGAAGAAGGACTGCGATCCAGAATGCATGGAGGGCAAATGCGTTGCGGTCGAGGGCGGCAGCTCGAAGTGTGAGCCTGTTCGCTCTGGTGGATCGGACAACTACCCCGACGCGGTGGGGTTGTACGTTTCCGCTGCGCTTCGTCCTGATGGCGGCGTGGGCATTGCCTACTACGATCGCGTGCACGGCAATTTGGTCGTCGCTGCCAAGTCAGCCCAGAACTGGGTCAATGTCGTCGCTGATGGCCAAAGCGGCGACACGAACACCGGCGACAAGGGGATCGGCGCATCGCTCTTCATCGACGGCCAGGGCAACTATCACTTGGCCTACGTGGATGGGCTCGACGAAGCGCTCAACTACGTGATGGTAGAAGGCGGAACCACGCCCCAAAGCCCCGAGGTCGTGGACACCGGCCTGGGCAATAACGACGGCCAACACTTGGTGGGTGACGACTCTGATATCTTCTTCACCCAGGGCGGCGAGGTCCACATCAGCTACCACGACGCCACGGCAGGCAAGCTCCGCTTCGCTGTGGGAACCCCTGCTGCCGGCAAGCACGAGTGGGTGATCAAGACCATCGAGCAAGATGGCTTCGCTGGCTTCTTCTCACACCAGATCGAGTATCAAGGCTCGCGCAAAATCCTCAACTGGTGGCGTGTCGCCTCGCCGGCCAGCAAAGGCGACGTCCGCTTCGTCACGCCCTAGGATCGCACCAACAGACACGTTGGTACGTGGGTGGTCAGGCGGCCGCGTGCTCTACATTGAGCAACGTGGTGGCCGGGCCGTACACAATCGCCCTCTGCTCCGCGACCAAACTCAGTAGCTCACGCTTGTCCGCTTGCCCGGATTCGAGCAGCGCCCGCATGTAGCCGTCGACATAGCCATGGGCACGGGCCATGCGTGGATGGCTCGTACCGGCAGCGCGCGCGACGAACACGTCGTGCAACATCTTCTTCAGCTCTTCGAGCATCTCAGTCTTCGTCATCGTTCCTCCCGGAGCATTGCTTGATGCGCTTCGCCTCGAGCGCGTCCACTGAACTCACTGGAGATTCGCTACCGAATCGAGCCGGCGGGGGCCAAGTTCACGGCGCGGTTCGCGTCGAAAGCGCACGCAGCGCGGCATCAGCCGCCACCGCGTCATCCGTCGAAAGGGCTACGGCTGGCCCCCGCCGCGGCACAAACAGGAGGCGGTGCTTGCCCTGTCGAGCCGGCACGACTCGTGACAGAAGCAGGTCGAACAACACACCAAGGCCGAAGACGGCAGCAGCAAAAGCAAGCAGCGAAGGTGAGGCAGCACGGCTACCATCTGTGAACAGCGAGACGCCCAAAAACGTCCCCAGCGCCAAAGCGATCAAGCCCACGTAAACAGCCAGACGTGGATAGCGCACTTCGCGCGCGGCACGGGCCAGGTTGATGAAAGGGATGTGGGTCTGACGCTGCCCCAACTTGCGGCCGAGCAAATCCCAGGAGCTGTCGATGGTGATGCCCGCGGCTCGTACGGTCAACGACGCGGGGCGCCTGCTGCGCAGAACCACCCTCGCGATGAGACGCAGCAACCAGAGCAGCAGAAGCACGCCGCTGAGCGCTCCGAGCGCAAATAGGAACGGTCCGAGCGGAGCCGCCACCAATTCGCCCACAAGCCGTGGCTCACCCGATGCCGGCGCATCGCTTCCTGCATGACGCGGCAGTGTCGCCTCACCGTCTTGGCCTTCGTCCTCAGCTGGCGGCAGCCCCGCGCCCTGCTGGCTCGCTGCCGCGACTGCTTCAACAGAAAGTGGCTGCGCCATCACTGCCAAGCGGCGCAAGGCCGGATCGCGCAATTGCTCACCGAGCACGCGCAAGCCTCCGCGGGCCGCTGACGCATCGCTGCCGCGCAAGGCGGCGAGCGCCACCAGTGCTTCGGCGCGGCCACGGCGCGCGCCATGGCCGTCTGCCGACCTCACGAGGTTGCCGAGCGCCGTCCAGAGCCGCTCAGCATCAACCCCCAGCGCGTCGTCCAAGAGCCAGCCCACGTCGATGAAGGTATGAGCCGCGAGCCAGCACAGCTGCGCAGCCAGGCGGTCAGCTTGGGCCTCGTCCTCAGGCGGTGTTAGAGCAATCCCGGCCGCCAACAGCCGTGTCAACTGCTCGCGCTCGGCCTCGGACAGCTCAGCTTGCTCACCGAGCTCAGCGACACGCAGCAGCGCCTCGAGCACGTTGACGGTAGCGATACGCCCGTCTTCGATGCTCAACCCGACCTCGCCCATCAACTCTTCGAGGCCATCTCCGAGTCGGCCGCTGCGCTCATCAGCAGCGCTCAGCGCGAGGGTGCGCACCAAACCCGCGAGATCATCACGACGCGGGTGCTCGGCGAGCGATGGGGCTGGCGCTTCGGACTTGCTCATTACGCAGCTCGACCTGCTTGTGCTTGGGCCTATTTAACAGAATAGGCGCCAGAGAGCGGCCTCCGATTTCACTTCAAGGGCTCTTGGCCTTGGGGGCTCGGCGGAACTTCAACTTCGGTAAGCGCGCTTTACCGGCCTTGATCTTGGTTCCCTTGGCGCCGGCTTTCGGGGTCGACTTCTTCTTCGAAGCGGCTGCCTTCTTCTTGGCCGATGACGCTGCGGCCTGCAACGTCAACCACTTGCCGACAAAGCCAATGATCCGCTCCACTTGGACTCTGGTCAGATCGACGCTGATGATGATGCGGGTGCCTTTCGTAACGATTGTAGGCTTGTCAAACAAGTACAGGCCCAGCAAGCTCGCGGCGGGCATGAACGGCATCGGGCGGATCTCTTCGATCGACTCCCGAATCACTTTGGCGCTGGCAATGGCACTGGCTGCGTCCTGATCCTCGGCGTCCACATCCAGAGCAAACCGCTTGCCCTTCGGCGTCAACCGCAGGCGCATCCACTTGACGGCTTTGGGGAAACGAAACGCGGTATTCATGAAGCCGCGCCAGGGCGTCACGATGTACATGCCGATGAGCGTCGAGGTCGACTTCTTGAACGACTTCAACCGTTTGACGGCTGGTATCTGATTCTCTGCTGCAGCCGGAAGAACCACCATCAGCCGCCGTTTCGGAACCATGACCACGCGCTGATTGTTGCGGTGACCGATAGCCGCCACGGGCAATCCGTGCCCTTTGATCCACTTGCCCTTCGGGGTGCTGTTCTTGATCGCATGGTCCATCGCGCGCCAGATACGCCCCGGCTTGACGTTGAACTCCACGGTGGCCACGACATGACTGGCATGCCTCATCGAAGGTCCGCTGATCAGCACGTGATCGAAGTGTTTGACCGGATCGAGACCAGTGCCGCCGAGCAACTGCTTCCATTGTGGGATCTTGCCGAGCATCGTCCCGAACATGGAGCCGAGTGAGAGCTTGCGTACCAAATCGGTGGCCAAATAAATCCGCACATTCGAGTGCTTGTGGCGCAACTTGGCCACAGAACCGGCCGCGGCCTCCGGATCGGGTAGACGCTTTCGATATGCTATCGTCGGCGCCCCAGCGTCGGATTCGGCACCGCTGTCTGGTCCCCCGTCGAGCTCAGCGGCGTCTTGGCTCCCGGCTGCTGCGGC
>CAZRGL010000566.1:0-7256 GCA_964599485.1 uncultured Polyangiaceae bacterium
GTACGCTCGCCTGCGGCAACGGGATCGAAGTGTGCACGAACACCAACCTGCAGTGTGGCTTGCAGAAGTGCCAAGCCGAGTGCGGTGGACTGACCGATCCCCTGCCCCACGTGAACTGCAACCAGGCGTGCGAGTGCTACAAGTGTTAGGGCTCGCGGTCTTGGTGGGTCACACGCAGATGCTATAGCCCTGGGGCAGGTTCTCGGCGTCGACGCAGGTGGCGAAGCCGCAGGAGGCCGAGTCCTCGTAGCACATGATCACCCCCTGCTCGTCGCCGAACCCCGTGCAGTGACTTATGCACTCGATCTTCTTGAAGACCCCCTGCTGCTCGTTGTACTGGCCGCAGCACACCTGGTTCGCGAGGCAGTCGAAGTGGTTGTTACAGGTCACCGGAAGGGAGCCCGGTCCGCATGCTTTTCCCAGCTTGCAGACGCCTTTCTGGAAGTTTCCCTGTTCGATGCAACACACCTCGTTCGTGCTGCAGGTGTCGTCGCCGCAGGGCTTGTCGCCGTTGACCACTCCGGTGTTCGAGGTCGAGCTGCTCGTCGTGCCGCTGGTGCCGGTCTTGGACGAGCTGGTCGAAGCGCTCCCCCCGATGTTGAAGCCGCCGCTCCCGAACAGATCGTCGTCGTCGCCGCACGATATCGCGAGCGCAACGGCAAGCCCCAGTGCCAATGCCGAGATTCCACGCATATGAAATAATCTACACTCAGCCTGACGACGTCTCTACACGAAACGCTCCTCAAAACCACAGGGCGGCTAAGAAGCGTGAACCAATCTGGCTCAAGTAGCGAAGGCGGGTTGGCTCTCCGCCCCTCACGCAGGGCAGTAGCGCAATGCTGATGCGCTACGAGGTCACCACTTCGGGCACTTCACGCTACTCTTCTTCTTCTTCCACTTCTTCTTTTTGGTCTTCTTCGCGCTCTTTGCGTGCTGCGGAGCACGGAGGAACAGCGCTGGGTTGTCCTTCGGGTGGTTGTCCTTGCTGCCGATGTGGATCCGTCTGACCGGCACCTTCTTGCCATCGATCTTGATTCCGAAGAGCAAGCCGCGGGCGGGCGTCTTGAAGTCGAAGCCGTCGACGTGTCCACCGGTCCAAAAGCCGAACCACACACAGTGGCCTTTGGGTCCGACCTTGGCGTGATCGCCTTTCTCGAGCTTGAACGGCACCAGCTGCGTGATCTTGTTCGCCTTCTTCTTGTCGAGCGCACACACGGTGCCGGTTACTCGGTATGGCTTGCCCTTGCGATAGGGCGTGGTCACGCGCAGATGTAGGCCGCCGTCGTCACTCTCCCAGCCCACGACCGCGGTCGTCTTGCCGATCACCTTCGTCCATTTGCTGGGCGGGCAGTTGGGCGCGCCAGCAGAGGTCGGTCCGGCCATCATGAGCGTGGCTCCGACAACGGCCACCGTGAACACTGGTTTCTTCCACATCTCGGTTTCTCCCAAAGTAAGCGGCCGGGCCGCACGACAGCTAGGGATACCATCGCCAGGTGGGTAACCCCATACAAAGCACAATCCCGTCGGCGCCCATGATCTTGTCGCAAGAGTTGCTGGTGAAGCGCTTGCGACGGCCTGAGCGGCATTTCCGACAGGCCTTGCAGGTCGTCCGGCGCCGCGTGCCGGGCCAAGTACAAGACCAAGTACCGAACCAAGAACTGGCGGGGGCCTACGAGGCCAGTCTCGAGCGGCTGGCAGTAGCGTTACTTCTTGGCGGGCACGAGGGACTCGGCCATTTTCTTGAGGGTGGTGATGTGGGCTGCGGTGTGGCCCATTGCAAAAACGTGGACACGGGCCTTCGAGGTGGGATGGGGGATGATCACCTCGGCCACGATGCGTCCGTCGGAGAGGTTCGAGGTGCGCCATTTGATGGGCTTGCCGAACAGTGTCCCGTCGACTTCGGTGGTGGTGACCTTGGCGTTGGCTTGCTTGACCTTGTACCTCGGATGGCCGCCCACGTCGAGGCCGAGGAGCAGGCGGGCAGGGTTTGCGTGGGGAGCGAGGTGACGCAGCTCGTGCACGGTGTAGTCGGGGCCACGGTCTAGGGTGGTGATGAAGGCTGCGGGCACGGTCACGTCGAAATGGTCGTCGCTGTACTGTCCGGTCAGACGACGTTGGCCCGCTGAGACATCGAGCTTTCGGTTGCCACTGCGCAGGGTCGAGATCATCGCCGCTGCCAGCGTCGCACATCGGCCCATTGCTTTCGCTGGCTTGACTTTGGGCATTGTAGATTTGCTCGCGAGCGCACTGCAGCCGGCCGGATCCTCGGCCGCGGCCGGATTGACGAAGACGCGTACGGACTGCAGGGAGCCGTCTGGCTGAGCGACGGTGGCGGCGTACACCAAGATCGCGGCGCGCTTGCGGTCGTGCTTGCGCGGAACCATGGCATACACTTCGAGCTTGTCGTCGCTCACCGCGACGCGCACGACTTTGCCGTCGGACGCGGAAGCCTTCGCCAGAGTGCCGGCGAGGTCGCTCCCGCGCGTTGCAAACATCTCCTTGGTCATGATCACCAGTCGTTCCGGACCAGCGTCGAACATGAGGCGCGTCTCTTTTTGGACCGAGTGCGGCGCCGCCATGATGCTGTGAGCTCGGGCGATGTTGCGGGCTGCTGCGGGGACGCGAATCGTGAGCCGTCCAGCGAGCAGCGGCGTGGCCTTCGCTGGGAGGAACTTGGTGTCGATCGTTGGCGCGGCCGGTTCAGCCACTGACGCTGTGGGCGATGCTGTGGCCACCGTCGATGCCGTCGCAGTAGCCACCGGCGTGGTGGCTGTCCGCTCAGGCGGCGGACAACCGCAAAGCAGGATGGTCAGCAGAAAAGAAACAGGCAGCGTTGCTCGAGTCATGGTGCGAGGAGCATACTCGCGGGCGTCTCGAAAGTCGTAATGCATGGTCGGCACGCTTCGTCGAGACACACCTGAAGGGAACCTTCTACCTGGCCCAGGGACGAGGCGCGACGGGTAACACTCGACTGCGCTCTTGAATCGTCCGGGCTAGGATCTGACCGGTTGCCATTGGTAGCATTTCAGACGTCCTTGGGAGAACACATGAGCAAACACATGAATCGCTATCCATTCATCTTGGCCGCCATACTCACCGCTGCGGGCGTGGCTACTTGTGCTGGGGACGAAACGCAGCAATCGCTCACCACCTCCAACGCGAGCAATACGACGGCCACTACCTCCGGCAACGGTGGATCAGCTGGCGGGTCCGAGGGTGGTGGCAGCAGCTCCGCAGGCGGCAGCGCAACGGGCGGTAGCGCAACGGGCGGCAGTGCGGCAGGCGGCAGCGCAACGGGCGGCAGTGCGGCAGGCGGTGGCGCCCAAGGCGGCAACGGCGCAGGTGGCTCCGGCGGAGGCTCGGCGAGCATGGGCTGGACCGTCCAGAAGACACCGACCCAAGGTGATCTGTTTGCTGTGGACTTCGTCAACGCAAGCACTGGTTGGGCGGTGGGCGCCAGCGGAATCGTCCTGCATACCAGCAACGCGGGCGCTACTTGGACACAGCTCAACAAGCCAACAACAGCCACGCTGAAAGGCGTGGATTTCGTCGATGCGAGTCTCGGCTGGGTTGTTGGCAACGGTGGCAAGATCTATCGCACGACCAACGGTGGCACGACGTGGTCGGCGCAGAGCTCAACCGTCACGAAGGATCTGTCAGCTGTGCAGTTCGTCGATTCGGTGCATGGCTGGGCGGTGGGGGCCGACGAGAGCATCGTCGCTACCACCGATGGCGGTGCGAGCTGGAATGTGCAGAGCAGCGGTTCAGTTTTGGCGCCGGATTACCACGACGTGCATTTTGTGAGCACCACGACCGGCTGGGTCGTCGACTCGGCCGGCAAGGTGACCAAAACTGCCAACGGTGGGGCGACTTGGGCATTGCCGGGGCTCGTGGTCATCTACGACATCTATGGCATCGAGATGGTCAACGCCTCGACTGGTTTTGCAGTGACCGGCGGTGTGTCCAATCCCAGGGTGCTGAAGACCACCAACGGTGGCGCGACCTGGGACGTCGTCATCGTGGCTGGCCAGTCTTCGCCACCGCTGCATGGTCTGGCTTTCGTCAGTGCTTCGACCGGCTGGGTCGTCGGAGCGCATGGAGCGATTCTGCACACGACCGACGCAGCCGCGGGCTGGACGACGCAGTATTGGGGCGCGGCCAACGAGACATTCTATGACGTTGCTTTTGCAGATGCGTTGACCGGTTGGGTCGTAGGCACTGGCTCGAAGATTCTGCATACCAGCAACGGCGGCGCAGGCGCGAAGTAGCACCAAGATGACGGCGCGCACGGAACTGACGTGGCCCGAGCTGCTCGTGTGCGCAAAGCTCGCCATCGACGAGCGCCCTTCGAGCCGAGACTAAAAACCCGGCACGGAGCGCTCGTCATAGAAGCCGTCGGGCCCCAGCTCCGCAAAGCCAAGCGGAAAGAGGCTCTTGCGCGCGTGCGTACACAGATCGCACGGCGAGCTGTAACGTTCCGCCGGCGTGAAGCCATGCTCGCGCGCCAGCTCCACCAAGGCGCCCACTCCACCACGAACGAGCGCGGCCAGCACCGGGTACTTGGCGAGATCGATCCGGCCTGGAACCTCCTGCAGTGGCAGAACCAAACCCGCACACAAGCCCGGAACATAGCCACCGCAACCGTCGACGTGAAAATGGCTCGTATCGGCTAAGCGACGGGCACAATCCGCCCCCGACAGCAACAGCCGCCAAGGCCGCGCCGCCCCTTGATGAGCCAGGAACCGTCCTGCGCGCGCTGCCGCGACGAGATGGTAGCGCTGCGCAATGTCGCGAGCGTAACCGTCTGAGCGTTCAGCCAAGCGCGCTTGCAGATCGAGACGGTGGCCCGGGGCAACTGCCGCCAGCTCCGGCAAGAAATCAGGCACCCAAACAAAGGACCCCCGCGACAGCAGGCGATCCGCCAACTCCACCAGCAGGAGTGTTCTCGATGGCGGAATGAACTCGGCGTGGAACGGCGAAACGCTGATGAGCACGCAGCCCAGGCCGGCATCCGCGAGCCGGCGCAACACTTCTTCACCCTGCCGCCGCCCCTTCAACCAGACCGCGTTGGTCTCCACGTAGTCGAGCGCCAAGCCGCGCTCAGCTAGCCCGGTAACGGCGTGCACCAGCCGGTCCAAATCCAAGAACGGCTCGCCACCGCCAATGTGCATACGAGCTCGCGGAGCGCGTTCAGCCAACAGATCCAGCACCCGGTCGAGCTCGGCAAGGTCAGCTGGCTCGCCATCCCGACGATGTGGTCCACTGCCATACAAGCAATGCCGGCAGCGTGAAGGGCAGCGATATCCGAGCACGAGCCCGCCGCCGTGCAGCTCGCCAACAGTCAGCGTCTCGCCCATGAATCAGCCATGATGCACCGTTTGGAGCCTGGAGTCGCGCTGATCCTCGACGGTTGCATTTGGCGACAGCTTGGCCGCCCTGACCCCAAGTAGGCGCGCACGGCTGTGGCGCATTCGAGGCGAGCGCCGCAGACGGCGGCGTGGTCGCGGTAAGTGACCTTGGTTATCCAGCAGCTCTTTGAGCTGAGAAGGCCGGCAACCAATCCAGAGTTGCTCGCTTTCTGCAGATGACTCCCATTGCAGCTCACGTCGGACGTGTGCAACCATGCACCATGCGTACGGGGGTCGTGCTCGCGGCGAGCCTGCTGCTGCTCAGCGGTTGTGAAAAGAAACGATACCACTGGACCGACGTCCCCTATTGCGAGGTCGCCAAAGGCGCACCGGGCTCGTCGTTCAGCCAACACCTGCGTTTGCTACACGTTGGCGGTGACGAGAAGGGCGTCAGCTCGATCTCCGGGATGCGCCCCGCGCGCGACGTCATGTCGAACGACAGCTACATCGTCGCGGTGGTGGCTTGCTCGAACAGCGACCTGCTGATATCGACGGCCGATCTCGACCGAGTGGCTGCTGAGCTGCGAGCGAGGCAGATCTATCGGGTCTGTACGGGACAACGCGTGGTGCTTCCGGCGGTGGAGATTGAAGCCACCAAGACGACCCACAAGGGGTTCCATGGCGCGCTGCCTTTCCCCAAGATCGACCCCAAAGAGCTGACCTGCCGCGCCGGCAAGCTGGCGTATGGCGACTCGCTGTAGCCGCGACAGCGACCCGGTCTTGCTCGAAAACTGCTTGGAGGAAGCTGAACACACTGCTGTCGGGCTCGATCTCGGTTCGTGGTCGTTTCTGATGCGACAATTCCCGCTCTGAGTGCAATCGCGGGTAGCGTCGGCTCGCTGCATGTGCCGACATCAGGCCCTGGTCGAAGCCGAAGCCGTCGTCTCCGTCGCGGTAGTAGATGAGGTGGCTGGCTTCGAGGTCAGACTCGCAGAGGCTCGACACGGCGCAACGTTCGCCGTGGTACTTTGAAAGCGGTGATCCCGACACAGCAACCCTCGCTTCCCGCTCGCGCCTCCCGCTGGCTCGCGTGCCTTTGTCTTCTCGGCGTAGCGCTGAGTGGCTGCCGCCAGACGGCCGGTCAGGCGCCGCGGTCCGTTGGCGCCCCATCAGGCGCTGCTCATTCCAAGGGGGCCGCGCCCCAACAATCAGCTGACGACAGGCCTGCTACCCAGCCAGAGGCAGATCGACCGGCGCACCCCTGGACCAAAGTCCAGGTGTGGGATTCTCATCACCACAACACGAAGGCCTTCGTTCCAGTGAGCGATGAGGACATCGATCAGGTTGAGCAAGACACAGCCCAATCGGCCGTGTTGGGGGAGAGGTTGGTGTGGCTTGATCTGCGAGAACAGGCAGGGCGCGCTCGATTAGCGGAGGTGACGGGCCCTGTCGGTCTGATGCTCGATGCCAAAGCGTTGGCGCGAGCCGACCTTCTGAGCAGCATCGAGACGGTCAGCAAACAGCACACCACGGGGCTCAGCTTCAAGAACTTCAGGCTGACGGACGGAGACCTGGCGCACCTGAAAAAGCTCAGCAGCCTACGCGCGCTCGACCTCTCAACCGCGAGTGTCACAGACGCGGGGTTGGCCCATCTCGAGGCGCTGACGAGCCTGGAGATGCTCAACCTCCGCCTCACGCCCGTGACGGACGCCGGCTTGGCGAAGCTCGCGGGGCTGCCCTCTCTGCGGGTGCTCACGCTCGGGTCATCACACACCGACTCAGGCTTGGCGCACCTCAAGAAGCTCACCAACCTACGACAGCTCAACCTCGAAGGGACGAAGGTGACAGGCGCCGGCTTGGCGCACCTCAAGAAGCTCACCAACCTACGACAGCTCAACCTCGAAGGGA
>CAZRGL010000567.1:0-7191 GCA_964599485.1 uncultured Polyangiaceae bacterium
CGTCCGGGCCGGCGGTGACCCCTGAGTACACTTCACACATGCTTCGAGATCGAATTGTGCGCCGTGGCCGCGCCACGTTCCTCGCTGGGGCGGGCTTCGGCCTGCTGCTGAGCCTGGGCGCCTGCCGCAGCGAAGACGCCTGCACAAGCGCTGGGTCAACTGCGGCGCGTGTTGGCGAGGCGTAGCTATGTGGGCATGCTGCGCGTGCTCTCGCCGGAGGCGCGCGCCGAAGTCGAGCAAGGGCTGCGGTCGCTTGTCGAAGGCCTCAACGAGCCAGATGCGCTACAGATAAGTATCGAAGGCGATAACGCCAAGGTTTCAGTGCCGGGCGGTCACCATGTGGAGCTTAGGCGCGAAGACGGCGTATGGCGCATCGACGACTTCAATTAGACCCGGTAGAGCTGCTGACACGGCGAGGACTCCTCAGCGGTGCTACCGCTCTGGCAACGGCTTCGTTGTTGGCTCCTGGGGCGGACGCTTTTGGCCAAGAGGGCGCGTTCAACCCCAGGTTGCTGCTCACTGGTACTGCCACGCCGAGCAAGAAGCGGCGGTCCGCGCCAACGCGGTGGGCACTCGAGGTGGTGCGCCGGACCAGCGCACCCGCCCGACTGAGCCCGACCTCTGTACGAGCCGATGCAAAACAACTCCTGGCAGAGCCGTTCGCTATTTGGGCTGGACGGCGCAGCCCCGAAGCGCTCACCCCAGGCGAGCTACTCGGCCTACGTCGCTTTCTTGCCCTTGGTGGCGTGTTGTTGGTCGATGAGCAAGCACCCGACCGAGGCGAGTTTCTCAAGGGTGCCGAGCGGCAGCTCGCTCGGGTCTTGCCGCAAGGCTCACCGATTGCGATTGGCCAAGAGAACGTGTTGTTCCGGTCGTTCTACTTGCTCAGCCGCGCCACGGGACGGGTGGCCAAAGAGGCCAAGTTACGCGCCATCGTTCGCACCGCAGCAGTGCAGGTCATCTTCTCGCCCAACGATTTGCTGGGCGCGCTCGCCCGGGAAGCCGGTGGCGTGCATCCGTTCGATGTTACGCCAGGTGGTGAGGTGCAACGAGAGCGCGCTGTGCGGCTAGCGGTCAACATCGCGATGTACGTGCTCTGTTCGAACTACAAGGACGATCAGGTACACGCACCGTTCCTCATGCGGCGTCGGGCAGCGGGGACGAAGTGAACGAGAGCTGGGCGCTGTCTGGGGATCTGGCCCGCCCCTACGTAGTGCTCGGCTGCGTCTTGGTGACGGCCAGCTTCTTGTTGCTCGTGCTCGAGTTGCGCGGGGCAGCGGTTCGGGCGCGTCGCGGCGCCGTCTTCGTCAGCGGTGCTGTTGCGCTGAGCGCGCTTCTTCTGGCCGTCTTGCGGCCCGTGCGTGTCATCGAGAGGACCGCGAGCGCGGGTGCGCGTTTGGTGGTGTTGTTCGACGCATCGCGATCGATCGACTTGCCGTCTGACCTGCCGGGCAAGACGCGCCGCGACAGGATGGGCAAGGCGTTCGAGGCCCTCGGAAAACAGTTCGCCCAAGTTAGAGTTCACAATGTGGTTTTTGGGCAGGGGCCGCCCCAGCCCTTGGTCCTGCCGCAAGGGCAACAGAGAACCGCTTTCAAGGTTGCGGCGCAGCGAAGCTCCGATCTGTCGGCAGCGCTCGAGGCCATCGCTGGCGGCACCGACGAATTGCCGCAGGCGCTCGTCGTTGTCAGCGACGGTAGGCTCGACCGGCCCGGGGAGAAGCAGACTGCGCTTCAGCTCAAGCGCGCCTTGGGCGATATCAAACTGCCGTTGCACACGGTCTCGCTTTCCAGCACGGAGCCCAAGGACGCGGCGGTCCGTGCGGTGCGGATGGCCGAAGCAGTGGTGGCGCACCAGCCGGCGGCGTTGACGGTGGACATCGCGTGCACTGGGGGGCTGAAATGCTCGGAAATCACCGTCGTGGCCCGCGAGCTGCATCTCGAGCAGTCACCAGTTGTGCGGGGCTCTGGAACGGCGCGCCTGGTCAACGGTGAGGCGACCGTCGACTTGGACATTACCTTGGATCGCGCTGGTCAGCGCATTCTCGAAGTGTTCATTCAGGCACCAGAGGGAGACGAGATTGCTGCGAACAACCGGCGTTTCCTCACTGTGGAGGTGGCACGGGACCGAGTGCGTTTGCTTCACGTCGCTGGCCGCCCCACCTACGACGTCCGCGCTCTTCGAACGTGGCTCAAGAGTGACGCCTCGGTTGACGTGGTTGCGTTTTTCATTCTACGGACGCTCACCGATGACGTTGCGGCCTCCGCTGACGAGCTAGCGCTGATCCCCTTTCCGGTCGACGAGCTGTTTACCAAGCACTTGCCGAGCTTCGACGCAGTCATTCTGCAGGACTTCGACGCGCAACCCTATGGCCTCGCCAAACATCTGCCGAAGCTTGCTCACTACGTTCGGCAGGGCGGTGGCTTGATCATGGTGGGTGGCCCCAATGCGTTCGTTTCAGGCTCCTACGCCAATACTGCGCTCGCCCGGGTTCTGCCCGTGAGCTTGCGGCACATTCCCCTCGACAACGCCATCGATCCGGCCAGCTTCGTTCCTCGGGTGACGACCGCAGGGCGGCACGCGCCGGTGCTCGAGCCGTTGCGATCGCTTCTCGGTGAACGGCTTCCGGAAATGCCGGGAACCAATCTGGTAGGCGCCGCACGCGAGGGGGCAACCGTATTGCTCGAGCACCCGGGCCAGTTGACCAAGAGTGGATCGGCCATGCCTGTGTTGGCCCTCGGTGAGTACGGTAGCGGTAGGACGATCGCGTTGACCGTCGATGGGGCGCATCGCTTGCTCTTCAGCACCTTCGCGTTGTCTGCGGCTGGCCGTGCCCACGGCGCATTTTGGGATGCTCTGCTCGGGTGGTTGATGCGTGATCCGCGCTTCGAGCCCGCCAAGATCGCGTTGCCGGAGGGCTGTATCGCGGGGGAGCCGACCGCGATGAGTCTTCGCGTCATGTTCGCCGAGGCTGGGGCGGTAGCCGAGGTGGTGGTGGCGCGCATGGGGACCGGGCAGGTGCTGCGCAAGCTCGAGGTCACGCTTGGTGAGGCCGGCGTGGCGGTCCCCGTCAAAGTAGGCCAACTCGAAGCGGGAGGTTACACGGCGACCGTGCGGCTCAAGGGCAAAGGCAGGAGCGCGCCGAGTCGTTACGATTTTGCCTGCGAGGTCGGCGGTGCGGAGTGGGCCGATGCACGGCCAGACCCGGCGCGGCTGAAGAAGATCGCGAGCGCGACTGGCGGCGTTGCCGTAGGCGTGGACGAAATAAGCAGTATCCCGCCACCGAAGGCGGCCCGGGTCATCGCGGAGCGGCGCGTGCAGCCGTTGTTGCCGCCCTGGGGCTGGGCGTTGATTGCCGCAATCAGTCTTGGCGGACACTGGCTGGCCCGACGTCAATCCGGCTTGGCGTGAGGACGCAGTGCTCGTGGTGACGCGGTGAATGATCCGAGCTAGACCCCTTGGGTGACCCCCGAGCAAGCCATTACTGAAGCACGCGCCGGGAACCTGCGTCCCGCCTATCTCGTGTTGGGTGAGGAGGCCTTCCTTGCCGAGCAGGTGATCGATGCGTTGATGGCGGCCGCTAGCGCTGGCGGGGCGGCGGGCTTCAATGTCGACAAGATGCATGCTGCCGAAGTTTCGGCGCATGCCGCAGTAGCCGCTGCCCGGACGGTGCCGATGATGGCGAAGCACCGCTTCGTGTTGCTCGCCGGCATCGAGCGCTGGGAGAGCAAGTCCGGCGGCAGCAGCGAGTCGTTCGACGTTTTGGCCGATTATGTTGCAGAGGCCGTCGACTCGGCGGTGCTCGTGCTCAGGGCGCGAAAGCTCAATGGCTCACGCCGGCTGGTGCGTGCGGCCAAGAAAGGTGGCTTCGTCGTTTCTTGTGATCCGCTCGCCCAACGAGAGCTGCCGAGCTGGATTGTCCGCGCGGCCAAGGCCAAGGGGCATCATCTGGCGTCCGCGGTTGCGGAAACGCTCGCTGAGCTGCTCGGAGGTGAGCTCGGCCCGGTAGTCGATGCCCTGGAACGCTTGTCCTTGTTCGTAGGGGAGGGTGAGGAGATCACTGAGGAAGCTCTGGCTCAGCTCATCACCCGCGTTCGTCAGGAAACAGTGTGGGCGCTCGTCGATGCGCTCTCTGCGCGCAAGCTGTCCAGAGTCCTCGAAGTGCTCGCGGATGCGGGGCGAGGCAACGATGCTTCGCTGCCTCTGCTTGGTGCTGTTGGCTGGCGCGTACGGCAGCTACTGAAGTTTCAAGGTGCGCGACAAGCCGGCCAAGCGCCTCCAACAGCAGCCAAGACCGCTGGCGTTCCTCCGTTCAAGGTGAGGGAGATCGAGCGGACCGTGAGCAAGCTCGAGCGGGCGACACTCGAACGGTGGCTCATGCTGATTGGGGAGGCGGATCTGGCGCTCAAAGGGTCGCGACGTGCAGGCCATGAGGTGCTCGCCACCACGATGATCGAAATGTGTCGTCAATAAAAACACTCGCTTGAGCGCCTCGTGTTGATTTCTGAACTTTTTCCTAAAGTTCTGCGCGTTGCTGCCGTTTCGTATGATTAGAGGGCATGCATCGATAGCGAGCCCTGGCGAGAAAACAACGCCGACAAAAGTACTGTTGACCTGCCGCAGAATGCCATCATGGATGATGGCAAGGGCAGCGTGGCTCCTTGCTACGCGCCGCTGTCACGACGACGGCTCCCGAGTCCCACTCGTCGTTCGGCGCGCAAGCAACCGGAGGCCACATGCCAATCGGAATCAACAACAACAACAACCCATTTCGTTTCGACACCAACAAGCCCGGTGGCGCTGGCTCAGTGCAGAAGGGGTTTCAGCGACTGTCGACTGGGTTTCGGATCAACAAGGCTTCCGATGATGCAGCAGGTCTCGCCATCAGCGAGAATCTTCGTTCTCTGATCCGAGGACTTTCGCAAGCCGAACGCAATACCAGCCGCGCGGTCAGCCTGACCAACGTGAAGGAAGGCGGGCTCGATCAGGTCGGCCAGATCACCTCTCGGATGCGCGAGCTCGCTACGCAGGCTGCTGATGGGGCGCTCAACGAAACCAACCGTGGCTTCATCGACGAGGAATTCCAGCAGCTCAAGGCCGAGCTCGAGCGCACGACCGGTGCAACCGAGTTCAACGACCAAGCCCTGCTGGCAGGGCCGCAACAGGACATCGATATCCAAGTGGGAACCGGGACCGATTCCAGCGATCAGATCAGTGTACCGGTTGGAGGTATCGACGCCGTTTCCTTGGGTCTCGACAACCTTTCGCTTGGAGGCGCCGATGGAAGCAACGCTCTGGCTTCGATGGACAGCATCGATAATGCGATGCAACAGATCAACGAGGCGCGTGCAGAAAACGGCGCGATCCAGAACCGCCTTGGCATAGCCCAGCAGAACACGGCGCAGCAGCGGCTGAGTGTCGCAGAGGCAAACAGCCGCATTCGTGACGCCGATATTGCCGAAGAGTCATCACGGCTCGCGGGCAACAAGGTGCTCCAAAGAGCGCGGGTCGCGGTCGCGGCACAAGCGAACCAGAGCCAGAGCCTGGCGCTCAACCTGCTGAAATAGCGGCAGATTCCGGTTCTCGCGAGGCGGCCGAGCTGGCCGCAGTCGGCGCGAATGAGGACGCTCGGCCAACGAATCGTTGCTATTGCGGTTGACCGCTGGGGACGGACAACTCAAATTGGTGTGCGCATGCTCGAATTGATGTAGAGCAATTGCGCTGGACCTAGAACCCAATACAACACCGAGGAGAGCGAGATGTACGTCCCCAAGAGGGGTATCCGGCCTCAGCTCCAAATCGTGGCACGATCCGCGATTCCCACTTCTTTCGGTACCTTTGACATGCACGTGTTTCGGTGGGCGCCCGCGGACGGCGGGAGTCCACGGCATGGCTTGTCAGCCGACCATGTAGCCTTGACCATGGGCGACTTGGACCAGGCCGGGGACGTGTTGGTCAGGGTTCATTCCGAGTGCATCACGAGCGAGGTTTTCGGCTCGCTCAAGTGCGACTGTCGCGATCAGCTCGAAGCGGGCCAGCGGGCCATCGCCAAGGCTGGGCGCGGCGCGGTGATCTATTTGCGCCAAGAAGGGCGAGGCATTGGTCTTGCCAACAAAATCCGCGCCTACGAGCTGCAAGGGGCTGGGCATGACACGGTCGATGCCAATCGTCTTCTGGGCTTGCCGGATGATGCACGCGACTACAGTGCCGCCGCTGCGATGATTCGTCATCTCGGTATCGCCTCGGTACGTCTGATGACGAACAACCCCGCCAAGGTCGATGCACTTCGGAAATGCGGCATCGAGCTCAGTCGCTGCGAACCCGTCGTCGTCTGCAGCTCCGAATGGTCGGCCAGCTATCTAGAGACCAAGCGGGCACGCATGGGCCACGACTTGCCCGAGGGTTTGATCAACCTGTACGCCGACGCGGAGTAGGGCGAGGGTCGGCGTACCGAGAAAAGAGCGCGACCTGTCAGCGATGCACTGGTCGCGCCTGCGTCTTGGATTGCGCAAACCAATAGAAGTAGGTGTTGTACTCCGGGCGTTTGCTCAGTTTCCCCCGGCCTGCTTTCTTCAAGGCGCTGCCGAGTCTGAAGCCCGCCCCTCGCTTCTTGCGCTTCTTGGCCTTGTTCCTTTTCCTCTTCTCTTTGGGAAAGTCGATGCCCTTGTTGCCACCCACCACTTCGAAGCGCAAACGCGCTGTTGGGCCGCTGAGCGCGGTGGCGGGAATGTCGAAGAAGTCGTCGCCAAATCCCTTGCTGCCACGTGTGGCGGCGGCCCACTTGCCAATCTCCACATCGTCCACGTAGACCCGAGCGTCGCCCGAGCGGTTGTCACCCCGCCGGATGACCCGTAAAGCGCGCGCGGGATCGACGTTGCGGACTGTGAACGCCTCCTTTTCCCGTATCGTGCGGCCGCCTTCGAAAAGCAGATGGGCAGGGTCGCCAACATATTTCATGTGGCGCAGCAGCCCGGAGCCTCGCTGTGAGACCTTTCCCTTGTGCCAGAACTCGTAGCCATGGGCGATTTCGTCAGGCCGATAGGCGATGTCGATTTGGTCGACCATGCGGTAGCCGGCGCTCTCGAGCGCGTCGTTGACTTGATATGGGATCGTCTTGTCGGAGTAGACGCTCCAGTCGACCGAAAAGACCACCTTGGTCTTTCCCCCCGCGATGGTCGTCTTGTTGAGATGGA
>CAZRGL010000568.1:0-1768 GCA_964599485.1 uncultured Polyangiaceae bacterium
ATTCGGTAGTCGACGACTGCAACGCGCTCGGCGGCGCGCAATTCCGCGAGCAGCTCAGCGGTGACCGGGTCGACGTTGGGGCTGGCTTGCTCACGATAGGAACCAGCCGGTGCATCCACATCGCCGGCCGCGAGCAGCCGGTCGAGGTGGCGATTGTGGCGTTTGGCTTTGAGATGGCGCCAGAGCTCGATAGGAAGCGCTAGCACGAATCCGACTATCAGCACTGGCAGCAAGACAACGAGCACGCCAGCGGAGGTGCGCTTGTCGTACCGGGATTGCGCTTGCATGGGGATGTTCTTTTCGAATAGCGGTCCGAACAACTGGGCCATCCAGATCCAGGGCTGAGTCCTGGGTTGGATGCCGCGCGTGTAGATGGATTCGCTGATGAGGTCGGCCAGTTGGCAACGGGTGCTCAAGTCCATTGAGCCGACGTTAGTCTCGAATTGCCAAGGAGCCGAGCCCTCTAGTTGTGGCGTCACCAGGTTTCGCGGGCCGTTGGGCGCGTCGTTTCTCTCGGTGGAGTTGCTTGCCGTCTTCGAGTGCGCGCTCAGAAGACGGGTGAGCCGAGCACGCGAACAATGCGGGTGTGCTGGTTGTCCCGTCAGCCATCATCGCGACGCGGACTTCTCGTCGTCCTTCGGCCCCCCCGAGGCGGTCAGTCCGAGCGAAAGCAGCAGCTGATTCTGCAGCTGTACTTCGTCGATGAGCTGGGGCTCGCGGATCGACTTGAAGCTGTAGTCGAGCGACGCCCACTTGACGAGCTTGAACGACAGCTCTGCTTTTGCCGACAGGTTGCTGAGGTCGAGGGCGTTGCGGTCGTCGCCTGTCGGGAGATCGTTGTGCAGAAATGGCGTCATCATCTCGGCGGTCACCTTGTAGTTGACCTTCTTGTTGTGGAATGTGCCCCACAGCTCGAGCACCGCTTCAGCTCCGAATTGCAGCACATCGTCGAGCTCGACGACCTCGACCTCGGCGGTTGCCTCGTCGTCGGCGAGGGCACGTTGTCCCTTGGCAAACGTCTGGCGGCCGCCGGCGCCGAGTCGAAACTCGAGATTGAAAGGCTTTTTGGCGATTGGTTGCGCGTACAGGCCAACCGACTCCTTGAGCCGTGACGGGCTGAGCATGTCGGTCAGCCGCAAGCTGCTGGCTGTGACCGTTTCACTGCTGCCGTCGAGGTTGCTGATGGTGTAGGCCGTCTGCTCGGCGCGCTGATCGACACTGAGAAGCATGGGCGTCGCCCACGCAAAACGTGCGAACGGTCCCCACCATTTGGACACGTGGTAGAGGTAGATCGACTCGAGCTCGAGGCTGTCCTGAGCTTTGACGAACGCGTCCAGTTGCGGTGTGCGCGTGATTCCAGCTGCGAGCTTGGCGCTGTTACGCCACTCGTGCCCCTCGTGGCGATAGTCCACAGCACTGTCGAACTTGAAGCCAAACGTGATGGTGGAGCCATCGAGCTGGCCCACAACACTGCGGTTGTCGCCAAGATTGAGGGTGGCAGCCGTGTTTATCCGCCAATCGACCCCGTCCTTCTTCTTGTCCTCGCTCGTGGTGGCCTTCCTGTCGATGACGAGCTTCGGTTTGTCGTCGGCTGCCCAAGCCAGGGAGCCGGTCGTGACGCCCCCCCAGGCAAATAGTATCGCCCAAGTGGTTGAGTTCTTCATGGTGGCGTCTCCATCTTGCGTGTTTCGTTTTGGGACGTTCGCTGTTGCAGTTCGCTGTTGCAGTTCGCTGTTGCAGTTCGCTGTTGCAGTTCGCTGTTGCAGTT
>CAZRGL010000568.1:1868-7188 GCA_964599485.1 uncultured Polyangiaceae bacterium
CGCTGTTGCAGGCCGCTTGCCATCCGGGCAACTAGCCGATTGTTGGGATCGCCTCGTCGGCTTGCAGGCTCGCCAGACACCAACCTGCACAGACTTTCGCTGCTTGTGCAACCAGTTGCGCACCGCCCATCAACAGTCCGTAGCGCGGGCGACCGCGCTCATCTACGCTGCGATGATGCGGCGAGGCATGATCCCGATCATGATGGCAGTCTGGGCCGTCGGCGGTTGTAGCGACGTGCTCGGCATCGAGCAGGTCGAGCGACTCGGACCCGTGCCTGGCGTGTGCGAGACTTGTGAAGCCAGCGGCCACTGCGTCCGCGCCGCTGCGGGAAGCGATCCGAACGACGACTGCGGTGGTGAGGCGGTCTGCGATGGCAAGGGCGGTTGCGGCCGTGGCGTTGCGCTCTGGAGCCGGCAGCTCAGCAGCGACGGGGAAGCGATCGCTGGGGGCCTGGGCATCGACAAGAGAGGCGACATCATCAGCGCCGGCGTGTTCTCGGGTCGCCTCAGCGTGGGCAGTGAGAGCTTAGAAGCACAAGGGCTGCGTGACATCTACGTGGTCAAGCATTCGGCCGACGGCGAGCTGCATTGGGCCCGGCGCTTTGGTGGGGCCGGCGATGAGTCGGGTGTGCAACTGAGCGTCGTACCAGGCGGTTTGGGCATCTTGTTGGCCGGCAGCTTCGACGGCAGCGTCAACTTCGGCTCGAGCGAAAGCGAGGCGCTGCATGCACAAGCTGGCACCGACATATTCATCATGCTGCTCAACGGGGAAGGCGAGCATTTGTGGAGCACGCGCTTGGGCGGCTCCGGCGATGACTCGGCTCGAGCGTTGCGTGTCACGAGCACGACCTACGCACTGATCGCGGGCCACTTCGACGACGACCTGTCTTTCGATGGGACCGACACGACTTTGTCAGGTGGCACTGGCGTCGACGGTTTCGTCGCGAGATTGACCATCGCCGACATGCTTGGCGAGCAGGAGGAACGTCTGCAATGGGCGGCGCCTTTGAAGAGCAGCGACGAGCTCCAGGTGATGGATGTTCTGGAGACCTCGAAACTGGTCATGGTCGTGGGTGGCGTGGTTGGCTCGCTCAAAATCGGTTCAGTGTCCGACACAGAAGTAGAAGTTGAATGCACGCAGGGTCAGGGCTTGGCGATTTCGAAGTTCGACCTATCCAACGGCAAACCGGCCCAGCAATCGGATTGTCAGAGCAGTAGCGGATGGGTGTCGCCGCCTGGCGGAGCCGTGCACGGTGGCGCGACGACAGGTCCCTATGTGGCTGGCACGTTCGGCGGCGCATTGAATTTCGAAGGCAGCTCCAACGAGCTGGCGATTCAGAGCGCTGGAAAAAGTGACGCTTTTGTCGTTGGATTCGGGATCAGCGCTGAGTCCCAGCTCTTCGCGCGACCGTTCGGTGATGGCGCCGACGATCGCGCTGGCCCCCTGGATGTCGATAGCAGCGGTCAGATCGCTTGGGCTGGGGCATACCAAGGCGCGATCGACCTCGGCGGTGGCAAGTTGCCCGCCAATACTTCGAAGACAGGAAGCGTGTTCGTGGCCAAGCACGGCTCGCGCAGCGATGAGCTCGCGCACCGTTGGAGCCGCGGCTTCGGGGCAAGCGGCATGCAGGTCGTGGACGCCCTGATGGTGGACGAAGTCGACAACGTTCTCATGACCGGCAGCTTCAGCGAGACCATCGATTTTGGTAGCGGAGCGCTGCAAGCGCCAGGCGCTGGCAGCAGCGTATTCTTGGTCAAACTCTCACCTTGACGGGGGTATGGCCCCGGCGTCGTCAAGGTGGTTGCTACTGAGAATCGTTGGCGTGCTCCTGTGTTGCGTTGTGGCGCAACAAACGGCTCAGACTGACGTCGAGCTGGCTTTCGATCATGGCGATGATGCTGCCCATGTCCCGTTCAGCGAGCTCGAGCTCAGTAGTCAGAATCTGGTGGGTTCGCTCGAGCAGGGTGGTGCGACAAGCCGCACGCCAGCGCGCGGCAGTGGCGCGGTGCACGCCATAGATCTTGCCCAGCTGATCGATGCTCAAGCCGTCGAGGAACTCTTGACGCAGCAGATTGCGCTGGCGCACGGACAGCTCGGCAAAAGCGCGTTGGAAAGCGTACTTGAGCTCGCTGCGATAGCGCTGCTTGAGCATCTCGAGCTCGGGATCGTTCGAAGCGATGGCGCGCTCGACGAGTAACGCTGCCTGTTGTTGCCCGTCATCAGCACCTGCTGCTTGGGCAGCTCTGGCTCGTCGGTGCTGCTTGCGCAGATGCTCTTGCACATGGCGCGTGGCGACCACTTGCAGCCATGTCGAGAGCTTGCCTTGACCACCGTACTTGCTGATTGTGGCAGGCCGATCGCCCCTCGCAACGAATAGCTTCTCCATGAGCTGCTGGCACAGGTCGTCGACATGTTGCTCGGGGGCTTTGCGCCGGACTGCTGCCCGCATCGCAGGCCACAGCGTGCTCTTGAAAGCGGCTATCGCGGGGTTGAGGCCGTCGGCACATCCACACGCGAGGAAGAGATCGGCGGCTGCAACTGAATCCAGCCACGCCAGCGGCTCGTCGTGGCTGAGCCGCTCGGCCAAGTAGCACAAGAACACATCGTCCTGCACCGGCAGCTGCGGCCAGCTCGCTTTGGCCTCACCCAGCACAGCATCGAGACGGTCTGCCAACTCCGGTAGGGCCCGCAGCTGTGTTGCGGCCGGCTCCGGCAAGCAGTCTAGAAAGCCCTCGATGCCGGGCCTCGGACCCGGCGGCGTCACGGGGCACCTCCGCTGGCTGGCTCCTTCGCTCGCCCCTGCGCTCGCCCCTTCGCTCGCCCCTTTGCTACGGCCATCTAGACGTATGTTACCGTATTGACTTGGACGGCGGCCAACAGGCGCACAACGGCAACGGCGGATGTCTTGACGACAACACCGTTGCGGCTTTTCTGGAGGGCGTGCTCAGCGAGCGGTTGCGGGCGCGGGTCGAGCAGCACATCGATCGCTGTGAGAATTGCCGCAACTTGCTGTCTGGTGCGGTTGACAGCACGGGAGCCGAGACCGGACTAGCAACACGCATCGAAGGGGCCGGCGGAGGGCGCCGCGTGCTCGCACAGAGTGGACAGCGCATCGCCGACCGTTATGTGCTCGAAAGGGAGCTAGGTCGCGGCGGAATGGCGCAGGTGTGGCGCGCATCTGACAGCAAGCTGCGCCGGGACGTGGCGATCAAGCTGATGTCGCGTCGCTCGTTGGCAGCGGCGAGCGGGTTCGAGCGCTTCGAGCGTGAGGCCATGGCGATCGCGCGCTTGCGCAGCCCTTACGTGGTCGAGATCTACGACTACGGATTGGCCGATGGTTGCCCGTTCATCGTCATGGAGATGCTCGAGGGCGAAGATCTGCGTCAGCGGCTCAAAGAGCGTGGACGATTGTCGGTGGCAGAGGTGGCCAACATCGTCATCGACACGGCCAAGGGCCTGAGCGCCGCCCACGAAGCTGGCATCGTGCACCGCGACCTCAAGCCCGCGAACATCTTTCTGCATCGGCTGGAGCTCGGCGAAGAACAGGTCAAGGTCTTCGACTTCGGCGTTGCCAAGATGCTGCAGGACGACGCGGTGCCGTCGGCGCAAACCACTGCAGAGGGCGTCATGGTCGGCACGCCTCGTTACATGAGCCCGGAGCAGACCCATGGCAGCAAAGCGATCGATCATCGCTCCGATCTGTGGTCGCTGGGCGTCATCGCCTACACGGCGCTGACCGGGCGTTTTCCCTTCGCCGGAGAAGGCGTCGGAGAGATCATGACGCAGATTACTCGCGAGACGCCACAGGCGCCGAGCACGATCGATCCGGATCTGCCGGCCGCGGTCGATCGCTTCTTCGCCCGCGCCCTGGCCAAAGCTCCTGCAGATCGCCACGACAGCGCGCTACAGATGGCCACCGAGATGGCTGACATCGCTGACGTGAGCATTACGTTCCCACAGAGCCACCGACCCGTTTTGGATGAACGCGGGCCGGGCGTCCCTCGCCTCGTCGCTCGGACGGCGCCCGCCGACGGTCAACCGCAACAACGCAGCTGGCTGCGGCTGCGCGGGCCGCTGCTGCCGGTCGTGGTCGTAGCGGCAGTCGTTGGGGTGCTGGCGCTGCGCGGTGGCGACCAGGAGAGCGAGCCCTCGGTTGGCGCGACTGCCGCTTCTAGCGCAGTTACGAGGCAAAGTTCTGCAGCCGGACCGATTCACTCGGTGAGCAAATCGACCCCTGCGACCTCAGCCCCAGCGGGTGCGCAAAGGACAGCCCCAGCTGTGCCAACCCGGTCTGCTCATGCCAATCCCAGCGCTCTGACTGGCCGCGCCATGACCTCGGCAGCACCTGCGAGCAGCCGGTCCACGACCTCAGCCTGGCCCTCTGCGACGGACGCTTCGCCCGCGGCGAGCCCCAGCAAGTCGGTGGATCCGAAGGACCCCTATCCCGGTCCTTTTTGAGATGACCGAGGCTCTGCGCAGCGTCTTTTCTCTGCAAGTAGGCTTACCGAGCCAGACTATGATGGATGCCAAGGGACATGGCTGGAGCAGTGCATGCAATCGGGCTTGCGGTCATGGTGGCCGTGACAGCGGCGGCGAGCTGGCGCTGGTACGAAACACCCAGTTGGCGTCGCGCTGCCTTTGCCGCGCTCGGGGTGGTGTTGGTGCTGCTCGGCGTGGCGATGTCCTTGCATTCGTGTGACGCAGGCCAGCCGCTGATGCAGTGGTTGCTGCCCATGGGCTGCATGCTGGTGGTGGCCCTCGCGGTGGGTCCGCCCCGTATCGCCCTGACCTTGGCCTTGCTGGCCGCAGCTGCGGCGGTGGCGGCCAGCTTCCACTACGCCGCGTTGGTGCATGGTCCCTACTGGGTTGGCAACGCCCAGTGCAGGAGCCTGAGCAGCCCGGCTCGCTCACAGTGGCATACACCAATCAGTGGTCTGTACCGACGCTGAGTACAGCTCAACTTTTGGTCAGTCGTCAGCGGTTGGCAAACGCCAGCTGAAATCGCAACACTGCGCGCCTCCAGCGAGTGTGCCGCTACGCTCCAGCACTACGCCAAAACGCTCGGCGATTAGCGCATCGCCTTCGCAAAACGCGTCGACACACAACTCTGAGAGTCCCTCACGTTCGAAGTAGTCGGCAAGTGGGCAGCGATGGATGTCGAAGCACACCGCCGGCTCCCGACCGTCTACGTCGCGAGTTTGCCAAGCCGGTGGGTTGAAAGCGTATCGACGCGTCAACGCAATCTGCTGCTCGATGCGGCGTTGTGGATCGGGCTGCAGTACCGTGCTGACCCGGCTGAGCCCAGCCAGGACACGGTCG
>CAZRGL010000569.1:0-7161 GCA_964599485.1 uncultured Polyangiaceae bacterium
CGATTAAACAAGCTAACCACAAAGCCAAAAACAAATCTCCGTGCCTCTGTGTCTCAGTGGTTAAAAAATGCGGCGCAAGCCGCCCAGCAACGCCCAAGACTTCGATCTCTAGGATCGAAGCCAAACAAGCGTCACGAGCGGCTCTACTTGAGCAGCGCGAGGAACACGCCGGCGGCTACGGCTGAGCCGATTACGCCGGCGACGTTGGGCCCCATGGCTGCCATCAGCGGGTTGACCTTGCCCTTGCTCTCTTTGGAGACGAAGTCCTGCACGACGCGGGCGGCCATGGGTACGGCCGAGACGCCGGCAGCTCCGATGCAGGGGTTGAGCTTGCGGTCGGAGGGCAAGAACAGGTTGATGATCTTGGCGAACAGAACGCCACCGAAGGTGCTGAAGGAGAACGCGAATGCGCCGAGCACGAGAATGAACAGCGTGCGCGGCTGCAAGAAGGCGCCGCCCTCCATCGTTGCTCCCACGGTGATGCCCAAGAAGATGGTCACGATGTCGACCAGCGGGCCGCCAGCGGTCTTTTCGAGGCGCTTGGTCACCGTCGACTCGCGCAGCAGATTGCCGAACATCAGCATGCCGATGAGCGGAGCGCAGGAGGGAATGGCCAATGAGGCCAGCACCGCCACGATGATCGGGAAGATGATTACAGCGGTCCTCGACACCGGCTTGAGCTGCGGCATCTCGATGGCGCGCTCTTTCTTGGTGGTCATCATCCGTATGATGGGAGGTTGGATGACCGGCACGAGCGACATGTAGCTGTAGGCTGCCACCGCCACTGCGCCCAGCAGATGGGGGGCGAGAATGGCCGTCAGGAAGATCGAGGTGGGGCCATCGGCGCCGCCAATGATCCCAATCGACGCCGCCTCTTTCATGGAGAAGCCGAACAGATGGAAGGCGCCAAATGCAGCCACGAAGATCCCCAGCTGCGCGGCCGCGCCGAGCAAGAAGGTAATCGGCCGAGCCAGCAGGGGACGAAAATCGGTCAGCGCCCCTACGCCGAGAAAAATGATCGGCGGCAAGAACTCGGTCTTGATCCCCACGTCGTAGACCATCTGCAGCAGCGGATGAGCGCCGCCGTGGGCAGCCTTGGCGGCATCGCTCGAGGCGCTCAGCATGGCCTCCGGCAAGTTGGCCAAGATGGCGCCGAAGCCAATCGGGATCAGTAGCAGCGGCTCGTACTTCTTCTTGACGGCCAAGAAAATGAGCACGCCGCCGATGACGAACATCGTCAGGTTTTGCCAGCTCAGCCCAGCAAAACCGGACTTCTCCAGCAGCGAGAGCAGCGCCTCCTGCATCTCAGGCTCCGATGCTCATGATGGGCTTGCCAGCCATCATGTCGTCACCAAGGCTAGCGTCGACGCTCACCACCGTGCCGGAGCAGGGGGCGCGTACGTCGTGCTTGGCTTTCATCGCCTCGACAGCAGCCACTACCTGTCCATCTGAAACGCTATCGCCAACCTTGACCAAGATGTCGACCAGCTCAGCCTTGCCATCGAAGGGCGAGTAGACAGGAGTGCTGCCACCGGTTGCAGCGGGCGCAGCGGGAAGCGCTGCTGCTACAGGCGCGGCGGCCGCAGCGGCCACGCCGCCCGAAGGCATGTCGATGGTCACCCGGAAGTTCCGTGAGACGCCGTTTTCTACCACCGTGCAGGACGTGGTGACTGGCCCCGACGGCATGGCAGCGACGGGAGCTGCAGCGACAGGCGCGGCAGCGGGCGCGGCAGCCTTGGCAGGTGCAGCCTTGGCAGGCTCGGCTTTCTTCTTGAGCGGCAGCACGATCTTGGGCCTGCCTTCGAGCAAGCGAATGCCCTCGTTCAGCTCCATCTTCTTGCCGGGCACGATGGCCGATGCCACGAGGAAGATGTTCTCTTCCTTGGTATCCAGACCGCGCTCTTCGAGCGCCTCTTTGGCCATCGACAAGCTATCGGGCGCGGCCTCGAGCGGATTGCCCTTGAAAGGCTCGAGCTCGAGCTGCTGCGAGGCGATCTTGACCACCTTGGGATCTGGCGGCAGCGGAGTGCGGCCGAAGTAACCGAGCACGCTCTTGCCGTAGCCAGCGTCGATCTTCTCCCAGCGTCCGTACAAGACGTTGTTGAACGCTTGCAGCCAATACTGCTGACTGCCGGGCGTAACGCTGGTCCAAGCGCCACCGGCCTCGACGACCACCGGGAACTCGGCCAGAACCTCGCCGTAGCGATGGAGCAAACCAGCTCCCTCCATCATGTGCACGTTGGGGCCAATCGCTCCGCCCGGCATCGGGAAGCCGACCACCCGGGCGTCAGCGGTGGTGGTCACCGGGTTGAACGCGTACTCCTTGAGCCCTTCGTTGAGAAGCTGCTCGATGTCGCCGATCTTGGTGTGATCGATGTCGAGCGAATAGCCCGTGCCTTTGAGCGCGTGCCACATCGAGCGCACATCCGGTTGCACGGTGCCTGAAGCCATCGGCCGAATCGACAGATCGACGCCGTCGACTCCACCTTGGATGCCTGCCATGTAGCAAGCCACAGCCATCGATGCGGTGTCGTGGGTGTGCATCCACAGCGGCATCTCGGGCGGCAAGATCTTCTTCAGACCCTTGGCAGTCTCGTAGCAAGTCTTGGGATCGGTCGTGCCGGACGCGTCCTTCATGCACACCGAGTCGAACTTGACCCCCGTATCCATCACCCGCTTGATGACGTTGACGTAGAACTCGGGAGTGTGAACCTCCTTGGACTCGAAGGGCAGACCCATCAGCGCCACACACACCTGATGGTGCATGCCGGCGTCGACGATGGGCTGGCCGGTGTTGGCCAGGTTGTTCGCGTCGTTTTGGAAGTCGAAGTTGCGATCCCAGGTGGTGCCGTGCTTGGCCATCATCTTGGCCTGCAAAGTGAGCGCCTTGAGATTCTGCGTCTGCAACGTCACGCCCGAAACCGAGCGGGTCAAGATCTGCAGGTCGACATCTTTGCCGACCGTGTCGCGCATCTTGTCCATACACGCGAAAGGATCTTCGCCGACGTAGAAGAAGGGCGCCTGATAACGCGCGCCGCCGCCGAATTCGAAGTGGCGCACGCCGGCATCCTTGGTCGCCTCCATCGCCGGTAGGATGTCGTTGAGCCGAACCTTGCCTCCGAATGAGCTCTGCAGCCCATCGCGGAACGTGGTGAGCATCACGCGAATCTTCTTGGGTTTGCTTGTGAAGATCATGACTCCTCCTCGATGCGGACGACTTTCGCGCCCGGGATGACTGCCGCAACTGCACTCGAGATCGCCGCTACCACCGGCGCGTCGGTGCTGGGCTCATCCTCGGGGAACACCAGAGTGATGAGCTGCATGACGATGGCCAGAAAGGTCAGAAGCGCGAAAACTGCCGCAAAGGCGGCCGCACAGGCGATGAGAATGCTTGGATCAGGCGGCAAAACTGTCTCCGGAGCGAATGGCAATACCGCTCGCTGGGCCTCGCGCAGGTGCCAGCATGCAGAACATGCCGCGTTACGAGACTCAAGGTGTAAGCACACAGCGAAACGTGGGCGCTGCGGGATGTCAAGCGCGGAGGGACCTGCGCTAAATATGCGATTATTGGTCGTCTTGGCCCAGCCTAGCGCTTGAAGCGCAAACAAGCGTGCTCCATAGCAAGACGGCCCTTTGCCAGCGGTTCGGTTCGCCCTTCGAAGCGCAACGACAGGTCCGGCTCGATGCTGGTCACAACACCACGAGCAAGCGGCTCGGGCCACGTTCCCTCCAAGCTCCGCTCGCCAAACGTCTCGTCGTAGACGCGCACGCGCTGGCCCACCACAGAGGAGGCGTCGCGGTAGCGTTGCCACAGCACATCAGGTCCGACAGCGCAGAGCTGCTGGTAGCGCTCTGCTAAGGAGGCGAGCAGGTGCCAGAGCATGTGCCCCAAGCTCGGTGGGTCGGCAAGCGCACCCGCTAAACAGCCGACCGAAGGTACGAAGGGCGTCGGCGGGACGGTGGGCGCGCAGGCCACGTTGAGCCCAATACCCAACACGGCTGATTGAACGGTGTGCGCTCGGATTTGCGTGGCCGTGAGCACGCCAGCGATCTTGGACTCGTCGAGCAGGATGTCGTTGACCCACTTGATCGTGGGCTCGACAGCCCCCGAGGTCGCGCGGCGGACGGCGGCGATCGTAGCCACCGCCGGCAGCATGGTCAGCGCCGGCACCAAAAGCGAGGCCGGCAGCTCTGGCGCGAGTCCAGCCGACAAGTGCAGATTGCCCCGTCGGGCCACCCATGGACGATTGCGGTGACCGTGGAAGCGTTGACCGGTAAGCGCCAAGGCCGCTACGGAGGGCGGCATCGCTTGCTGTTGGCGATAGAGGTCGCCGAGCACGTCGAACTGCGAGCGAGACGCTTGCTCGACGATGATGCAACAAGACCAGAGATCCAGCGCCGGTCGCAGCGCGGGCTCATCGTGCGAGTCCACCCGAGCGATCCAACAAACGTCGGAGCCACTCAGGGCTTGCCACAACCCTCGCTCTGTTTCGGGCAAGTCCAACGCAGCGCAGGTCTGCCACGAGCTGCCCGCAGGCAGCACATCCGGCAGCGCATCCGGACAATCACTCAGCAGCAACATGTATCGAGGCCGAGCGTGACGCGCTAGAGGACCTGACCCGACACACTAGCGCTTGCGCGAATGCTGACCTGGATGCGCACCGAAGCACTGGCAGCAGCGTCGGCGGCAGCGGCGATGCAGGCGATGGCACGAGCGCCGGCATCGGCGAGCCGTGTGCGCAGCTGTCCGCCGAGGTGGGCCACGACCTGGGCGTTGCGCAGCAAGCGCTGGCCGAGGGTGATTTGGGCGTGGATCAATTGCGGCAAGTTGGCTCGCATGGTCGCGAGCAAACGAGCTGCCATCGGCACCGTAGATGATGTGGTGATGTTGACGACCGCGGGTTGGCAGCCAGCGTGCACGCTCGCGTGGGCCTCACAGCTGGCCCGGCAATCGCTATCGGCGCCTACGTTGCAGGCGCCGCCGCAGCGAGCCTGCGCTTGTGCGTTGAGCTGGCAGCGCGGTGGCGTCATCGTAGCCTTTACCGCAATCCCCTGCTGCAGGATGGTCCTGATGTAACCGCCAACCGCTTCGCATGCGCCCGTCGCCGCTCCGCCAACGCCGCTACGGGGCTTCATGTGCGCCGGGCTCAGACCCAAATCGCGGCCCATGCGTTGACAAGCCGCGCTGGCCTCCGCCTCGATGCGCGCCGAAATCGTGGCCATGTCCTTGGCCGCCTGAACAAAGGTGCGGATCTTGGCGTCGAGCTGCGCTTGGGCCGTAAACGAGGCCCGCAGCGCGTCCACGTTGCCTCCCAACGCAGGACAGGCCGCGGTTCCAACACCACCGAGCCCGAACATGGAGCAGGCGTTGGCGAGCAAAGCGAGAGCCAGAACCAACAGTGACAGCGGTCGAGCACGTTGCATAGGCGGCCAGCATGGCACGGCCAAGCGCGCCTTGCACCTCGTATGGCCCTGCTCAGGCACGCCGCTGGGCGCATGTTCCAACCCGATCGCCAGGATGCCCGCTTACAGTTGCGCTTGCAGATCGGCGAGCAGCTCTTGCCGGACGTCCTGATAGTCCGGATCGTCCACACGGTTGACCAGCTCGCCCGGATCATCGTCCAGGTCGTAGAGCTCCCACACGCTGCGGTCCTCGCCCTTCCAATCCTCAGGATTGTCGGCGACCACCAGCTTGTAGCGATCGGTGCGAATCATGGCGTGATCGAAACTCTCGCAAAGTACCGATGGTTTGCCGACATGTGCGCCGGCGGCGTCAGGGCCCTCCGTGATGGTCGTGAGCAACGACCTGCCGGTGACTTCGCCAGGATCCACACCGGCCATCGCCATTATCGTTGCCGTCATGTCCAACTGATCGACCAACGCGTCCGAGCTCCAACCGGCGCTCGGCGTCGGCGCAAGTGCCTCCGGAGGACGCACGATGAGCGGCACGTGGATGGCCTTGTCGAAGAACACCAGCTTGCCAATCAGGAGATGGTCGCCAAGCATGTCGCCATGATCGGAGCTGAAGACCACCCAAGTGTTGTCGAGCTGTCCCGCGTCGCGTAGCGCATCGATGATCTCGCCGACCATCGAGTCGATCATGGTGATCTTCGCGTAGTACTTTGCGTGCAACTTGCGGGCTTGGGCCGCGCTTTGCGGCCCGGTCATGTACGATTGCGAGCCGACGATGACGGGCGAAAGGGGCGCTGAGGGCGGCTGCATCGATCCGATGGGAATGAGCGGATCGTCTTGGTCGTAGCTGCGGTACTCGCTCGTGGCGTCGAAAGGGCTGTGGGGGCCAGGGAAACAGACCTGCAGATAGAAAGGACGCTCATCGTCGTAGTCGCGGAGCCATTGCGCCGCGCTCCGACCAGTGAATACGTCGAGGTGATCGTCGGTGCTCAGCTTCCAGGGATCTTCATCTGGGGCGCGCGTCTCCCATTGCGCATCGTGTTTGTGGTTCTTGTTGTAGTGCTTGATGTAGTCACGGAAACGCTCGTACTTGTTGGGCTCGCCTCGTGATTGCTCTTTGAGCCAATCCGACCAACGGCTCTCGACGCCCGCCGACTCACCTGGTCCTGTCAGCTCGAGAATGTCCTCGAAGCCCCACGATTCGAGAACGTGGGCGTGCTCGTCCAGATGTCCTTTGCCATCGTGCAAGTGGGTCTTGCCGACGAGGGCGGTGAGATAGCCGGCGTCGCGAACAGCGCGGACGTGACTGTAGTTGGTAGCTGGGTCGGCAGTGTCACCGTTATCCATGACGCCGTGCACATGCGGGTGGTGGCCCGTAATCATCGAAGCCCGCGACGGCTTACACACCGAGCCGCTTGCGAAGCAGCGATTGAACATCACTCCTTCATCTGCCAACGAATCGAGGTGCGGAGTCTGCAGCACGGGATGGCCGGCTGCGCCCAGAGCATCACCGCGGTGTTGATCAGCATAGATGAGCAAGATGTTCGGCCGCTTGCCCGATGGCTGGGGCGGCTGTTGTTCTGAATCCTCGGCGCTACCGGTTGAGCAGCCGAGCACTCCTGCGCTCGTCAAGGCGAGGCTCCCATGAAGGAACCGGCGCCGACTCAACTTGGCTCGCTGGGTGGTCTTGTTTCGTCGGGTCATGATGCACCTCCTGTTGTCAGCTTCAAGGCAGCCAGGTCGCGGCGG
>CAZRGL010000570.1:0-5579 GCA_964599485.1 uncultured Polyangiaceae bacterium
CATCGGCGCGCTGGGTGCTGGGCCCGGGACGGCGGGGGGCACGAGTCGGTCGGTGGCAGCTATTGAAGCGCGTACTTTCGGCAAGACGCTTGGATCGAGCGCAAACGCCACGGCCCTGCGCAAGTGGCGATTGTCGAAGGGCGGCATCTGGGTGTTGAGCAGAATCCCGTGAGTCGCCGGCTCGGTGACCCAGCGGCGTTGCGACGCCCAGCGCGGATCACTGGCGAATCGGTTGGAGTCGATTCCCGTCAGGGTGTTGATCACGTCGAGCTGCCCCGACTCGAAGCGGTAGCGTTGGTTGCGTGCTGGCACGGAAAGTTGCCAGACCACACCGTCGAGGTAGGGACGACCAGCGATGAAGTAGTCGTCGAATCGGCTCAACTCGATGCGCTCACCACGCACAAATCGGCTGAAACGGAACGGACCCGCACCGCAGGGCTCGACTGGTTTCTTGGCGTCGACGAAGACGCCGGAAGAGGGGCACACTGGAGCTGCAAAACCCAGCGCGAGAAGCGACAAAAAGGACGCATCGCTTTTCGACAGCTCGATGCGAAACGTGTGACTGGAAGGCACGAGCAGGCCCTCGAGCGATGTGGTCTTGCCATTGCGGTAGGCTTCGAACCCGACGATTGCTGAATACCGGCTGGCCCGCGGGCAGGCGGTCTTTGGGTGCAAGCTTCGCTCGATTGAACGCTTGATGTCGGCTGCGGTCAGTGCCGTCCCGTCATGGAACTTGAGGCCTTTGCGTAAGGTGAAGGTGAATCGCTTGCCGCTGTCTTGTACCTCGAACCGCTCCGCAAGCTCGCTGACCAACTTGCCACGCTCATCGTGGGTGACCAGGCGTGCGAAGATCAGGTCGTTGATGGCCCGCGCAGCTTCGTTGTAGGCCGTCGCAGGCTCGAGAGAATGTAGTAGCGCCACCTGTGTGGCCAGTCGCAGCACCCCGCCCCTGCGCGGGGTGTCCGCCGCAGACTTCGCCGTCGACGTTGCGGTAGACCGAGGCGGCTGCAATGGATCGGGACGCGCAAAGCCGACCAGCAAGATCATGGCTGCCGCTAGCAAGAACATGTCGAAGGGCAAGCGGCTTCGAGCCGGAAGCGGCGTTGCCTCTTGGCGAGGGTCGAGCGCGTCACGCAGCCCATCGCCCACTCGCGTACAACCCAGCACAGCGAGCACAATGGCCATGGCTGGCGCGGCGACGAGCAGAGGCTGCACACCGAGGTAGTGCTCGACTTCGTGCAGCATGCGGCCCCAGGTCGCTTGGGGCGGCTCGATGCCCACCGTCAGGTAGCCCAGGACGGCTTCGGCGAGGATCATCTGTGCGACTGCCTGGGTACCGATGACCAACAACGTGCCCGCCAGTGCCGGCAGCAGGTGGCGTCTGATGATTCGCCAAGGGCCTGCGCCGAGCGCGCGGGCAGCCGCTATGTAGTCGTGTTGTTTGATCTGTAGGGTCTTGGCTCGCACGACGCGGGCGATGCCGATCCAGCTCGTCAGCCCGAGAATCAACACGATGGTCGCTACGTCGGCCCGATCGACCGCTACGCCGATCGCGGTGATGAGCAGCAAATAGGGGAAGGCCAACGCCACATCCACCATGCGCATCAAGGCGTTGTCGACCCAATCATGGCGGCTGCTCTCGAAATAGCCCGCTGTTACCCCTACGGCCGTGCCGATGAGTAGCGCCAACAGTGTTGCCAGCGAGGCGATCAGCATCGACAGACGGGCGCCGTGCGCGAGCCGCGCCAACAGATCACGATGAAGCCCGTCGGCACCGAGCGGATGTGCCCAACTCGCGCTAGGCGGTCCTCCAACCGCGCTACGGGGTAGTGAGAAGTCGCTGAGATTGGGGTCGGCGGGGATCAGGATTGGTCCGAGCGTCGCGAACAACAGCAAGCTCACGACGATGGCCAGACCGAACATCGCCGATCGATCGCGCGCGAAACGCTGCCGCACCTCAGGGCTCAGCCACCTCGTCATCATCAGCGGCGCCCTTCAAAGAACTCCCGCACCACCGAAACGAACTGTCGGGGGCGCTCCTCATGGGGCGCATGGCCAGCATTGAAAAGCTCGAGGCGCGCGTTGGGAACATCTCGGGCGAGCTTGTGGGCGTGCGCTGCCGGGGTGACGCGGTCGCTCCGTCCCCAGACGACCAGGGTAGGGCGGCGGATGCGTCCAACGCGGGCGACGATGGATCGCGTGTCCAGCATCGACTTGAGCACCGCATGGGCGCTCTCTCGAGCGGAAGGGGTGTTGAAGTACTCGTAGAACCGATCGATGCGCCAATATGGCGTGTTTTCTCCTGAGAAAAACACCTCATCTCTGAAGTAGCTCGTTAATAGTCCGCGGCCGTAGATCTGCTTGAAAATCAGCCCTCCTACCAGCGGCATCAACGGCAAACGCATGCGCAGATCGAATCGGTGCGGATAGCACAAGGGTGCCACTACGACGAGTCGCGTAACGAGCTCTGCGTATTGGGCCGCCAAGGTGATGCCAACGGCTCCGCCGAGGCCGTGGCCAATCACCGATGCCTGACCCAAGCCATAGGCGGCCACCAGATCCGCTAGTGCTTCCGAAAAAGCCTCGACACCGTAAGCATATCGTCGCGGACTCGGCTTCTCGCTCTCGCCAAAACCTGGCAAATCGGGGGCAATTACGTGAAATGTATCAGCGAGTGAGTCGATGACGTCGTCGAAGACGAGGTGGCTTGCGAGAAAACCGTGTACGAGGATCAGCGGTGGCCCGCGCCCCTCGCCAGCCTCGATCACCCGCATCCGCACCCCTCGGGCGGTGACGTCTCGAGTAACCCGCTGCGATTCGGCTGGCACGGACCGATCAAGGGGCTAGCCCGGCACGAGGTCAAGCGCTTTCCGGTAATCACGATGGAGGTTTACGGTGCACATTTGGCTCCAATGTGGGTAATGGTGCTCAAGTTGCCGCAATAAAAGGACAATTTCAGGTATTCTCTATCCACAAATTGTCCACAGACATGACGAATAATGTCCGCCCAGGGCGCCTTTCGGGCGCATTTGGCCGATACTTGCGGGGAAACGGAGAAATTCGTTTGGCAATCGTTTGACTGGATTCCATTGAGTGGAATACATTGGTTGCCGTTGAGTGGGCATTTGGTGGTGTTTGCCACAAGCTGTCCACAACCGGTGGCGGCCGATCAGCGGCTTCCAGCAATCAACGGGCGACGCAGATGGTGAAGGTTCCCGACAATGTTCTGGAAGAAGTCGAGGCGCAACACGCCGACGGGATCACCTCCGCCAATCTGCTCAGTTTCTTTGCCGAGCAGGAGATCCGGTTTGGCGAAGCGACGTTGCGCAAATGGGTCCAGCTCGGGCTGTTGCCGCGCAGCGTTCGGGTGGGAAGAAAGGGAAAGCACCAAGGCTCACGCGGCCTTTACCCAGTTCGCGTGATTCGCCAGGTTCTCCGCATCAAAGAGTTGATGGCGCAGAATTTGACGATCGAGGAGATTCAGCAGCGGTTTCTATTTGTTCGAGGTGACATCGAGGCGCTCGAGCAGACCCTTGCCAAGATCTTCGAGGTGCTGGACAGCAATGTAGGAGAGCGTGACGCGATGGGCGTCAGGGCCTTGTCCGTGGATCTCGGTCGTGCGCGCACCTTGGCCGGTGAGCTGGTCGAGCGACTCGAGAAGATCGAGCAGCGCATGATCTCCGATCAACGTCAGAAGCGCGATGCAACGCGCTCGGAGATGGCCTCATGAGCAAGCCCAGGTCGCTTGTCGCCATCTCCGCCCCAAGGAGCTCGCTCGGATTTTGGTCCGAGCCTGGACGCGCTAGGCGCGTCAGCAACAACAGCAGCCAACCAGAAAGGACTGTGATGGTACCAGCCGTCACTGTCTGAGCCCCATCCGTCGCCCTAGTTGGGTGAGGGATGGGAGCGTGATGAGGGGGACAGCACCTGGACGACAGGTGCGCAAGATGGGTGTGCGCAGGGGGACGCGGGCGAACAGCTTTGTCCGCAATCCTGAGGATATGGAAACTCGAGGGCTACGGGAGGAAGACATGGCCGGTGCGGAAACTGAGAAGATCCTGGAGGCGGTTGCAGGTGGGGAGCTGGCGCTAGACGAGGTCGATCCATTGGCGATCGACGGTTCGCTCGCGTGTCGAACCGCTCAGACTGCGGATACGGCAGTGACCCGCGAGCAACGTCGCAGCCGGCGCAAGCGCGCGGTTCGCGCGCGCACGATAAGCGTCAAGCGGATGACCAAGCGCGAGCTGGAGCTCGGCCGCTTGCTTTACCCGGAGACGGGCTATTGGAAGCCAGCTCAACGCGTAGATTGCACGTCATCGGAACGCCCCTGTCCTTACGTATCTTGCAAGCACCATCTTTATCTCGACGTGTCGCCGCGTACCGGTGCCATCAAGCTCAATTTTCCTGATCTCGAGGTGTGGGAGATGAATGAGACCTGTGCATTGGACGTAGCTGACCGTGGTGGCACGACCCTCGAGGACGTTGGCGCCATCATGAACCTGACCCGTGAGCGGATTCGACAAGTAGAGGTCCGCGCGCTGGCGAAGCTGGAAGCGCTCAAAGAGATGATGGCACTTCGTGATTATGTCGACGAAGGCCCCATCGGCAAGCGGCGCCTCCCGACGCTGAACGACGCTGAGGACGGCTGCGAGCTTCGAAAGTAGCTCAGCGAGCGGCAAGCAGACCCAGACCTGCCGAGGTGGCGGCTTTCACCGGCCTCGGCTCATTGGTTGGGATTGCAGCGACCGCAATTGCAGGGCTCGTGATCGGGGTCCACCGTAGCCCGGATTTCCCGTTCGAGGGCTTCCTGCACAATCTGCGAAAGATCGTGGAGATTGCCGGCGGCGCGCAGAGCGTTGATCGCATACAGGAACACGCGCAGCGTGATCTCCTCCGCTTCGAGTGCTTCGAGCGCAGCGGCATCGTCCTCGGGCAGCTCGCCGAGAGAATCGTTGGCCACAGCGTCCACCATCGTCAGAGCGTGAACATCCACTCCGTCGACGATGGCCTCGGGCCCCGGCAGGTCGCTGATGTACAGCTCGGCGCCGTCTAGCAAGTTGCGCAGCGGCTCGGGCAGCTTGCGAATGGCCTGCTCGGTGAACATCAAGAAGGTCTCGGCGTTCGGTGCCCATGCAGGTAGGCCTGCTTCGAGCTCGAGCTGTCGTGTGCGCAAAAAAGCTTCGCAAGCGCCGCGGCGATCCCCAGCGCCCTCACACAACAGCCCTGTGTAGTATTGCGCCTCCGCGTGCGTCGGGTCCTCTTCGGTGGCCTTGGCGATGAGGGTCTTGGCGCGCTCGTGGTCGCCGACCTCAAAAAAGGCGCGACCGGCCAGGAAGTTGTGGATGGTCGTCGGGAACGTGCCTTCAGGCACCGCAGCCAAGACCTTGCGGGCGGCTTCGAGCGCTCCCTGAGCGAGCTTGGCTTCGAACTTGAGCAACAAGGCGTCGACGACCTCGTCCGCATAGTCTGTGACGGTCAGAACCTGGTCACACATGTCGGCAGCCTGATCGTAGTCAGCCAAGGGATGGACCAGCAGCTCGGCGACGCTGCGGTCGCCCCTGCCGAAGAGGGCCTACCAC
>CAZRGL010000570.1:5589-7158 GCA_964599485.1 uncultured Polyangiaceae bacterium
ATAGGTCTCGTCGAGGAAGATAGCCTGTCGATAAGCTTCAATCGCGTCCTCCGACTCGCCGTCGAGGGTAGCCACGAAACCCAGGAGATTATGCGCCTCTGGCGATTCGGGACAGAGCTCGATGGCACGGCGTGCCGAGGATTCTGCCCCGCGCGCATCGCCCTTCTGGGCGAGGTCCCAGCCGCGGTCGAGGTGTGCCGACAGTTGATCCATATCGCTGCAGCGGTCGCCCCTTCAGTTTGCCCTACCACCTCGCCCGGTGTGGGCGAGGCGGAGGCGGCCGCCCTGGGGACGGCGATTATTCGCGAACTCGGCCCGCTGTCAAGACCTACTCGTGGATGACGACCCAGCTGCCCTTGCGTTTGGGCGAAGACCAGACGCCATGCCAGCCTTTTGGAAACGGGTGATCCCTCCATGCGAACATGAACTTCGCGTCACTAGCGGACAACTTGACGCAGCCATCGCTCTGCTCGCGCCCAAAGTTGTTGTGCCAGAACGCCCCGTGCAGCGCGTAGGAACCGTCGTAGTACTGCACGTACGGTACATCCATGATGCTATAGGCCAGGTCGCCCGCCGCTGTGCCATCGCCATCCATTTTGGTGGAGATGTGCTTCTCGCGGATTCGAAATGACCCGGTCTTGGTGCGGTGATCTCGCTTCTTGTTCTTGGAGGTCTTGCCCGGCGAGATCAACGTTGCGAATACGATCTTGTCGCCGACCATCGCAACCAGTGTTCTGCGGGTCAGGTTGACGTCGATCCATTTTTCGTCGTCGGCGATCTTGGATGGCCGCGGCCCTGGATCGGTATAGGTGCCGTCGATACCTCGCATCCACCAGCCGTCGCTGGTCTCGCGGTAGCGTCGCTTCCGGTACAGCTGCGTCTTGCGGGTCAGCCCGAAGGCACTGAAGCGCTTGATCCTCCCGGCCCGCTTGAACTTCTTGCCATCATCGCTGAGCTTGTACTTGTACGCGCGCACTGAGCGGATGAACCCGACTTGGGTCACGCCCTCAGGAGGCGCCAGGCCCTTCAGGGTCGGCGTCTTCGGGATGATCATGCGGTCGGTCGGGGCAATCAGCCCTTCGGTGGTCCGGTACCACATCCGGTTGTTCCACCCGAACGTGCGGTCGATGGCGATGAAGAAACCCTTGACCATGCGCTTGGAGATCGTCCCGTCACCTTCGCCGAGCTCCTTGAGGGTGATGTTCAGTGGCTCGTCTTTGCTTCGTTGCCACCAGGGAACTTTGGGCACGGTCCCGCTGCCACCACTGCCCAGACTAAGTCCGGTTGCGCTCGCGCTCACGGTGGGCGCGGGCGGATTCGTGGCCGTCACAGATGCGCTCGCGGTTGCCGCCGCTGGGGTGGTCGTGGCGGTGACGGTCGAGCTGAAGGTGACGGAAGCGCTTGCGCTACCACTGGGCGCTGGTAGGGGGACGCTCGGCCTCGGCTGGTCGGCCTTTTCGGCGTCCTTCTTGGCCGCTTCGATACGTGCCTTGCGACTCTTTTTCTTCTTCTTTTTCTTCTTCTTCTTCTTCTTCTTGTTCTTCTTCTTCTTCTTCTTCTTCTTCTTCT
>CAZRGL010000571.1:0-7128 GCA_964599485.1 uncultured Polyangiaceae bacterium
CGATAGCCGCGCATACCGAATCCTCCACGATAGCTTTGAGAAGAAATGCCCCATGACAAGCCTATCCAACCACTGACTGCCGCACACCTGCAAAGGCGCCTGGCCGCCAAGTTGGTGGCAGCTTGGCGCACACTCACACACAAGCCTCAAGGGCTCGTAATCGTGGGCTGGGGCTGCAGCTGACGTAAGATGTATGGGGGGCACGGCCGAGCTTTTGGATCCGGCTCGAGCGCGCTACACAACTGATGCAAGCAGCGAAGGTACCTCGAGCTTGGATAGCGCTCGGGCATGTCACGCGCCACGGCGCAGCTTCCTTGGGCGTCGCCGAGCTGCCGTGCCAGCAGCGCCTCTTGCCACATCGCATCATCGGCGAGGATCGAGGTCGCGTGGCGCGTGTAGGTTGCTTTGAACGCACGCCGCGCGGCCTTCAAGTCACCTAAGCGATCGCGATAGAGCACTGCGATGCGGTTTTGCGCGGCAGGAAAGCGAGGTCGTTCGTAGCTGCCTCCTTGAGCGATCTCACGAGAAGCGAGCAACTCGCGCAAATGCGCTATCGCACCACGATAATCGCCGAGCTCCTCGGCAAGCTGAGAGGCATGCCAAAGCACATCGTCTGTCAGATTGCCCTTGGGGTAGGGGTGCTCGCGAGCCGTGCGGAGCAGTTGTTCGCGGGCCTTGGCGAGCATGCCGCTGCGTCGCAACGACAGCGCGAGCTCGTATTTGACCTTCTGCTCAGCGTCGCTTTTGGCCAAGAGCTTCAACCAGCGTCTCAGAAGCGCTCTGGCGGCCTCCTCGCCTTGGGTCTCAGCGGTGTGGCGCACCACTTGGCTGAGCGCCAGCCGGGCGGCACCATGATTGGGATAGTGTTCGACCGCTTGCTGCCTGAGACGCCAGCCTTGCGCTTCGTCGACGTGATTGGCGGTGATCCGCGCGTATTCGAAAAACGCCCGCGCGGTGCGCGGCCCGCGGGGAGAGACTTTCATCAATTCGCGCAGTACGGCCATGGCTTGCGACCATTGCTCGAGTCGCAGATACATGCGTGCGCGCATGAAGTAAGCCTCGTCGCGATCCTTGACGCGTTTGGCCTGCCCCGCCGCGACGGCGTACAGCCGAGCTGCTTCCTCGTAGCGCCCAGCATTGTACGCCCGCTTGGCTGCCATGAAGGACTGACTCCACGCCTCACCATGAGCAGGACCGCACGCGAGTAGCAGCAGAGCCCCCATCACCAAGGCCAGCACCAACACGCCTGGGGCCGTTTCCGCCGATGTGCAGTTGCGCCCGCTCATCTGCTGTTCCCACCGCGGCCACCCGACGCCCCACGAAACGCTGCTACGAGCGCTGCGATGAGCTGGTCGAGATGGGCCGCGACATCTAGATGAGTCACGAGGCGTACGTGGCCCGGTCCGAACGCCGAGAGCAAGACCCCTTCTTTCTCGGCACAGACAACCACATGCTGCGCGTCCACCTCGACCTGAGCCATGATGATGTTGGTCTCCACCTCGCCGACGTGCACGCCGTCGATACCGCGCAACGCCTCGGCGATGGCTCGTGCGGCTTGGTGATCCTCCAGGATGCGCTGGCGGTTGTGCTCGACCGCAAACAACGCTCCAGCAGCCACAATCCCCGCTTGGCGCATGCCGCCGCCGAGCATTTTGCGAAAACGCAAGGCAGCCTCGATGGTGGCGTGGTCACCGCAAACAGCAGAGCCTACCGGCGCGCCAAGACCTTTGGAGAAACACACGCTGACCGTGTCACAGGGGGCGCACAGCTCCGCGACAGGCCGACCTGTTGCCACTGCTGCATTCCAAACGCGTGCGCCATCGAGATGCAGCCGCAAGCCTTCTTCGCGCGCCAGCGCCGCAATCGCTTCCACATCCTGCTGCGGGAACACTCTTCCGCCCGACACATTGTGGGTGTTCTCGACCACCACCAGGCTCGTGTTGGGGCAGTAGTAAGCACGAGGCTTGATGGCTGCCCGAACCTCCTCGGCGCCGAAAAGTCCTTCCTGCCCTATGTGCTGAAACTGAACGCCTGACCACGCGGGCGCAGCCCCCGATTCGAAGAAAGCGCAGTGCGCTGCTTGCCCGCAAATGACCTCATCGCCCCGACTGGTGTGACAAAGCAGCGCGATTTGGTTGGCCATGGTGCCACTCGGCACGAACAAGGCAGCGGGCTTGCCCACGAGGTCGGCAACCGTCTCCTCCAAGTGACGCACGCTCGGATCCTCGCGATAGACGTCGTCTCCGACCTCGGCGCGGGCCATCGCTCGACGCATGGCCTCGCTGGGTCGGGTCACCGTGTCGGAGCGCAGATCGAGCATCGCTTAAGGCTTGTTGCCCCACAAGATCACCGACCCACTACGGCAAGCGACCAGCAAGCGCCCCTTGCCTGAAGGCAAGACTGCGAGCGGTCGTGAGCACACGCGTGGATCGAGCAAGCTCATCATGCCCTGATCGTCGACCAGGCCAAAGCGACCGTTGTTGCGTACGAACGCAACGGTTCCTGCTGCATCGACGATGAGTGGGGGCGTTGCGCGGAACATGCTGGGGAAGGGCACGCCCGCGTCCGTACTGGTTGGTAGCACGATGTTGTCGAGCAGGACCCGCCTGACCAACATACCGTGACCATCGAGGCCGAACAGCTCTCCAAAACCGCTCGTGACCATCATGATGCCAGCTTGGTCGAGGGTGACTGGTCCTTCGAAATGCCGGAGCCCCGCACCGTCAGCCAGGACCGTGGTCGTTCCGGTCGGTAGATCCAAAGCCAAGACCCGCTCTCTTTGAACCACCGCTACGAGGGTTCGCTTGCTGAGCAAAGCGCCCCCGTGCTGGACCATGCCGCCAAAGTCACCAAGCTTGCGAGGAGATCCAGGAGCCCGCCATGAAAACACGCCACCGTCCTGTGTCGTGACGAGCACGCCGCCGCGATACGCAATCAGACCGCCAACGGCCCGCTCGGAAAACGGTACGCGCGCCCGAACCTTTCCGTCGGCATCGACGTGTAGCAGCGCCCTCTCGGAAGCCAAGATCACGCTACCGTCATCCAACGCAAGTGGTGTTGCAGCAGCGTTCTTGGTGCGTGTCTGCAGGTCCACGCCATGGCTCACCCGTCCGCGGGCGGACACCCGCCAGAACGTACCGTCGGTACAAAGTACTGCCACCGAACCGTCGCTGGTGATGATCGGTGCGACGGCGGCAGAAGCGCCGCCCAAGCGCTCGCGCCAACTCTGACGGCCATCCGGGCCTAGGCGCACCACCTCGGGGCTGACCAACGCGGCGATCACCCCTCCGCTTGCGTCCACCACGGGAGGAAAGTCGAGACCGCTAGTTAGCTCGCGACGCCACAGCTCACTAGCGCTCGTAGGCAGCAAACTGCTTGATTGCCCCAGGCGGGTGTCTCCGAGGCGAGCGCGCGGAGCGAAGCCGCGAGGCGCGCCGACCACGATGGTCGCTGGTGCGCTCGGATCTACGCCATCAGCAAAGCTGAAAGAGGCCAGCACCGCGCCTGACACCACCACGAGGGCAGCCAGCACGCGAGCCACGGTCGACCCTGAGCGATGCGAGCGGGACACGACGAGACTCTAACAAAGGGCCCCAGCTATTTCGAGCAATGAGCGCCCGCGCTTTTTCGGCGCCTCCGCCTCGAGGGGCAGCGTCCGCCGCCGCCTCAAGGGGGGGTCTCGAGCTTCACGACGTAGCCCACGGCGCTGGGCAGCGGACCAATACCAACGTCGGCGTCAATCCAAGGATCACGCGTCAACTGAACCCGCACGCAACGTCTACCAGGCCCGCTTTGTGTGGGGCTCAGCCAAGGGCTGTTGACGTCTGCGTCGTGACGGACCCGTGCGAAGGGCTTGGTTCGCGCGGCGTGGATGCGCATGATGGGAGCTGCCCTGCCGCCCACATAGGGAGTCGCCTCGAGCACGGTTCCGCCCCGGCGGGTCCCATCTCGAATCTGCCAACGACGCGGCGTGTCGCCAGAATCGGCACAGAAGTAGTCCTCGTCGCCGACCCAGGCCAAGGTGCCGCGAACCTCGGTATCCACCGCGATGTCCTGCGCTCCGGCCAACTGGTCGTTGGGCTCGACCTCGCCTTTTGGCGCATCGACCAAGGTGAGGCTCAAACGGTACGCGTCGGAGACATTCTCGTGTATCGGAGAAGCAACTTTGGAGCCCACAGGCGGGTTGCGATCTTGCAGGACGGCGAGATAGTAGCTGCCCGACTGGAGCCGCACCGCTGGCACCACCAGATCCTGACCCTTTTGCCCAGTGCAGTACTGAGCCTGCGGCTGATTGAACCCGGCGCGGTACAGTATGGAACAAGTCGCCAGATTGGGCAGGGCACTCAGTTTTATGCGCAAATGCAAGGCCTTGCCAGTGTCGGGCAGCGCGAACGCGAAGAAGTCTCGGTCGCCCTGGCCAAGCTCTGGCCTGCGCCCGATATAGCCTCGCACCACTTGGCCTAGTGGCAGCGCATTCGCGTCGGCCGCGATGTTGTTCGGCTCGAGCTCCATGCCACTGAAGGTCTCCACGGTCGATACCCGGTAGGAGACGAACGCGGCAACACCACCGAGCAGCGCTGCTCCCAGCAGCCCCCAAGCTCCGTAGCGAACACGCCGCAGTTTCCCTTCATATTCCTCGAGCTCTTCGCGTGTTGCGATTTGGCTCTGCGCCAGCTCGGGATCGGGGAGGACTTCCCGCGGTTTTCGCATCGCCATCCCCGAGGTGAAGGAATCGCTGACGAAGAACCCGTCACTGCTCGGCAAACCTAAGGCGTTCAGCTCAGTGAGCAGCAACTCGCGTAGCTGTTCGATCGTCTCGAACCGCTCCTCTCTCTCTTTGGCCATGCACTTGAGAACCGCTTCGCTGATGCCAATCGGCACGTTGAGCTTGGGATGACGCTTGATGATGGACGGCGGCTCTTCGGTGAGATGTTTGGTGAACATGCCCATCGGGGTGTTCGCGGTAAACGGATAGTGTCCGGTCAGGCCGCGATACATCACGGCGCCCAGCGAATAGATGTCGGTGCGCCCATCGACGTCCTCACCCCTCACTTGCTCCGGCGACATGTAGTAGGGCGTGCCGATGATGGCTCCCTGGAGCGTGACTTCGTTCAGCTCGGAGCTCTCGCGGAGCTTGGCCAGCCCGAAATCCAGGACTTTGGCGAGCTCCGTACCCCGCGCCCCGGCGATGACCATGATGTTCTCGGGCTTGATGTCACGATGAACGATGCCCTTGTTGTGCGCTTCCGTGAGCGAAGAGCAGACCTGCACCATCATCTTGCCCAAGCGGGCGAAGGGCATCGGGCCTTGTTGTCGCAAGGTCCGGCTCAGATCCTGGCCCTCGACCAACTCCATCACCAAATAGGTCAGATGCTGCCAGACGCCGTAGTCGAAAACCTGCACGGTATGAGGGCTGGACAGCTTCGAGACGGTGAGCGCCTCTTGTTTGAAGCGCCGCACCACCTCTTTGTTCGTGGACAGCTCGCCAGCCAATAGCTTCATCGCCAAGAGCTTGCCGATGCGCGTGTGCTCGACCCGATAGACGATGCCCATGCCGCCGCGGCCGATTCGTTCGATGATCCGATAGCGGTCGGCGATTACCATACCGATGAGCGGATCGGCGACGTTGCCATCGGCACCGCGACGCTCCGAAGGCAAGTAGCCGCTTGCAGAGTCGTAGGAATCGCTGGCGTTGAGGGTTTCGGTGAAGGGATCGCCGGACTTCTCTGTGTTGGCGCGATCCTCATCGTCAGAAGGGCGACGCAGGGGACGACCAGCGGGCAACCTGCTCTTGGCAACCTGCTCTGTGGTGTGGGGAGAGTGCACCGTATCGCCCATCGAATCGTTGGGATCGTCGACCAGGGTCAGGTCTTCCTCAGTCACGGGCGCAACGCCGACGGACGGAGGCTCAGCGCGCGGCCTCAGCGTATCGCCATTTTGGGGGGAGACTTGGGTAGACTCGTCGTCGATGCGCATCGGCTCACGCTCGCTGCGGCGCACCGAGCTAGCTGGTGGCGGAGCCGTGGGACCCTCACCAGTTGCCGCCTCGACGACCTGATCACGTCGTTCGGAATCTCGTTTTGACCGATCGCTCACAGAAATTCTGGTGCTTGCAGCATGGGCCGGAGTGTCTCGTCTACGTCAACCTTGTGCCTTCGAAGTCACAGCAGCCCTGCCCGAGCAGAGTACGGGAAACATTGTCAGCATACACCGTTCTTGGCCAAGCGCGTCGGTTCGGGCTATCGGGCAGATGAGGTATTGCGCCGAGGATGGCGCAGATTGCTCGCTGCGCTCGTAGCAGCCAGGCGGAGGAGCCTAGTGCAAATCGAAAACGTCACCCTGCCCGAGGTCATCGCTGCTGCCCGCGGCGAGCATGCGTCGCTCGTGCCGGAATCGGCAGGGCATTTGATGCTTGGGCTAGGACGGGCAATCGCTGGCGTGCCGATCGGCATCGAGCCAGCTCAGGTCACGCTCAACAGTGCTGGTGTTGTTTCGCTGATGGGCAACAAGCAGGCGACCAGCATGGAAGCAGCCACAAGACAGCTGCGCGCGCTTTTTCAGGCGCTCATGGACTGCTCCAAGGGATCGATGCCAGCGCTGGAACAGGCGGCGCGTACGCCAAAGTCCGGAAGCGACGACATCGGGCGCCTGATGAGGGCCACCACCAGAGCGCTCATTCCGATGAACCGCTCAGCGGCAAAACGAGCCCTCGCGCGACTGGCCCGAGAGACCTTGCGGGCCAAAGAGGGCGGCAAGTTGTCTGAGGCGCTGTCAATCGGCCTCGACCTCCCAACGGCCTCAGAGGAAGCTCCGACCGCGTCAGAGCAACCAGAGCCCGAGCCGAGCACCGCAGGGAAAGAACCTGCCGCAGACGCAGATGCTGGGGCTGATCGGGCCTCGTCGAGCCCACAGCCCGAGCCTACGCCCACTCCGAGCCCCCAGCTCAGCCCTGAGCCTACCCCGACCTTCATCGATGCCCGTATCAGCCTCGAGCACGAGATTTTCGACGCCGCCCGCGCACGTGCCCAGCTGGACGGCGCGGTTCTGCCCCAAGATGCTCACGAGACGGTCGCACGGTCCAAGGGGCGTCGTGAGCAAGCTGCTTTCGATGAACCAGAAGCCGAGCTG
>CAZRGL010000572.1:0-7016 GCA_964599485.1 uncultured Polyangiaceae bacterium
CAGCGCTCGCCTGAGCGGCCACGATGCCCTCGAGCCGACTCTGAATCTTGTGTTTCTTCGAATAGACCGTCTTGACGCTGATCTGCATCGCGTTGGCGACAGCCTCAGGCGACAAGCCACGATTGAAGTACAACGCCACGAACTGCTGATCCTTGCGCGACAACCTGCCCATCAGTCGCTTGACCATGCGGCTGCGCTGCTTTCGCTCGACCTGCTCGAAGGGTGAGCTGCCGTCATAGGTTGCGCCTTCGGCTTCGCTCAGGGGCGCACGCGGAACCTCGCGACGAACCGAGCGGAGGTAGTCGTAGGCTGCGTTGGTGGCGAGCAAGCCCAACCAAGTGCCCAGCCGACTGCCCCGATCGGGATCGAAAGAGCGCAGCTTGCGCTTGTCGTTGCTCAGCAATTGCACGATCAAGTTGGAGAACACCTCACGCTCGTCCTCGCTGCGAACCAGCGATGAGAACCCTTGGGTGACGCGCCGAATGCACCGATAGATGAGTCGATCGTATTGAGGTGGAATTGACGCCACGCTTGCTGATCTCCGGCCAAAAGGCCTCCAAGCAATGCAAGCTCTTCCTCTCGGGCGGGGGTGCTGATCTTGTCGCGCATGCATCGCCCTAAAGCAGACACCGTGCCACCCGACTGAGTTGGCAGATTTTTGGAAAACCTCAATCATTTCCGCCGTAACACTAAGCGTAACAGCGTAACAGCCCACCATGGCGTTACGGCTCAGCGCCCTGATGCAGCCTCAGTGTTACGCTGGTTGTTACGCATACGGACGCGCTGGGTCCGGCGACCACGCTGTGATAGGCATGATGGGTGACGGCTTTGAAGCTCAGGCAGGCGGCGATGCTCGGTCTCTTCATGACGGCCATCGTCTGCGGTTGCTCTTCCGGCGGGGGCGACCCGCTCTCTGATCCGCCGGCCAACGTATACGGTACGGGCTCGCGGGTGCATGAGCTGCTGGGCGAAGCCAGCTGGTACGACCAGGCCGACGCGGACGCGGTGAATTGTGCCTACCCCAAGGACCGCGCAGTCAATGTCTCCGGGGTGACCATCACGGCGATCGACCGCTTCGATGAGACAGGAGACGGCGCGCGAGGCAATTACATCGTCCAAGATTCCCTGCTCGAACCGTTGCCGTTTTCCGGCATCACCGTTTTCGAGCCGACCTTCAGCCCACCCGATCTGCGCTTGGTCGAAGGGGACGTGGTGGACGTATTTGGTCTGCTCACAGAGTTCCCAGGACCTTCTGGATTCCCCTTCAGCTATTGCAAGACGCTGCCAGAAATCACTGGCGCCATGGAACTGCGCTTCGAAGGAGGCAGCGTCAAGCCAACGCCCATCAAGATCTCCCAGCTCGCCAGCTATCCGGAGGCGCGGCCGCTCATGGGCATGTTGGTTCAGGTCGAAAACGTCATCTTGTTCGAAGATCCGTACGAAGACAGCGCAGGTCGCTACAGCGTGCGACTCGATGTTGGAGGTGGTGTGCTCGAACAAGATTTGCCGACGATCACCAATGAGCTATTCGATCTGAAGAACGATGGCCCGGAGCTGAAGAAGGGAGCCGTGCTCAAGCGGGTCACAGGCGTCGTGACCTTCTTCTTCAACATGCACATCGCCCCGCGAACAGCCGCTGACATCGAGCCGTGACGGCTCGCCAGAGCATACGGTTTTTTGCCCATGGTCGGCCCTACTTCTGGCTGACGTGGCTGGTGCTTTCCTCGGTGGTAGCCTGCAACGGCGGTCCACAACATCCCTTGGTGCCGAACAAGGCGCGCCCAAACGCGCCAAGCAACGTAGCCCAGGTCGAGCTACGCCGGATCGACGAGCGTCCTCGCGTTGCGCTGCTGAGCCGCGAGGGAGATCCCGTCGCGGCGGTGGTCGTCGCGGTGGCAGCTAAGAGCGACGACGCCTCCCAGCAAATGGCCGCCTTGGCAGCCTTGCTCAAAGCACGCCTCGCGCAGAAGACGATGACCGTCCAAGCGCATGCAGATGCAATGAGCTTGCGCTTGCACTTTGCTCCCAGCGCGCCTGCTGCGCTCGCCGACTTCTTTTCAGCCCTGTCGGCAGCGATGGTGGCAAAGGTCGAGCCCGCCGAGCCAAGCTTGAAAGCGGTCGGCGAGCGCCTGATGGAGCTACGGCACCAGCGGCTGGACTCCCCTGCCCTGGCCCCAATCGCGCGCTGCAGTGGCGAGTTGCACCAAAGTGCGACAACGGAGCTGAGCGGCGGCGATCATCGTACGCTCGAGCGTGCGCGCGCCCATGCCCTGACGGTTGACCGAATCGCGATTGGGGTGGTCGGCACTGCTCCGTACACCAAAGCAGCGCTCGAGGCGCTCGAGGCGACACCTGCTTGGCCCGGCCCGAGCAAGGAGCAACCTGACAGCACACAGACCGCAGTACCGAGTTGGCCAGACGCGGATGGCTTCGGCGCTTTCCTCTCGGCGCTACTTCCACAGGCCACCGCCGAGCTCCAGGTCGGTTGGTGGCTCGCCAAGCCCTATCAGGCCGTCAGCGCAACTCAACGAATGGGCGCCCCGTGGTCGGCGCTGACGGCACGCCTTGCCGCACTGGACCACCCCTGGAGACTAGAAGCGCTCTCAGCGACGGCTCGCGCGAGCGGTGGATGTGTTCGGCTGAGGCTGCGACCGATAGCCCAATTGCCGGTTGACAAGACCATCGCCTCTGCTGCCCAAGCTGTGGCCGAGCTCAGACGCGAGCTGCAGCTACAGGTCGCTGATCGAAGCGATCCGTTCGCCGTAACCACACAAATCACCGGTGCGTCTACAGCTGCTGACGCGGCCGCCCGTGCAGCGTGGTGGTCACTGGTCACCGATGCTCCAGCCGACCGCAAGCCAAGCATGACGGCCGTGCTGGGACTCGGTGCCGTGCTTCGTGATCCGTCCCCCCCTTCGGACACTGAGCTGGATGCGGTGTTTCGTGAGGCTGTCGCCGAAGAAGCAGGCGCGGTCCAACCTGCGGTTCGTCGCTGGCGGGTCGCTGTCGAGCGCGGCCAGGGCAAGCTCTGGCTGCTGCTTGCGAATCCTTGTGCGCTCGACAACGAAGGCATTTGGAACGCCGGCAGCGCGGCCCTCGCGGTCGCTAGCGCCCAACTCGACGGGTCTGATCCCAATATCAGCGTTAGGCCATGGGTGAGCCCTGAGGGCGTGGGCTTGATCGCCTCTGGCTGGGCCGCAAGCGCAGACGAAGACCCTCACCTGCTTGCGAGACGTGTGGGCGCCGCCGTGGGACGAGCCGCCAGCCAGCCCATCACCGAGCGGCGCTTCGCGCGCGCACAAGGGGCGCTGTTGACGAAATTGCGCGGTGCGGACCAACCGCTGTTCGAGACATTGGCGCGCTCCACACTTCCCGATCATCCTTCTTGGTTGCTGCCCCTGGGGGAGGTGTCCCGCCAGACCAGTCTCGACTATTTGGATGCTCGCGCGCGGCTACGTGAGCTGATGCGAGGGCCCCTGCGAATCGCAGTGCTCGCCAACGTGGACTCAAAACAGGGCCAAGTCGCCGCACAACAGGTCGAGCGCTGGTTGCGGCGGCGCGACACCCCCAGTTGTGACCCTGGCGCTGTCATCACAACCCTGCCCCACAACGGAGCGCACCGAGCGGCGACGGGCAGCGCTCCGACCACGACGCGCTTGTTGGCAGTCGTGCCCAAGCCGTCCGCGCTGAGTCATCAGCTCACCAATTTGACTGCGACCGCCCTCGAGGGTGGCGGCCTACTCGCTGCTGCGCTGGCCTCGCTAGGGACCGCCTCGACGACGATTCGGGTGCTGGGCGGCCGACGTCACCCAGTGCTCACCATCAGGCTCAGCGCAGCGGCCGACAAGATCGACGAAGCGTTGCAGCGGACCCGACAGCTGCTCAAGACGCTGCATCACAAGGGCCTCGCCAAGAACATCCAGGAGCGTGCGTTCCGCCTTTGGTCGAAGGAGCGAACCGACCGGCGAGCACAACCCAGCCAGCGCCTCATCGCGCTTTGGTTGGACGAAGAGCTCCAGCAGCAACCGCCGCCAGCTGATCTCTGGAAAAAATGGCTCAACGACAATCTCACGCCAGCGCGCACCGTCGTCGTTGCCAACAACAAGACGGCAACACCTTGATCAAGACGCAAGCGGCCAGCTCAGACAGCTCCAGCGCCAGCTCATACAGCTCCAGCGGCAGTGAGGGCCGTCAAACCGGCTCAGTGGCTCTGATCCTGTAGCGCTGACCCGCAACTTCGACGATGGGCGGTTCTTCGTTGACCAGGCACGCCGCGATAGAGAGCTGCGCGCGACGCATGAAGCGGGCGACTCGACCATTGGAGACCGTGCACTGCAGCACCCCTTCTGCGTCGACCTGCAAGGAAGCCGGGTCGAGCAGCTCGCTGCTGTCATCGAACAATGTGAGCTGTAGCGACCCGTCGGACCTCGGGTGAAGGGCCGACACGAAACAATCCGCCCCTTTTACGGCAACGTAACACCAATCATGGCCGTTGCTGACGATGGCGCGGCCATCATCAGGATGGCGCGTCAGCCAGCGCGCGAAGCTCAGCGCCAGGCGGGCGTGCGTCACCGGCGCGCCATCGTGAAACCAACGTCCCTGTTCATCGAGCACGATGCTGCTCTCGCGGCTCCGTCCTTCGGGCGGAGGAAAGCGAAAGAAGTTTGGATGATCGGCTGGCTTCATGGGCTACAACGTGCGCCGAGTGTGGCAGATTTCCCAGCCACCAGGCTACCGTGACCCAGAAAAAGCAAGAAGACCATCTGCGCGCCACGCGGCGCTACTACGACGAGTTCGCCCAGCGATATGATGCTGCTCGTGGCGGCAACGTCGTGGGCGGATACCACGACCTCATCGATGAGCTGGAGCTAGGCTTTTTGCGACGGTACGGCCAGGGCGCTTCGGTTCTCGAAGTGGGCTGCGGGACCGGCTTGTTGCTGGAGCGAATCGCCCGATTCGCCGAGCGCTGCAGCGGCGTAGATTTGTCACCCGGCATGCTCGAAAAAGCACGCGCCCGCGGACTCGAGGTCCGCGAGGCCAGCGCCACCGACCTGCCCTTCGAGGACGACAGCTTCGATGTCGTCTGCTCCTTCAAAGTGCTTCCCCATGTGCGCGAGATACGCAGCGCCCTTCGAGAGATGATGCGCGTCGTCCGACCAGGAGGAACGATGGTCGCAGAGTTTTACAACCCGTGGAGCCTGCGCGCGCTCGCCAAGCGTCTTGGCCCGGCTGGCGCCATTAGCGCCAATACCAACGAAGACGCGGTCTACACACGCTTCGATCAGCCCACTCGAGTTGCCAGACTGCTACCGCCCGGAGCAACAATCATCGATCGACGCGGGGTGCGCATCATCACCCCCGCCGCCGTCGCGCTACGCGTACCGGGTCTGGGCAAGTTGCTTCGTTTCGCCGAACAACGTCTTTGCGACGGTCCCCTGGCCCGTTTTGGCGGCTTCTGGATTGCCGCTGTGCGAAAACCGGCTCAGTAGCGAACGTTCACGCCGGCGAACACACCGTTTGGGCTGGCAACCAAGCACGGCTCGACTTTCGGGCGAGGAGGGATGGGACGCTTTCGTTTGGTGACGGTCTTGGGTTTGAACGCCACCTGCGCCTCGATGATACCCACCACCATGAGCGCGAGACCGGTACCGAATGACGCCCAGTTGACGACCTGAGCAGTGAGGAATTGCTGCTCCAGGGCCGCACAGTCGAGGGGCTTGCCAGTCTCCGGATCTGGCTGCCTGCAGTTGACGTGACCGAGGTCATTGGCAACCACGCCTGCGGTGATGGTTCCGGCCAGAGCGAGGGTCTCGCCGACGGCGAAGAACCAGCCCCACCCTTCGGATCCATTTTGAAACTGCCCGACACCAAATGGCACCAAGGCTACCAGTCGGGAGCGCGTTTCGATCGCCTCCACCTCTGCTGCCATCACCTCGAGCTCTTTGATGTATTTGTCGTGGGCTTCTCGGGCACGCTGCTGATCCAAGATGCGCTGCTGCTTGATCCGATCGAGCAGGACTGAATGCTCCTCGCGCACCGACTTGAAGCGCGCCACCACAGGCGGCGGGAATTGGCCAGGGGTGAGCCGAAAGTCCGGATCGGCCCGCAGATGCTGGAGGATCACTCTGTTGGCATCGACCTCCCGGCCCAACAGCACCAGCGAAGCGGCATAGACCGGCCGAGCCGCCTGATAAATCTCGCGCTGCTTCTTGTCGCCCGGCTTCGGAGCCGCTGTCAGCAGCTTGTGGAACACCTTGACCGCTTCTTCGTAGCGCCCCGCTTTGTAGTGATCGCGGCCGGCGATGAGCTCATCTCTCGCGTCGGCACGCACCTGTCCCGACAAGGCGCAGCCAAATAGAAGCACCAGGATGGCAGTAGCGATTCGCAAGAGGATCTAGATGTAGTGGAAATCCAGCCTGCCGCCTACCTCACGGGCCTGGCCAAGCGATCCGCGCCGTCTTGCCAGCGTGGAGCCTCACCGCCCTGGAGGCATTTCCCGGCTTGAAAACACATGTCCCTGACCAGGTGACGTCGTCCATGATCGCGGTGCCGGTGCCGCCTGCGCTGACGAAAATCTTCTTGCCGCAGCTCATGGAGCCCAGCTTGGGCGCCCCGACCAAGGTCGCCCGAGCATTTTTGATGGTCAACTTCAGCGAGATACGTTGGATCCCATTGGGCTTGTTCGGATCCGGCGGCAGGATGGTGATCGGTACGGTGCGGCTCTCACAGCAAGGGTCTCCCCCCTTCATGAACAGCTTCGCCGTGTAGCTGCGCGGCTCGAGCTCTTGGATCTGATACCAAGAAATGGCCTGGGGGGGGGGCGGGGGCGGGGGGGCCGCGGGGGGGGGGGGCGGGCGCCCCCCCCCGGCGCGGCCCCCCAGGGCCCGGGGGGACCCGCCCGCGGCCGGCTTCGCCAACCGCCACCCCGGCGACCGCCTGGCCGTGGAGTGCCCGGGCGACCTGCCCGCGCTCGACGGGGACCCCGCGCTGCTGCGCCGGGTGCTGGACAACCTGCT
>CAZRGL010000573.1:0-6996 GCA_964599485.1 uncultured Polyangiaceae bacterium
GACACGTCGACCAGGTAGACCGTGGTGATCTTGTCGCTGCTGGCTGAGCGCACTGGTCGCGACAGCCCGATCGCCAACAAGGCCACAAAACCAACGCGCAGCAACACCGCCAAGACCTTCTGTTGCCAAGGCAAATCGGCCAGCGTCCACGCCAAAACCGCCACAAACCAAGGGGCAATCAACACCGCACCGAGCAAGCGCGGATTGAGCAGCTCGTAGCTGACCCCATTGTAGACAAAGCTGATCGTGGGCTCGGGGTGTAGCCAAATATGACGGTGATAAAGGTAGGCGAGGCCAGCGAACATCGCCGCGCACAGCAGCAACCAAAGCGCTTTGCCTAGCCGCCCACTCATACCGTCACCCGCCTGTGGTAACTGAGCCACTCCAGCGCTGAGATCCCCATCACGATGAGCAGAAAATAGACCCACAGCTCGCGCCGCACGCCCACTTTGAAGCCTGCCACAGCGCCAGCTTTCTTGCCGTTGACGCTCAGCTCCTTGACTGGAGTGATCGCGCTCTCGGCTGGATCCGACAGATTGGCGGCGAACATCGTAGGAGTCGCATCTTCCTGCTCCTCGAGCTTCAACTTGTAGAAGCCGGCGACCTGGCCCATGAACACCGCTCGACCATCTTTGATCGGCACGACGCGATCGCTACCATTCGGTAACGAGAGCATCGCTGTTTTGGCGGTGAGCGAGGCGGGAATGCTCCACACCACCCCGGTACGAAAGGACGAAATGTAGCTGCTGTCCTCCTCGAGGAAGAAGTTGATGGTGTTGAGCACCAGCAATGGCCAAGCGATGCGCAGCACCAAATCGCTGTGACGCACGTCGAAGCCGAGCGCCACAAACTTGCGCCCTTTGCGTGTTCCGGAAAGCAGCAGGGTCCCCTTGAAGCTCTTGGCAATAGCCTTGTCCTTCTTGCTTCCTTCGAGCGCGCGCGCCTTGGCGATGTTGACGTCGCCGAGCGTCAGATGGCGGGAAATCGAGTGCTTGGTGTCGATCTCGTCGAAGCCCAGAGGATAGCGCTTGCCGCTCTTGAGCTTATCGCCGAGCTTGAAGGGCGTGTGCTCGTCCTTGGTGGGATTGAGGTAGAAGATGCTCCCGCTGCCATCGCGCACCGCCGGCGCCACGCCATCGAAGATGGTCACATCGAAGCTACCTTCGCCAGGGTACTTGTCTGGATCGACGTGCACGACCTCGAGGTACTCATCGAGCAACAGCGCCGCCTCGAGGTACATGTTGCCCTTGGTCACGAGCTGGATCCGAGCGCGACGTCGCTCAGGCAAGAGGGCAAAAGCGTGGTTGTCGGCTGGCAACAGATCCTGTTGCCCACGGATCTTGATGCGGGCTTCGAGCGTGCGGTCTGCACCCGACAAGTTCGGATAGAAGCGTGACAAGGTCTCTTTGGGCGCCAGCTTCAGCCGAACGATGTCGGTGAGGTTGCCGTCACCATACAGCTCCATGTCGACATCGCTGGCCTCGTCGCTGGTGTTGGTCACCTCGAGCAAGACCTCGTAGCGGCTCTTGTCCAGCGGATAACGCCGCACAGCGAACCCCGTGATGGCGACGTTGCGACTTCCCTCACCCACCGACACATAGGACAGCTTGATATCGCCGAGCTCGACTGGCCCACTGCCGTCAATCGGCTCGCCGAGAGCACCATCGGAGACCACCACCACTTCTGGGTTGTTCAGGCCTCGCAGTGAATCCACCGCAAAACGCAGCCCCAGCGCGAACTGAGCGCGGACGTCGGACGCCTCGACCTTATCGAGTGCTTCTTCCAAATCCGAAACTTCGCCGGTCATGGTGGACAGCGGTGTCACCGCCGCATCCATTTGCGCAATGAGCATCCTGTCGGTGCCGCTCAAGCCACGCACGACCTCACGGATTTTCTCTTTGCCCACATCGAGGCGCGTCTTGAGCTTCTTCTTTTTCTTGTCGTCCTTGCCTTCGGTCGCCGCCGCAGTCTGGTCAGCCGCTGGCTGCGGCACGTCCACCGCCTTCATGCTGGCGCTGGCGTCGATGAGCACGATCACGTGACGTCCGACGTTCTTGTTGACCGCCGGACGTGGATCGCCGAGCGCCAACAACATCAACGCGAGCAGCACGAGCTGCAACAGCAGCGACAGCAGACGCTTGAGCTGCGAGAACAGCGTCGTGGCTTCTTTGTCACGCAGGATCTTCTGCCACAGGCGAGCAAAAGGCACCGGGATAGGCCGACGTTTCAGCCGCAGGATGTAGAACACCACCACGAGCGCGCCCAAGGCGGCGCCCGCTTGCAGAAGCACGGTGGTGGACAGCCCGGTGAAGTGCATCGTGATCTAGCGCAAGAAGCCCCCCTTGCGGAACACCCGCAAGATCAGCTCGTCGAAAGGGATCTCCAGATCCGCTTGGAAGTAGGCAACCTGCCGTTTCACGCAGAAGCGTTCCACGCGTTTCAGATACTCCTTGTAGGCTCCCTTGTACCGCTCGAGCACCCGCTTGGTGATCGTGACCTCACGTTCCTCGCCCGTCTCACAGTCGTGCAGCACCAAGTCACCCTTCAGATCAGGGGTCGAGTCCTGCCGATCGACGACATGCAGCACGAAGGGCTCGAACTTGTTGTAGCGCAGCACGTTGATTCCTTTTTCGAAGCCCGCCGGATCGTAGAGATCGCTGATCAGCACGGCCAAACCACGCCGTTTGTGCTGCGCCACGAAGGTGCGCATGGAGGTCTGCAGATCGGTTTCCCCATCAGCTTTGATGTCCGTGAGGAAACGAAACACGCGGAAAATGCGCTGCTTGTTTCGCGTAGGCTCCATCCGCGCATTGATTTCCTCGTTAGCAGCCACGATGGCGACCCGATCGAGATTGGACAAAGCGACATAGGAAAGCGCCGCGCACAGCTTTTTGGCGTAGCGAAGCTTTTGGCCATCGCCGAAGCTCATCGACCAGGAGTTGTCGAGGATGAAGTAGACCGATAGATCTTCCTCCTCTTCGAACAAGCGCAGCAGCAACTTGTCGAAACGCTGGTAGGCGTGAAAATCCAGATAGCGAAAATCGTCGCCAGGCGTGTACTCGCGGTGGTCAGCGAACTCGACACCGGAACCAGTCTTCTTGGTACGACGCTCGGCTTTCATCGCGCCGCTGAACACCCGCTTGCTGACCATCGCGAGGTACTCCAGCTTGCGCTGAAAAGCCTCGTCAAACAGGTCCTCCTCCGCCTTCTTTCGCACCGCCAGTCGGCGCGAAAGGGGCGCGGCAGCCCGTTTGAAGATGTCTAGCACTCCCATCGGCGGGCGCTCCGTCAGCTCTCACTTTCGGGTAGGTGCTCGAGGATCTTGCCGATCAATGCGTCGGTCTTGACCCCCTCGGCTTCCCCCTCGAAGCTGAGCAGAACCCGGTGGCGCAGCGCGGGCAGCGCTGCCTTCTTGATATCGTCGACGCCCGGCGCGAAGCGGCCGTCGAAGAGCGCGTAGCACTTTGCTGCAAGCAACACCGCCTGCGCGCCGCGCGGCGAGGAGCCGAAGTTCACGAAGCGCTTGACGTCCTCGTTGGCGTCCGGATGGTTCGGGTGCGTAGCCTGGATGAGCCTCACCGCGTAGTCCTTGACGTGGTGCGAGACGGGCACCTCGCGCACCAACTGCTGCATCTTGATGATGGCCTCACCGTCGAGGACTTGCTTGGCCTCGGGCGCAGCATCGCCTGTGGTGCGGTCGAGGATGGTATGGAGCTCGTCGCGATTCGGGAAATCGACGTGCAGCTTGAAGAAGAACCGGTCGAGCTGGGCTTCCGGCAACGGATAGGTTCCCTCACTCTCCAATGGGTTCTGGGTGGCGAGCACGAAGAAAGGCTCGCCGATGACCCGGGTTTCGTTTCCGATCGTGACCCGGTGCTCCTGCATGGCCTCGAGCAGCGCGCTCTGCGTCTTCGGCGTGGCGCGGTTGATCTCGTCGGACAGGACGATATTGGCGAAAATCGGTCCTTTGCGGAACTCGAAGAGCCGATGGCCCTTGTCGTCCTCCTCGATGACCGTGGTGCCCAAGATGTCAGCCGGCATCATGTCGGGCGTGAATTGGATGCGACTGAAGTTTAGGTGCAAGGCTTCAGCCATCGTCCGTACTAGGAGCGTCTTGCCGAGCCCCGGCACGCCTTCGAGAAGGGCGTGTGAGCCTGCCAGCATGCAGATCAACACACCATCGACGACGTCTCGTAGGCCCACGATGACCTTGCCTACTTCCTCGCGCAGCTCGCCAATCTGCTTGCCAAACTGCTCCACCTGCTCGCGCGCCTCGTCGGCGGTCGATTGTTCCTTGTCCTTGCTCATCGCTCTCCTTGTAACGCCGCCAGCACACTGAACCAACCGGTTCTGCTGTGCCCCAGCGCCTTTTTTCGACTAGCCGACCCTAGCTCCTGGCCGACCCTAGCTCTCCGCCGACACAAGTCCCCTCGCTGCGAACGCTGCTCGCTACTCGCGTGGCCGGATCAATTGGAAGTAGCGCCGCACATAGAAGCGCATCCCGTCGGGGATCTTCTCTCGGTCGATCTGATCCTCCGCGACCGTCTTGTAAGCCTTGAAGAGCTTCTTGTAGGGCTTGCCTCGGAAGCCGCGATCCGCTGTCGAAACGATGACCTGAGCGTCGGTTGGCCCGCTCTTGGAGTCGAGCCCCTCGGCACGCACGTCGCGGGTACCACCCTTGATATCGGTCGCCTCGCCCAGCGGGTTGGCTGAGCCACTACCCCACTTCTTGCCGCCTTGTCCTGCGCCGCTTCCAGGCTGGTCGCCCTCGCCTGAGCCAGAGCCGCTGCCACCTGGCATCTCGACTGGGATGGGTTTGCCGCCCGGGCCGATCCCGACGCCGCCGCTACCCTCGCCCTGACCTTGACCTTGACCCATGCCTTTTTGGCCTTGGCCTTTTTGGCCTTTGCCGGGACGCAATTGCCCGCCATCATCACCCTGGCCGGGCCTGCCTTGCCCCTGACCCGGACGTCCTTGCCCCCCTTTGGCGCCCTTGCCACCACGCGCACGCCGCCCGAAGCGCCGAAGCAATTTGCGCCGTTTCTGGCCGCCCTTGCCCTGTTTCTTGATGAGCTCACGTAGCTCTTGCAGGCGTCGCCGCAGCTCTTCCTTTTCCTTGTCGGACATCTGCTCTTGCTCGAGCCGATTCAAATCCTCAGCAAGACCTTCGAGATCTTCTGCCGTAGCCCCTAGATCCCTCAGTAGATTGGCAGCCGCCTTGGCCAGCTGACGGTCCAGCCGGCTGAGCTTGCGCCGGGACGCCTCGCGCCGCTTGGCCTCACGGTCGAGGCGCTCGAGCTCGCGTTTCTTTTTGCGCAGCAGTCGCTTCTCTCGTTTGCTCTGCTTCTTGCCGGCGTCGGGTTTGTCGGTCTTCTTCTTGCGCAGCAGTTGCTTGCGAAGCTCGGCACGCCGCTCATTGAGTCGCTCCAGAGCCTTCTTGTTGGCTTTGGCGGCTCGCTTGAGTGCCTTGCGCAGCCGCTCGAGCTGCGCCTTGTTGGGCTTCTTCTTGCCTTTGCCGCGCAGCGCGTCGGCAAGCTTCTTGACCTCTTTGCGAGCCGCGGCGAGCTTGTTCTTCTTGAGGGCCTCGGCGGTGGGCTTGGCCAGCTCACTCTTTTGCAGCTCTTTGGCCATTTCTTTGAGCGACTCGCGCATGGCCTTGCGCTCTTGCTCGGTGCTCTTGAGCAGCTCTTCCTCGATCTCGCGCATGCGTCGGAACGCCTCTTTGCGGCTCAGACGCTTCTTGGCGATGTCTTCGATGAGCTGATTGAACTTCTGGATGGCCTTCTTGATTTCGGGTGTCTGATTTCCCCGCTCGAGCTCCTCGACTGCGTCCCGGAATAGCTCGAGATCGTCTTCGGTCATTTCGAGCGCGTCGATGGCTGACACGACTTTGGCGGCCGCCGCCTCCCGCGGGGTGTGCACTTCGAGCATGCTCAAGCCGGCAACGGCCAGCAGAACCAAACCACTCACGGCCAATTCCCCGGGAATCGGTATGCGGACCGCGCGACGTGCGCTCAGTCCTTCGCCGGCTACCTGGCAGGCATCCTCGATGGCGATGTCCATCATCGGGTCGCGCTCGCTCGACGCCAGCTCGTTGAACGCCAATGCGTTTGCCAGCCTGCCTTCGAGCCGGTGATAGTTGTCGAGAGCCAACGCTCCAGCCCGCGGGGGCAAGCGCCGCACCAGAGCGTACAGGAGCGCAAACAGCACGCTCAGGGCCGCCGCAATGATGACCAGCCAAGCATGCCTTTCTTCGACGTAAAGCGGCAAGACCTTGCGCGCAGCAATGGCCAAGCCCACAGCAAGTCCCGCGATCGTGGCCGCAGTGGGCAACACGGCGATCGCGCGGGCCGTGCGCATACGCAGCTCCGCTCGACGGGAGGCGGCCCGAATCGTCGCGACCTCGGACTCAGTGTGGTTTGCCATCTCTTTCTCCTCGTCTACACCGATACTAGCCCAGCAAACTGCCTGGGTCTGCAGCTTAGACGCGTGTGATTACCCAAAGTTCCAACGCCCCTAGGCGCGAAAAGCTGCCAGGACATCAGAGTGTAGGGGGCCTGTGCGGCGGCGGCCGTCAACTCGGTCAGATGGGCGCGCGGCCCTCCGATGAGGGCAAATTTATTAATCATTTCCCGCGCTTACCTCTTCCCTGGACGCCCGCTGCAGGGCTATTTGCGGCGCGGGGAGCGCTCGTAACCCTGGAAGATCGCACGAGAAAAAACGGCGCTCGCGCGCGCTGTACGAGCCGATAGCCTAGATCCGTCGCGCCCGTTGGAGCGGCGACGAGGCCCCCGCCACAATCGTGCTGCGCGCTCAATAGCGCTTGGCCGCTTTCATGGTCGCCGTCTTCTTCCTCTTCGGCGCAGCCTTCTTCTTCGGTGCAGCCTTCTTCTTAGGCGCAGCCTTCTTCTTCGGTGCAGCCCTCTTCTTCGGCGCAGCCCTCTTCTTCGGCGCAGCCTTCTTCTTCGGCGCAGCCTTCTTCTTCGGCGCAGCCTT
>CAZRGL010000574.1:0-1182 GCA_964599485.1 uncultured Polyangiaceae bacterium
GTACCGAAGGAGGGACTCGAACCCTCAAGCCCGTAAGGACAGCGGATTTTGAATCCGCCGCGTCTGCCAATTCCGCCACTTCGGCTCAGGTGGTAAGGCGCGGAGCCTAGCGCACCCAGCCCCGGCTCTGCAACAGCCAGAGCGTCAAATTGGCGGCGCCGCGGCCAGGAGGTCGACGACGCGGACCGAGCCCGTGCCAATTAATTTTGGAGCAAACGCGCCCGCCGCCTCTCTCCTGGGTGTTGAAGACGACCAACCCAACCAAGGAGAGACTGATGAACAAGCTCACATGGTGCATCCTCTTGCTCGGCCCGCTAGCCGCTGGCTGCTTCGTCGGTACTGAAACCAGCTACGACGACGAAGAACGGACTGGCATCGTGGAGCAAGCGAGTTGCGGCGGGCTGCCGGATTGCCAGGCCGAATGTCAGTGCAAGTACAAGAGCGACCATGTGGCAAAAAAAGAGTGCCTCGAGGGATGTGGTCACGAGAGCGAAGACGAGGGAGACTCGAGCTCGGATGGGGGCTTCGTGAGGGTCCCGGTTGACCAGAGCGAGCCCGCAGGCGAGGAACACGGCGGTGAGACCAGCTACGAGGACTGCGCCACGATTTGCGATTTCGACAAGGGCACCTGCGACGGCAAGTGCGACGCATACAAAGACGCATGTATCGCGAAGTGCGACCTGCAAAAGGGCTTGCTCAACGCTGTGCCTGGAACAAACGCCTACAAGAAGGATCAACAGTGTCGCAACAACTGCGAGGCGAGCAACAAGAGCTGCCAACACAAGTGCGGCGCAGCTCAGGTGTCATGCGTCACGGAGTGCGAGAGCTATCCACCGAGCGAGCCGGAGACGCCCTATGAGCCGTGCTCTGCTAGCTGCGACTACGCCAAAGCCAAATGCGACGGCAAATGCGCGGGCACCGCGGAGACCTGCGCGGAGACGTGCGGCGCCGAGGTAGGCTTCTACGCGTTCATTCCGGGCTCACACAAATACAAGATCTGGAAGAGTTGCCTCAGCGGTTGCCAGACAACCAAGTCAAATTGTGAGAGCGCCTGTGGCAGCATCCACGTGACTTGCGCCGAGGCGTGTTGAAGAGGCGCGCGTTGTTTAGGGGCAAATCGGGCGGTTCATCCCCGCCCTTGCCCATCAGGGCGTAGGGCTCTCGGCTCGTTGCGGGAGTAGG
>CAZRGL010000574.1:1192-6995 GCA_964599485.1 uncultured Polyangiaceae bacterium
TGTTTCAAAACGCAGACCGTAGGGGCGGGGTTTGCCCGGTTTGCCCCCGCCCGCAACCTTTCAAAATGTGGCCGTCCCGGGCGGGGATAAACCGGGATAAACCGGGATAAACCCGCCCCTACATTGATTTCAGAGTTCTGACCCCTAGCAACCAGCACCCTAGAAACACGGGTGGCTGACGACGCTCTTGCAGGTGCCGTCTTCGCACTTGGCGGCGTCCGCGTCACACCAGGGGCAGTCGAGCTGCTCGCAGTGGCTTTGTGGGCAGCTGGCGGTGCACTGCTCGCCGGGCAACCGGTAACAGGCGTCGAGCAGCTTGGCGCGGAAGCTGGTCTCCGCCCAGGAGCAACCCTCGTGGTAGGTGCAGCCACAAGCTTCGACCACGACGCAGTCGCTGTCTTTCTGGCAGCCGTCGATGCAGTCCAGGCACTTGCCGGTCCAGCAGTTGTCATCGGAGGCGGGGAACTGCCCAGTGGGACATGCTGGTGGATCGGCGCGGCAGGCTACTTCGAGGACGCGTGCGGCGCAGTCGGTTGGGCTCCCGCCGTCGGGGTCGTCGACGACAGCTGTGCCCGAGCACGCCGCCAGTGTTGCCGCGCTGAACAACAAGCTCGCTCCTAGCGCCACCAAGGCTCGTTGCCACTCCATGTCAGCTGCCTGTGTCCTTGGGTTGAGACTCCTCGGCCTTGGTCGGGTCGGCCTTGGTCGGGTCGGCCTTGGTCGGGTCGGCCTTGGGTGGGTCGGCTTTGGGGAGCGTGACTTGGCTCAGCAGTGCGCGGCACTCTTGGTGCCGGATGCAATAGGGGTTGCTGCCGACGTCTCCCGTGGCGCTCCAAGCCATGGCCGTGCAGCCAGCCTTGCAGCGCTCGGCCATGGGGCAGCGGGCGCAATGGCCGCTGAGCTGTTTGTTACGCAGCTGGGCGAAGCTGTTTGGATCGGTCCAAATCTCGCGCAGCGGGCGATCGCGAAGGTTGCCTTCGATGAAAGGGTCACCGAGCGACAAGCAGCCGAGCACGTCGCCGTTGGCGCGAATGCCGGCGACATTGGTGCCAGCGTGGCAGCCCTGCCATTCGTCGTGCAGCGCGGTGTAGCTCGGATCGAGCGGGAAGTAGCCAAAGTCGTCCATCAGAGCGATGAAGTTGTCTTCTCCGAGCTCGATGATCCAATCGCTCAGTTGCTTGCACACTGCGACGAACTCTTCGGGGCTGATGATCTGGCCGTCGTCGAAACGCTCCGAGACGCTCGAGGCCATCTGTACCTGCCAGGCGATGCCCGTGCCTTTCAGTTGCTCATAGAGCAGCTGCAGCTCCTGCAAGTTGATTCGGCTCACCGTCGTGATGGCGTTGACCTCGGTCAAGCCGCTGGCTTGAACCCGCTCGAACACCTTCCATACGCGAGCGCGACCATCGACCCCGCGCGCGGCACGGTAGGCTTCGTCGGTGCCGCCATCGAGGCTGACACCGAGCCGTTCGATGCACAGCGTGCTGAGTTTTTCGAAGAGTCGGTCAGTCACCAGCAGACCGTTGGTGACGATGGCTAGCTTCATGCCCGTTGCATTGACCTTCTGGCAGATCTGCAGCCAATCGCGGTGCAGGAAGAGCTCTCCGCCCATCAGGGTTACTTCGTCGCAACCGAGCTCAGCGATCTCGCCGATGATGCGGAGCCAATCCTCCGTAGCCAGCTCACCCTCACGCGCCGCGCCCGAGTTGCTCGCACAGTGAGGGCAACGCAAATTGCAGCGATTGGTCAGCTCGACCACCACGCCTTGCAGTGGCTCGAGGTGCGCGTCGGGGGACATGCGGGCCGTGGCTGGTGGCTAGAACGGGCTGTTGACCCGGTAGCGCATCTTGGGCCGAACCATGTAGCGCGCTGCCGGCGGCCGTTTCACCCCGTACTTGGGGTACATCACCGCATACTTGGTAGCGGGCTTCGTGTTGGTTACCGGCGGCAGGGTCGAGGTCGCCGGAGGCGGGCTTGCTGTTTCGGCGGCAGTGGGGGCGGCGGTTGGCTCAGCTGTCGGCGTCGCCGTCGGCGCTGCTGTCTCCGTCGTCGTCGGCGCTGCTTCCGTCGCGGTTGCCGTAGGCTGCGCAGTAGCAGAAGGCTCGACGGTCACCGGGTGGTCTGCCGGGCCGTCGGCGGGCTTGTCGCAGCCGGCAACTAGGGGCATCGCCGCACACGTCGCGATGGCTGCGGCGTGCTGGAACTGCCGGAAGAGCTGCTGGCAAACCGCCCACAGGCGCGCCAGTCGACCTTCGCGTGGCGGCGCAGCGGCAAACGTGCTGTCGACTCGCTCGTGCAGCGCCAGGAGCGGCTCGTCGTTTCCGTTCATGAACTGAGCGACGACCAGCTCGAGCTCGGCCTCGAGGTCATCGGGCACGCGGGACAAGTGCTGCCTGAGCAGTTTGGTCGCGGCGGTGAAATCGTGTTGTTCGAGCGCGGCTTGGGCCGCCAGGCGGTCTTTGTTCATCGGAATTGCTCAGCTTTTCGAAATGCTTGAACGTCAGTCTATCGTTTCGACGCACAACCGTCACGAAGAGGCTTGTGGGATTTGTGCTCCCTTGTCCCTTGTCGTCTCGAGATGCGTCAGCCGATTGGTCGCACCTCGACCCTGACGCAAAAACTGGTGCAGCCCGACAAGGTGTCGATGGCCGCGTCGTCCATCAGATCGTTGATGCTCGCCCCTGGCTGCCTCGCCGCGACGTTGAGCCGACTTCCGGGTCGATCGTGACCGAACCCATGTGGCAAGCTGACCACGCCGACCGTCATCTCGTCGCTCAGCTTTGCCGGCACGGTGATCGCGCCGCGCTTCGAACGCAGTTCGACGCGGCTGTCGGTGGTGATGCCGCGCGCGGCTGCGTCGTCGGGATGAATGAGCAACACGCAGCGGTCGGCACCTTTGTTGAGGCGGCTGATGTTGTGCATCCAGGAGTTGTTGCTGTGCAGAAGGCGGCGACCAATCAGCGCCAACGTCGATGGCTCGTCATCCTCGATGGCTGCGGTCTGATCGAGCGAGCGAGTCAGCCGCTCGAGCTCGGGGCGAAGCTGAGCTGGTAGCAACATAATCTTGCCCCCGCGGAGCAGCGCAGGCAGTCGCGGCTCTAGGGGCCCTAGGTCGAGCCCGTGAGGATGCTGCTCCAAGCGCTCCAAACTGAGCCCTTCGCGACCCAGCTTGCGGCCGCGGGGACCGAAGCGGAGCAGGCCTGCTAGCAGTGCGCGCGGGCCTGCTGCAAGCAGCTTCGCCAGTCCCTTCGACGCCAAAGACGATGCGAGTCCGCGCCGGGCGAGCAGCCGCGTCGACAGCTCCAGCAAGATCTCCCAGTCGTGTCGAACGCCCGCTGGAGGCTCGAACAGGGCAGGGCTGTACTTGGCGTTGTTGCGGACGGCCAAGGCTCGCAGCACCACGTCGTAATGGTCGCGCTCGAGGCCGATGCTTGCTGGGAGGATGTAGTCGGCGTGGCGGGTCGTCTCGTTGAGGTACAGATCGACTGAGACCATCAGCTCGAGCTTCGAAAGCGCCTTGTCGAGTCGCCGTCCGTTTGGCAATGACAGCACGGGATTGCCTGCGACCGTGATCAATGCACGGATCTTGCCGTCACCGAAGGTTTCGATCTCATCTGCCAGCGCCGCTACGGGCAGCTCGCTGTTGAACTCTGGCAGGCCACCAGCACGGCTGCGATAACGCGCGAACGTGCCCGTTTGGCCAAGCTTCGCCGCCAGGCCGGCCAGATCGACCGCTGGCGAGCCGAACATCGCGCCACCTGCTCGATCGAAGTTGCCGCTGACGATGTTGAGGCAGTCGATCAAACAGTTGCACAGGGTGCCGAAAATCTGGGTCGAAACGCCCATACGCCCGTAGCAAACAGCCCGTTCGGCCTCGCACAGCTCGCCTGCTAGGGCGCGAATCGTCGCCGCTTCGATGCCGACCGCAGCCGCCACGCGCTCGGGGGAGAAGTCGCTCGCCGCCGCTTTCAGCTCGTCCAAGCAGCTCAGCCAAGGCGCAAGGCGTGCCGGTGTTTCGTTGTCTTGCTCGAAGATGGTGTGCAGCAAGGCGGCGAGCAGGAGCGCATCGCTGCCCGGTCTGATGGCGTGGTACGCATCGGCGACGGCAGCCGTCTCCGTACGTCGCGGATCGATCACCACGAGCTTGCCACCGCGGGCGCGAAGGGCTTTGAGGCGTTTGCCGAAACCTGGCGCCGTCATGATGCTGCCGCCGGATACGATCGGATTGGCACCGATGATGAGCATCCAGTCGGTGCGGTCTATGTCCGGCACGGGGATCAGCGCCTGCGATCCGTACATCAGATAGCTGGCCAAAATGCGTGGCAAGCCGTCGACCGAGTTGGCCGTGAAAAAGCTCTTGCCGCCCAGCACCTGCCGAAAGAGCAAGCCGTAGAGCGCGGCGCCGTAGTTGTGCACGGTGGGATTGCCGAGATAGAAGGCCACCGAGTCGGGGCCGTGCCGCTTTTGGATGCTCGCGATCCGATCGGCGATGGAGTCGAGCGCATGCTCCCAGCCGATGGGCTCGAAGTTGCTGTTGTCCGACTTACTGATGGGATCGCGCAGTCGGTCGGGATCGCGCTGCAAATCACCCAGCGCAGTGGCTTTTGGGCAGATGTGCCCCTGACTGAGGGGATCGAGCGTGTCTGGACGAATGGTCTTGATGGTCGTGGCGTCGTGCTCGACGACGATCCCGCAGGACGCTTCGCACAAGTTGCATGTTGCCGGCGATGTCTTCGATGCGCTCATATGGCCGGATCCATAGCTCGGTCGTCATGACGCGGCGCATGTTTTGGCGGCGCGCAGATCCCGGCTGGGGTGGATCGGGCGTCACGGTATCGGGTGAACATCGATCCATCGGCCACCCGAGCGCTATCCGCGTAGTTTTCCCAGTTTGGCGGAATCATTGCACAATTGTCCGGCCGGCCGGCCGTTGGTTGCCTGGCACGAATCTGGCAACGCCTTCGGCTATGGGTGTTGTCGTGACTATGAAACGTGCGGCCTGCGTCGCGCTGAGCTCAGTCCTGCTGCTTGGTTGCGGCGCTCAGATCGGCAGTGAGCTCGAAGATGAGCATAACGATGCCGAGCAAGGACAGGGTGATCTGGGCGACTTCGATGGGAACCTCGGAGGAGACGGTAGCTCCGGTGACAACGGGCTCTGTGGGGACTCACTGGTTGGCACCATTCGCGACTTCCAATCGGCCCATCCCGACTTCGAGTACGTGATCGCGGCCGAGGACGGCATCGTCAAGCCTGAGCTCGGCCCCGACGGCAAGCCGGTCTACGCCTCCAGTGGGGTGACAAAAACAACCACGGGCAAAGCAGCCTTTGATCAGTGGTATCGGGATGTTTCAGGGGTCAATCAGGGCTCCCCGCTGGTCATCAAGCTCGTCGAGGGCAACGACGGCATCCACACCTATGACAACTCCTCGTTCTTCCCCATCGATGGTGCGGGTTACGGTAACGAAGGCAATCCGCACAACTACCACTTCACCTACGAGCTGCGCACGAAGTTCAAGTACGAAGGCGGCGAGGTGTTCCGCTTTACTGGCGACGATGACCTGTTCGTGTTCATCAACGGCAAGCTCGTCATCGACATCGGAGGCGTGCACGGCGCCATGAGTGAGCAGGTCAAGCTCGACAAGCAAGCCGAGGCGCTAGGGATCGAAAAAGGAGGCATCCACAGCCTCGACTTCTTTTTTGCAGAGCGCCACACGAGCGAGAGCAACTTCCGCATCGACATCTCCATCAGCTTTACCGACTGCAATAACTCACCCAAGTAACCAAGCACCCAATTAAACACAGC
>CAZRGL010000575.1:0-6993 GCA_964599485.1 uncultured Polyangiaceae bacterium
GCCGCAGCACCACCCACCTCGGCCCCATCACAGGCAATTCCAGCACAGGCAGTTCCAGCACAGGCAACTCCAGCAGCGGCAACTCCAGCACCGGCACCGGCAAGTCCAGTTGTTGCGTCCCGGGCGCAAGCCCCTTCGGCCTCAGCACCGGCAATCCCGACCCCGCTTTCAGCGACGCCTGTTACCCCAGAAGTCATTGAACAGGCCGACCGCACCCTGATCGACGGACACGCTGGGGAGGCTGAGCGATGGGACGAAACCTCGCCGCGTGCCGACACCGCCCAGCACGCCGCCGAAGACGGCAACTTCAGCGATACCACGCCCGATGAGACGAGCGGGGCAGCGCCGCCCGCCACGCCCTCCGACGCGGGCGCGCCTTTCCCGTTGGCGCGGCCCCGGAAAGACTGATGACTGCTGTAACGCTAGATGAGGTTCTGAGCTCGCCGCGGCTGCCCTCTCCGCCAGCAGTCGCCCTCAAGGTATTGCAGCTGACCCAACGCTCCGACGCGGACATGCAGAGCATCGTCGATGCCATCCGCCACGATCCCGCGCTGACAGCAAAAATCCTACGCACGGTAAACTCGTCGGTCTACGGCCTGCGTCACAAGGTGAGCAGCGTCGATCAGGCGGCCACGCTGCTGGGAACCGTCACCATCGGCAGCTTGTCGCTGGGTTTCTCGCTCATCCCAAGTCGATCACCAGCGACGACCAATCCGCGCCCCACCACCGTCGCTACTGGCACGCATCGCTGGTGCAAGCAGTCAGCGCCGATGCGCTCTGCAAGCTCGTTGGACGCGGCGACCCAACGGAGCACTTCGTCGCAGGCTTACTCAAGGACATCGGCCAGCTCGCAATGATGCAAGTCTTGGGCGAGCAATACTTGATTCTTCTCGAGCAGGCTCGCCGCGACCACCACGATGCGATGGAGCTCGAAATCGAGCAGTTCGGCTTCAACCGGCTGACCGTCTCCGCAGCATTGCTGCAGCGCTGGTGCTTTGCTTCGTCGATTCACCGCGCTGTGGCCGCCTGTACCCCAATGGATCAGGAGCAAGCCCGCGATGAGAGCGTTGAGGTGCTCGGGCTGCGCGACGCCCTGCTCACCGCCGGGGCGCTGGCCGACTTGCTCTGCCACGACCCCAGCCACGAAGCCCGAGAGCGGCTCTGCCTGCTCGGTGAGCGGCACTACGACATGGTCGGCACCACTTTGCACCGTTTCATCAACCGCATCGAAAACCGCACTGCCGAGATCTCGGAGTTGTTCGACTTCGATCTGGGCCCGCTGCCGAGCTACGAGCAGATCCTCGAACAGGCCAATACCGCATTGGCAGAACGCGCCGTGGCCGCCCACTTGCAGACCGAGCAAGCCGAAGCCCGCGCGGCCAGCCTGGAGCTCGAAAAAGAGCACTACCGCCGCAAAGCGCTGCTCGATCCACTCACTGGTGCCTACAACCGCACCTTCTTCATGGAAACCTTGGAGCGCGAATACCAGCGCTGCGCCCGTTACGGCGAGCCGGTAGGCATGCTCTTCATCGATCTGGATGGGTTCAAGGCGACCAATGACGCTCATGGCCATCATGTGGGCGATGAGCTGCTGCGCAGAGTCGCTCGAGCAGCCATGAACACCTTGCGTGACTCTGACGTGCTCGCCCGCTACGGCGGCGACGAGTTCGTCGCCCTGCTGCTCCGCCCCAAGCAAGACGACATCGAGTGGGTCGGAGAACGGGTGCGGCGTGCCATCGAGGCGGTGACGCTGATTCACAACGACCAAGCCCTCAAGGTCACAGCGAGCATCGGCTGCTCGTTCGCCCGTCCGCGCCGCGGGGCCAGCAACTGCGCCCGCTTGGTGATCGGCGCTGATTTGGCGATGTATCAAGCCAAGAACGAAGGTGGCAACTGCACCAGCCACGAGCCCCCACCGCCCAGCAGCACCATCAGCCCGATCGAGTGAGCTGCGATTTTTCAGGGAAGCTTTCTGTCTCTGTTGCCGTATCAACTGAGCAGAATCACCACACGGACCTACATTTGAGGTTGACAACTACTAGTGGGGTGGTTACCTACATAATCACACAACATCGTTGCGGTCCGGAGCGGCCCAGAAGCTACCGTCGGTAGCCCGCTCTCGAGCGTTGCCAAACGCTCACTCCGGAGAACCAGGCAGAGCCCGCAACTTCACTTTTCCCCTTGGAGGAGCTGAAGATGCGCAAGGCTATCCTGTTTACGACTGTTGGACTGTTGACCCTCGGCGCCGCTGCATGCGGCCCGGAAGCTTCGCCCGACAAGAACCTAGGCGGCACGTTCACCGAGATCGCCCAGGGCTCGCCGCAAGAGACCGCCGTCCTTGCGCTCGTCAACGACCCGCAGGTTGACTTCGAGCTGCTCGACGACGACGTGGGCCTGGACAAGCGCGCCGCCACCAACATCATCGTCCACCGCAACGGTCTCGATCAGCAAGTCGGCACCAGCGACGACAACCCCTTCGACACCGTCGGCGAGCTCGACAAGGTCAAGTTCGTTGGCGCTAGCGCGCTAGGCAAGCTGCTCGCCTACGCAGAGGCCAACGGATACCTGCCGGGCGACAGCGGCGAAGCGCCGACCGCAGCAGAACGCGACTACGCCTTGTTGCCGTTGGCCAACGACGCCACCGTCGACATCGCAACGCTCGACGACGATGTGTGACTGGACAAGCGCGCCGCCAACAACATCGCAACCTGGCGCAACGGCGTCGACGCGGTGGCTGGCACTGCAGACGACCGCAGCTTCATGAACGTGGAGCAGCTCGACGCCATCAAGTACGTCGGCAACACAGCCCTAGGCCGCATGCGCGACTATGCCGTCAGCCACGGCTACCTCGACACTTTGCCGAGCTGGCAAGCCGATGTGGTGTTCTCGCCGCAGCCCTACTCGCAGAGCCATGCCGTGCGCGTCGCGAAGCTCATCGACCAAGCTCAGAGCTCGATCGATATCGCCATGTACAGCTCCTCCGATGCAGGCATCAATGACGCTCTCGAGGCTGCCGTGAAGCGCGGCGTCAAGATCCGCTTCATTTTCGAGTCTGGCAACTCAGACCGTCTCAAGAGCGGCAGCGCGTTTGACAACAGCCGCTCGGCTCGGCTCGAGAAGATGGGCATCAACGTCCGCTACGTGAACAAGATCATGCATCACAAATTCGCGATCGTGGATGGCCCCCGCGACGACCTCGCCACAGCCAGCAGCGCGACGCTGATCAGCGGCAGCGGCAACTGGTCACACGGCGCCGCCACCCGGTACGACGAAAACACCCTTTTCCTCACGGGCCAGACCAAGCTGAACCTGCTCATGCAGCGTGAGTTCAACCACCTTTGGGAGCATTCGCGAGACTTCGTGTTCGACGCCAACCTGCCTTACGAGCTGTCCGGCCTCAGCATCAGCGACGAAGACATCGAAGGTGCCGGCGATGGTGACGCGCTCTTCACCAGCGACAACTTCAACGTCAGTGGCGACACCTTCAAGATCGTCAGCGGCCGCGACACCATCGCTGACGGCTTGGTCGAAGCCATCGAAGACGCGACCGACTCGATTCTGATCGCTTCAGGCCACCTTCGGTCGCGCCCCGTTGCCGAAGCGCTGATGGCCAAGCGTCAAGCCAACCCCAACATCGACATCCGCGTCTATCTCGACGGCCAGGAGTACATCAGCGCTTGGTACAACAACGAGCAGATCAAGAAGCGTACCAACTGCCTCGCCGACGCTGGCGACAGCGTCTCGAAGATCCGCAAGTGCAACGACAAGGGCTTCTACTTCGGTTACGAGCTCGGTCAAGCTGGCGTCGATGTGGCCTACAAGTACTACGCCTTCCGGTGGGACTACAGCTACGCCCTGCAGATGCATCACAAGCTGATGATCATCGACGGCGACGAGCTGTGGACCGGTAGCTACAACCTGTCGGACAACGCCGAGCACAACACCTTCGAGAACATGATGGTGCTGCGCGGACTGCCCTTCGCGACGCTGATCAAAGCTTACGTCGACAACTTCGAGACGCTCTGGAACACCGCCCGCGACGATGGCACCTATGAGGCGCTACTCAACGAGGTCAACACGGCAAGCGTCATTCCGCTGGTCTTCGATCCGATGGCCCTCGACCACGCGCAGGTCACTGCGCTCAAGAACGCCATCAAGAGCAACTGCCCCGCAGTTTGGTCGGCACCCTACAAGGCCGAGCCCGCCAAGCACCAATACTGCCCGCGTTCCAACTGAGTTCCTAGTCCCTGACCCCTTCGAGCGGAGGATGCGCTGTGTCCTCCGCTCCCACCCGAGCGCCCGCATCGAGGTGACATCATGAGCAAACGCTATTTCCAGTCCTGCGCAGCCGCTTTCGGTCTGCTGAGCTGCTTGGCAGCACCCGCCTACGCCGCAACCCCCGCCGCCGATCTGTTCATCGCGAGTGGTGCGCTCAGCCATGAGCAAGCGAGCGCCGGTGACAAGATCGCCGTGACTTGCAGCGTCGCCAACCAGGGCGACGCGATCAGCGGCAGCAGTCGCCTCAAGTACTACTTCTCGACGGACGCCACGCTCGACAGCGGCGACAAGTACCTCAACTACGACAACGTGGACCCACTGGGGTTGGCCTCGCAAGCCACCGAGAGCGCCAACGTCACCGTTCCGAACGGCACCACCGACGGACCTGCCTTCATTCTGCTGGTTGCCGACTATGACCAGGCCGTCAGCGAGAGCGACGAGCAGAACAACGTGCTGGCCCTCGCCTTGTCAGTTGGCAGCCCCGCGCCGATCCTCGATGGCCCGGACTTCGTCGTCGGCGGCGCCGCCATCGACGCCGTGCGCGCCTACCCCTCCGAGCAATTCAGCGCGAGCTGCGCGGTCGTCAACCAAGGCAGCGCACCCGTCGCCTTCGAGACACGGCTCAAGTACTACTTGTCGACCGATACCTTCTTCGGCCCCGACGACATCTACCTCAACTACGACCGCGTCAGCGCCCTGTCGGCTGGCGCGCAGAGCGTCGAGAGCGCCAACCTACGCGTACCTGCCTCCGCCCCTGACGGGCTGTACTACGTCCTCTTCGTCGCTGACCAGACCGAGCTGGTGGCCGAGCCTGACGAACAGAACAACGTGACGGCCATCAAGCTGCTGGTCGGAGACTACACCCCGGCCGCTGATCTCGTGATCGCAAGTGCCACGACCCAAGCCACCACCGTCAAGCCAGGCGAGACCATTGCGGTCGATGCCGAAGTGTACAACAGCGGCGATGCCGAAGCGGCCAGCACCACCCTCAAGTACTTCTTGTCTGCCGATGCGCTGCTCGACGCTGGCGACAAGCAGCTCAGCTACGACAAGGTCGACGTCCTCGCTGCCGGCGCCAAGAGTCCTGAAGACGCCGCGCTGCGTATCAAAGAGAGCACGGCCGGGGGCAATTGGTTCCTGCTCTTCGTGGCCGACGCTGGCCAGACGCTCGCCGAGCACAGCGAGGACAACAACCTCGTCGCGCTACCGATCTTCGTGGACGTGGACGACCCCGGCGCTTTCTTGCCTGACTTGGTCGTCGCCCAGACCACCCTCGCCGCTGACACCGTCGCGTCCGGCGACACGGTGGCCGTAGCTGCAATCGTCAAGAACCAAGGGCCGGCGACCGCGGGTGCCAGTCGCCTGAAGTACTTCTTGTCGACGGACGCCGCCTACGACAGCTCCGACCGCTACCTCAACTATGACAACGTCGGCCAGCTCGCGTCGCAGCAGAGCGGCGCCGAGCAAGCCACGCTGACCATCCCAGCGGTCGCCGACGGCAGCTACTTCATCTTGTTCGTGGTCGATCACACCGAAGAGGTGACCGAGCAATACGAGAGCAACAACGTGCTGCCGGTGCCCTTGACGGTCGGCGCGCCCGACGTAGCCGAGCCGGGACCTGAAGACGACCCGAACGCCGATGCGCCCGATTTGATGGTCGTCGAGGCCAGCGTCGACAGCGTGCTCGTCGAAGCAGGACAGCGCGCCGCGCTGAAGCTGTCAGTCGAGAATGTGGGCACCCAGAGCTCGGTCCAGAGCCGCGTAAAGTACTACCTGTCACGCGACGAGACGCTCGACACCGGCGACAAGTACGCCGGCTATGACACCGTGCCTGCATTGGCCCCCGGTCAGCTCAGCGAGGAAAGCGCCACGCCTCTGGTACCGCTCACGGCCGACCATGGCAGCTGGTACTTGTTGTTGCTTGCTGACGCCAACGACGATGTGGCAGAGCGCTTCGAGAGCAACAACCTGACCGTGGTAGCGATTCAGGTAGTCGTCGATGACCCCGAAAAGGATGCCGCCGACTTGCTCGTCACCAGTGTTGCGCTCGACAAGCAGACCGTGGCAGCCAACAGCAAGCTGGCCCTGAGCATCACGGTCGAGAACGACGGCGTGCAGCCGGCAGATCCCAGCCGTTTCAAGGTCTATCTGTCCCAGGACGCGCTCCTCGACGACCAGGACAGCTACCTCGACTACCGCAGGGTCGACTCTCTGCTCGTAGGCGAGCAGCAGGCGCTGCAGCTCAGCGTTCGCATTCCCCTCGACACGGCCAACGGCAGCTACCAGCTCCTGCTCGCCGTGGACGTCAATCGCGAGGTCGACGAGCGCTACGAGAGCAACAACTTGCTAGCAGTGGCCATCACGGTCGGCGCCGACGATGGTCCGGCTGAGGCCTTCCCTTACGCCTGCCCCGAAAGCATCACCACCGATTCGACCCTACTTGCCAAGCACACCGTCGCAACCTTCAACGCTCTTCATCTGGGTTGGAACAACAGCAAGGACATGGCCGCGCTAGCTTGTGTGGTCAGCCACTTCGACGTGGTTGGCTTGGTCGAGGTCGACCAGCCCCAAGGCCTCGTCGATCTCGAGCAAGAGCTCGAGTTGATCACCGGGCAAGACTGGGCCCACCACGTCAGCCCGCATGACGTGGGCAACGACAACGGCAAAGAGTACTACGGCTACGTGTGGCGCACCGACGCCGCGCAGATGACCGCT
>CAZRGL010000576.1:0-6984 GCA_964599485.1 uncultured Polyangiaceae bacterium
CGCTGGCATCGACGTCCAGCGACCCGTAGATGGTCGGGTCACGAGGATGATGCCACATCGCGGCAGCGATCTTGCGAAATGACGAGGGCTTGACGACTGGGGTGAAGCGTGTGCGATCGCTCATGCTGGTATGCCAAGGTTACACTGCCCGGGCCCGCCTCGCGACGCGATGATTCAGGCTCTAGCCTCCACGGGGGCACAGTCCGGAGCAGCTTTGTGTTTCCCAGGCGCTATTGAGCGCCCACAATGAGCGAGAAAGCGATCGGATGGTCCCTACTTTGTTGCTCATCGCCTCGGTGGCGTTGCTGTTGGTGCTCTGCGGCGGCCGCCGCCGGTGGAAGCTACGGCAGCCCCGTCGCCGCTGGCTGTGGGCTGCACCCGTGGTGCTGGTGGGGCTGGCTGTCGCTTCGAGCCCGATGATCCTCGTGCAAAAAGCGCTCGCTGGCCTGCTGATGCCTGCTGGGCTCATCTGGCTGGCACTGCTGCTCGCTGCGGTAGCCGCGCTGTTGAGACAACAGGGCGACGGTGACAAGCGGGACCGGCGTATGGCTGTGGCAGCATGCTCGCTTTTTGCAGCTTATTGGCTGCTAGGCAACGGCATCACGGCAGCTGCCTTGCTCGGCTGGCATCAGCGCCCATTCATCTCGGCCCAGCTCGATCACTCCGAGCCATTCGATGCGCTGTTGGTGCTCGGCGGCGCGAGCTCGCGTAGGCCCTCGGGGGAGGTGCAGCTCAGCCCCTCAGGCGACCGACTCGTGACGGCGGCGCGTCTGTTTCACCGTGGGGCGAGCCGGCTGATCGTTTGCGCGGGCACCCCCTTGGTGGGCGGGAAAGCGGCCGACGAGCAAAGCGCTGCCGGCGAAGCACGGAGATTGCTCGTGGAGCTCGGTGTGCCGTCCGGGGCCATCTTGGTGGTCCCTGGTCGCAACACCAGTGAGGAAATCAGCGCCTTCGCGCAGCTCTCGAGCCAGCAAGGCTGGCAACGAAAGGGCTTGGTCACCAGCGCCTGGCACATGCGTCGAGCCTCGAGATTGGCTCAGCGCGCCGGCGTTTCGGTCACGCCGGTTCCGGCGGACTTTCGTGGCTACACGCCCACGCCCACCTTGCTCGAGCTCATCCCCAGCGCAGAGAGCTTGTGGCGGGTGCGATTGGTCAGCTGGGAATGGCTAGGCATGCTCGTCGGTCGCTGAGCTGGTCCGCCAGCTGGGGGTCGATGGCGGGGTCGACTGCTTCTGTGGCTCGTGCGGGCGTAGCGGAATCTGGCCCGCTTCGATAGAGTGTCAGGCTGAAAAATGTTTGCCGCCGCGCTAGCTCCCGCAAATTGGATTTTCTCTCTCAAGGGGCGCTCATGAACGACGAGACTCCTGTGCTGTTGGGCAATGCCGAGCTCGTGTTCGCAGATCGTGAGCTCGACTGGTCGGTGCGAAGCTTCGCGGTGCGCGAAGGCATCTCACGCTTGTTCGAGGTGCAAGTCATCATCGGGATCGAGCAAGCCGATCTGGACATGGAATACCTGGTGGGTCGCGCCGCTGCGTTTCGCCTCGCCACCGGCTACCCGGACAAGCCGTTTCGCATTTGGAGCGGCGTGTGCAGCGAGATGGAGCAGCTGAGCGACGGCGACGGCGGCTTGTCGCTGTATCAGGTTCGTCTCGTGCCTCAGCTGTGGCGCATGAGTCAGCGGGTTGGCCGCCGCATATTTCAACACGTCGACGCCATCGATGTAGCCAGCAAGCTTCTCGACGAGTGGGATATCAAGCCGCTTGCCCGCCTCGATCGACCGCTCCCGCGCCACGCTTATCGGGTACAACACGGCGAAAGCGATTTCGCATTCTTGAGCCGCCAACTCGAAGCTGCGGGGATCAGCTACTTCTTCGAACAGGTGGACGCGCGCGGTGATGGTGAGCAAGCAGGCATGGTGTTGGTGCTCACCACAGCGCCAGACAAGGCCCCCGCTCGTGAGCAAGCCGTTGCCTACATCGGCAGCACCGAGCAGGTCGACGAACGCCCCTGGGTGCGGGACGTACGCATGGCCCGGGCCTTGCGCCACGGACGGGTCACGCTGCGCGGCTACGATTTTCGTTCGAGCCCCGAGCTGCGCTTGGTCGCCGAGTCACGCGCAGCGCCGGAGGCGGAACAGCGCTATGAGCTCTATCGCTACGACCCTGGGGCTTTTGTGGCCGAGTCGGCAGCGGCGGAAGGAGTGGGAGCGTCGCGGGTCCAAGACGGGTTGGGCGATGCTGCCTCGGAGCTGGAGCTGGAGCGCGTGCGCAGCAGCAGCCGGGCGCTGTGCTTTCGAAGCAACGTTTGGGATCTGTCAGCGGGCAGCGTGTTCGCGCTCGAGGGCCATCCGCGCGAGGCATTGTGTCGTGAGGGCGCGCTACTAGTCAGCTCGGTCATCTTGCGAGGCGAGGTCGGCGGCGAGTGGCACATGAATTTGCGGGCGGTGCCCACCGACCAGCCGTTCCGGCCGGATGCTTGCACGCCCAAGCCTCGGGTCATGGGTGTGCAGAGCGCAATCGTGGTCGGCCCCGAGGGCGAAGAGATCTACACCGATGACTACGGCCGGGTGAAGGTCCAGTTCTATTGGGATCGCGAGGGGCAGTCCGACGAGCACAGCTCGTGCTGGATTCGGGTGAGCCAGGCCTGGGCTGGTGGTGGGTTCGGCATGAGCCAGATCCCGCGCGTCGGTCATGAGGTTCTGGTCGGCTTCTTCGATGGCGATCCGGATCGCCCAGTGGTCATCGGCCGGCTGCACAATCGAGGCAATCCAACCCCCGAAGCGCTGCCGCAGCACAAGACCAAAACGGTTTGGCGCAGCTGCTCGACGCCCGCCGCTGACGGCTACAACGAGATCAGCTTCGAGGATGCTGCTGGCGATGAGCTGCTGCGTCTGCGCGCCCAGCGAAATCTCGAAAAGATCGTGCTTGCTGACGAGAACGCCAGCGTCGGGGCTAATCTGGTCACCACCGTCAAGAGCAACGAAACCCGCGCCGTGGGCGGCAATCAGTCCTTGGCGGTGCGCGGCGATCGGGTCGTCGATGTCAGCAAGACCCTGACCACCCGCGCTGACGCTGGGCTTCAGGTTCAAGCGGGTCTCAAGACTGGGGTTCACGCTCAAGAGGGCAAGCTGGTGATCAGCAACGGCTCGGCCTCGATTGTGCTGGATGGTCCACACATTCAGCTCAACGCAGCAGCAAACCTTCGTCTCAGCTGCGGACGCCTGCTGGCGCTCAGCGGCAAACAAGTGGACATCGACGGCGATCCCGAGGTGTTCATCAACAGCGGCGAGCCCACTCCACCTGCTGTGGAGCTGTTGCCGATCGCGACCCACAGCGGCGAGGCGCAACTCGATCACGAGCCAGCCGCACCAGCCGACCGAAATCGGGCGAGTCGTGAGGGCGGCGTGGAGCGGCCTGGCGGACTCGACGAGGCCGAGCTGGAGATACGGAAGCGCTACGAACAGCTCAAGAAGGGACTGCTCGCCGCCTCCAAGCTCGGCGTGAACATTCAATTGCCGCCCGAGGTGGACGAGCAATTGCAGCGCTTGGCGCGCATCTCATACAAGGCCGGCGTAGTGCGCACCAAGCTGCTCGATCCCGAAACCTATCAGGCGATGCAGGAGCGGCTGGAGCGGCGCTTACTCGCCGAAAAGAAGCGTCTTCAGAAGCTCGGCGCGGATCTGTACGAGATCTTCGAGGGACAGCGCGATCACGTCACTGATCTGGCCAAGCGGCTCGAGACGCGGTTCGAAGCCGAGAAGGAAAACGTCGCGAACCTCAAGGAGGAGCTCGGGGCCATCTTCTCGGGCGAGCGCGGCAATCTGCTCGAATCCGGCAAAGCTCTGGTCGAGACCGTTCGTGAGCAGGCTGCGCACGTGATGGCTCTGCGTCGCGATTTGCTCGCAATGCTCGAGCGGGAGAAGGCTTATGTGAAGCGGTTCATTCGTCAGTGGAAGGGCGCCGTGGACAAGGTCAAAGAATACATCGGCGGATTCAAGGATCTGATCGAGAACCCCAAAGACGCGCTGCTGGACATCATCTTCGGGCAAGACAAAGAGCTCGCCAAGGATCTGGTTAGCCTCGCTGAGGAGTTTGGCTACGGCGACAAGCTTGCCGAGCTGTTGGGGCTCGATGACCCAGGTGTTGCTGCCGAAGAAGTCAGCAAGTGGACCAGTCAGCTGAGCCGGCCTTCGCGTGTCGGGCTCATGCATGGTGGGATCGACCTGACCAAGCACACCAAGATCTCCCGGGCTTCGCGCGTGGGCGGCGGCGCTGGGGGGATCGATCTGAGCAAGTACACCAAAGCGTCGGAGGCTTCGCTCCACGGGACGAGCAGCGGCGGCCTCGACATGTCCGCCCATACCGAGGTTTCCGAGACGAGCCTCAAGGGTGCTAGCAGCGGAGCTCAACAAGGTGGGGACGGCAAGCTGTCTGCTGCATCGATGAAGGGCGCCCAGCACGGGGGCTATCCCATGACCATCAAATACGCGGGCTCGGCCGATGGCTTCGACGGCGCGGGCGGTGTGAGTGAGCTATCCAAGGCCGGCATTGCGGCAGGCGGCCATTCGGGCGCTGCGGCAGGGCCGACGGCGCTGTCGCGTTCGGGCGGCATGGCCGCTACCGATGTGGCTTCGGCGCTCGAGGGTGGGGATCTCGCATTCATGCAGACGCCTGCCGAGGGGCAGCTCATGGTGCTGCCGTCCCCGGGCGCGCAAGCACTCGATCAGAGCGCGCTGACCAACGCCATGGTGGATGCGCAAATGGCGGGCACACCAGTGGGCGACGCAGTTGCAATGAGCTTACAAGAAAGCGGGTACACGGTTTACCGGCGAGAGTGGGGCGATTGGACCGGCCCATTTGTCCAGGCGGCCAAGCAAACAGCCAGCGCTTGAGCTTGGCCCGTGATTGAAACCACGTGTGAGTGAAACGGACTGAAATGGCTCGACATCAAGATTCTCTCGTCAGCTTCGATCTGCCCCGCGATTGGGAGGATCGGACCGTGGTGGCCTACGCCGCACCCGAGCCCGAGCACGGCAAAGCGAGCGCCAACCTAGTACTGACGCGCGACAAGCTCAGCGAGGACGAGGAGCTCGCCGGCTATGCCGGCCGACAAACGCTCGCGCTAGCGGAGCGTCTCGATGGGTTCTTGCTGCATGCCCACCGCGCCATGCAGCTCGACGGGCGCCCCGCGGTGAGTGTTTCTTTTGCCTCGCAGGGCGGCAGCGGCGGCCTCGAGCAGCGCATGCTGATGGTCCAGCTTCCTGAGCGAAAGCTGATGAACATCACGCTGACGGCACCGGCCGAGGACGCCGCTCAGCTGGCTCCGCTTTTCGAACGCATCCTATCGACCGTGCGCTTCTCAGCCGCAGGCCAGAGCGAGCCATGAGCGGCGCTTGCGAAGCTGCCGGGATCGGTCATCGCATCAGCCATGACGACGACTTGCCGCCCCCACGTGAGCGGGTCATCCAGGCGGTCGAGCTGGTTGCATCGAAGTTGGCGCAGCCGAGCTCACAAGCCGGGCTCGAAGCGGTGCTGTTAGGCCAGGCCATGGCTGTCGAACAGGCGCCACGCGCGCAGAACGAGTGTCCGTCGCCGACGGGCGCCATCGAGAAGGGCTCGACCAACGCATTCATCGGACCTGACCGCCGCGCCATTGCGCTCGCCGAGCACGAGCCGGTAGGCTGCGAAGACTGCGACGATGGCCCCATTTTGCAGGGCTGCAGCCATGTCTGGGTCAATGGTTTGCGCTGGGCGCGCCGCACCGATCAGCTCGATTGCGGTGCGCTGGTAGGCGAGGGGGAGCCCACGATCTTCCTCGGCGCCCCAGCAGGCGAGCGCCCACCGCCTCGCCCAGTCCCGCAGCTGCTACCAGCCATGCTCGGCGACAAGCTTGCCGGAGGCGACTGGCCACCTAGCTAGCGTGCCGGGCGAGAAGCTCGTGGGCAACAACGTGACGCTCGCGAGGATGTTGGTACGGACTCAGGACATCGCTGACAGTTTTGGTCTCAACACATCGCTGACAGGTGCAGTGCCTGGGGATGCCCTGGCAGGAGCGCCGTACGATGAGTCTAAAGATCGAATTTGTGGAGCTAGCGACGAGGAAAGGAGCGAACGTGTCGGCGTTGTGCCGACAGTTCAAGATCTCCCGGGAGACGGGGCACAAGTGGCTCAAGCGGTACCGGGAGCACGGCTACGACGGGCTTGAGGAGCGTAGTCGCCGACCACGCAACACGCCGCTGGCGACCGCCGAGGAGCTAGTCATCGCAGTGCTCGAAGCGCGAGAAGCACACCCTCGCTGGGGTCCCCCAAAACTCGTTGTTTTGTTGCAGAGGAAGTACGGAGACGAGGTTCCGAGTCGGGCCACGGTTGCCCGCATCCTGCAGCGCTTTGGCAAAGTTCGTGATCGCAGCTTGGTGGGTTTCTCTGGGCATTCGCATCGTCCGCTCTCGACCTGCTTGCCCCCAAGACAATGGGGCGCACGAACGCATGCATCGGGATGTACGTGCTGATGTTCAGGCCGTCCCTGATGCCACACCGCAGGCTGCACAACGGTCCTTGAATCGTTGGCGCCAGGAGTTCAACCACGTTCGCCCTCACGAGGCTCTTGGCGGAAAAGTCCCGGCAGATGTCTACACCCCGTCGCGCACCCGCTCGGCCCCGACCACGAAGAAAACGCCAGGCGCCGCGCCCCAGCGCAGCTGCCTCAAGAGTGGCGCTTGGGTGCGCCCTTGGTGCATGAGCCTCGACCAAGGAGCAGCCCACGGACGAGAAGAAGGCGCTCCGGCGGCTCGTGCGTCGAACCTTCTTCAAAGCAGAACGTTGGTCGAGCTCGTCGTTTGAGCAGGTCGGGCGCTTTTACATCAGCCCCTAGCAGGGCTGTCGCGGAGCAAACGGAGACCACGTCGACGAGTTCGTCGCACAACCGCGGCGGCTGCATTGTAAAGTCGAGACCATGAGCTGGCTGCGCCGTCTGCTGTTGTTGGTC
>CAZRGL010000577.1:0-6977 GCA_964599485.1 uncultured Polyangiaceae bacterium
CATGCAGATGCTCGCGCCCACGATTTGCAGCGGCAAGCGACCGGCCTCGATGCCCGCTTGGTTGAGGCGAAACAAATGAAACAGCTGATCGGGGACGAGCACCATCGGTAGCCCGATGAACGCCAAGATCACCACAGCGATCTTGACGACATCCCATCCCCAACGCTAGGCATCGGCGACCTGCTTGCGACCCAGTGCCTGGCCGACCAAGGACGCGGCGGCCATGCCCAAGCCCAGCCCCGGGAGAATGGCGACCAACATCAAGTTGACCATGATGTTGGAAGCGGCGAGCGCAGTGGTGCCGACCCTGCCGATAATCCAGAACAACGCCGTCAAGCCCGCTGCAAAGAAGACCTGCCGCACGCCGCTGGGAATCGCCAGCTCGAGCATGGCACTCAGCGTCTTTCGGTCCGGCATGCCACGCAAGAAGCCGGCCTTGCGTGCAAAACGCATCGCCATCACGAAATAGGTAGCTGTGCCGATGTAGGTTGCGATCGCCGTGCCGATGCCCGCGCCAGTGGCGCCCATTTCGGGCATGCCCAACTCGCCGAAAATGAGCCCATAGTTGAGCACCAAATTGCAGGCGTGCATGGTCAATAGCGAGCGCAAGTAGATGCGCGAGAGGTTGACGCCATTGAAGTAGCCGCGAAACGCGAAGTTCATGCCCACGGCGGTGATGGCGCACAGGCGGGCTTGCAAGTACGGGACGCCCTCACGAATGACCTCGGGGTCACTGTTCAGATAAGGGTAGACCGCGGGCGCTATGAGAAAGAGCACGACCGTCATGGGGATTCCGAGGGCCAACGCCAGCAGTAGGCCTCCGTTGAGGGGAACCGCCATTTCGTCTTCGCGGCCTTGGCCCAGCCGTCGTGCGGCCATGGCTTGCACACCGGATGAAAGGCCCATGATGAAGGCCTGTGCCATGAAGCCGGCAAAGCTACTCAGTCCAACCGCAGCCAGCGCCGCCATCGAGAGCCGTCCGACCATGGCAGTGTCCACCAGGTTCATGACGTTCTGCGACACCATCCCGCCCATGATGGGAAGCGCGAGCTTGAAGATCGTCTTGTAGCGCGGCGCTTCGGTCATCAGCGCCCTTGCTCAGCTCGCGGATGGGTCGCGGCTTTCATCGCGCGGACAAAGTCGCTCAGCGCGCGTGTGCGCGCCGCGGGGTCCTTTAGGTTGGACTCTATCAATCGCACGATGGCCGAGCCACAGATGGCGCCGTGGGCGCCTGCGCTGAGTGCAGCGCGTACGTGCTCGGGGCTCGAAATCCCAAAGCCGAGCAACGGGGGCGGCGCCCCCAGCTCAGTCAGCTGCTCGAGTAAGCGCTCATGTCCACCACCGGCCTCGATGGCCTCGCCAGTCACGCCGACGCGGCTGACCACGTAAGTGTAGCCACGCGACATCGTCGCGATCGCCGCCAAAGCCTCGGCGCTAGCATTGGGGGTTGCTATCAACACAGGATCGATGCCGTGTTGCGCTGCAGCGGCCAAGAAAGGCTCGGCCTCCACCGTTGGCACGTCCGCGATCAGCACCGAGTCGACACCAGCTGCGGCGGCTTTCTGATAGAAGTCATCGCGCCCACGCGCTTCAACCAAATTGGCATACACGAGCAAGCCGATGGGTAGAGCGGGCCAAGCCTTGCGGATGGTCGTTACGATGTGCCAGGCGTCGGCGGGGCGGACTCCAGCGCCCAAGGCACGCAAATCGGCGGCTTGGATGGTGGGGCCATCGGCAACCGGATCCGAGAATGCTATCCCCAGCTCGAGCGCGTCGGCGCCGGCCTCGGCGAGGGTCTGGATGATTTCGATGCTCGATTCGACGGTCGGATCGCCGAGCACACAAAAGGGAACGAAAGCGCCAGCCTGCTCGCGCGCGAGTCGGTCGAACATGGTTGCGTAGCGCGTCATGGGCTTCCGTCCTGCTGGGCATCCTGGAGGGCGATCAGGGTTTCGAGATCCTTGTCACCGCGCCCCGAGAGATTGACCAACAACGAGCTTGGCGGGTTGGGCGTCTGCGCCAAACGGATTGCGTGCGCCACTGCATGCGCCGATTCGAGGGCCGCAATGATCCCTTCGCAGCGGGCCAGCTCATGACAAGCTCGAAGCGCCTCGGCGTCGGTCGCAACGACGTATTCGGCCCGTCCTGTTGCCTTGAGCTGGGCATGCTCCGGCCCCACCCCGGGGTAGTCCAGTCCGGCAGAGATGCTGTGGGTTTCGCTGATCTGGCCGTCCTCGTCCTGCATCACCAAGCTTCGTGTTCCGTGCAGAATCCCCACGCGGCCAGCGTGCAAGGTGGCCCCGTGTTTGCCACTCGCCAGCCCATGACCGCCTGGCTCGACGCCAATGAGCTGCACCCCGGCGTCCGCGACGAAGTCGGCGAAGATGCCGATGGCGTTCGAGCCTCCCCCTACGCAGGCAATCACCGCATCGGGTAGATGTCCTTCGGCCGCCAGAATCTGCCCGCGCGCCTCGCGTCCGATGACCCGCTGATACTCGCGCACGAGGGTGGGGAAGGGATGAGGGCCGGCGGCCGTGCCCAGCACATAGTGCGTGGTTGCGAAGCTCGCGGCCCAGTCCCGCAGGGCTTCGTTGATGGCGTCCTTGAGCGTTTGCGAGCCCGCCTCGACGCTTACCACCTCGGCACCGAAGAGACGCATGCGGTAGACGTTGGGTCGCTGTCGGGCAACGTCCTTGGCGCCCATGTAGACGCGCGTCTGCAGGCCGAGCACCGCGCCCACCAGCGCTGTGGCCACGCCGTGCTGTCCCGCGCCTGTCTCTGCGATGAGTCGGCGCTTACCCAAGCGTTTCGCGAGCAAGCCTTGGGCGAGTACTTGGTTGGTCTTGTGAGCGCCGCCATGCAGCAAATCCTCACGTTTGAGGTAGATGCGTGAGGGGCTTTCACCGCATAGGTTGCGGCAGCGGTACAATGGGGTGGGGCGCCCGGCGTACTCGCACAGCAGCTGGCTCAGCTCGCGTTGAAACCCGTCATCGCCCTGGGCTTCGAGGAAAGCGGCTTCGAGCTGCTCGAGCGCTGGCAACAGAATCTGTGGGACGTACATCCCACCGAACTCGCCAAAGCGCCCGTCCTGCTCCATGTCATCTCTCGATCGGTTGTTTGTGACCGCCGCCACCTCATAGCACGCCCCGTGAGCCGGCATGACACCGAGCCCCAAGTGTCTGCTTTTGTCGATGGCGAGAACCTGTGGCCGCTCATTTCTACGCAGACGGCCTGAGGGCTCGTTATAGAATCTAGCCATGGAGTGTCCTGCCTTCGAGACGCTGGCTGGTCTCGTTCGCGGTGACCTCTCGGACAGCGCTGCGCTGGACGATCACGTCCGTTCCTGCGCTTCCTGCCAAGACACGATCGATCGTATTGAAGGAGACACGGCCGATGTCCGTCGCACCGCTACGTTGGCTGCGGCGGGAATGCAGCGCGTCAAGCTCGAGCTCGAGATAGGCGCTGTGGTGGGCCGCTATGTCATCGAGTCCACGCTGGGCGAAGGCGCGATGGGGGTCGTCTACGCGGCGCGAGATCCCGAGCTCGGTCGTCTGGTCGCCTTGAAGGTCATCAAGGCCGAAGTGGCAGAGAGCGAGCGAGTCGCGCGCCTTCGCGAGGCGCGGGCGATGGCTGCAGTGGAGCATCCCAACGTCATCAGCATTTACGATGTTGGGACCCATCGAGGACATCCCTTCCTCGCCATGGAGCTCGTCACCGGATCCACACTCAAGGGGTGGCTCAGGGAACGAGCACGTCCCTGGCGGGACGTGCTGGCGATGTTCTTGCAAGCAGGCGAAGGGCTTGCGGCGGCTCACGAGCAGGGTCTCGTGCACCGCGACTTCAAGCCCGACAACGTGCTGGTTGGTAGCGATGGTCGTGCCCGAGTGACCGACTTCGGCCTGGCGCGCATGGTAGGCAACGAGACAGGCGCGGAAGAAGACCGGCTGGAGGTGCTCGCCGGGCCCACTTATCAACATGCGCTCACCGACACGATCACCATGACGGGCGCGCTCATCGGCACGCCAGCCTACATGCCGCACGAACAGCTGCGTGGGGAGGCTGTCGACGCCACCGCCGATCAATTCAGTTTTTGCGTGGCGCTCTTCGAGGGGCTCTACAGCGTGCGTCCTTTCGCCGCCGATTCTCTGCTCGATCTGGTCGGCGCACTTCGGACGGGGAATATCCGCAACGTCGAGAACGACAACGTGCCGACGGTGCTTCGCACAGCGTTGCTTCGCGGTCTCGCCCATGAGCCCACCGATCGGCATCCATCCATGCGCGAGTTGTTGTCTGCGCTAGAGGAGGTGACAGTTGCTGACCCCAGCTCCTCGGAACGTCGAGCTGCCAAGCAAGCAAGCCCAGATGAGACCGCGGCCCCGAAGCCTGAATCGTCGGGCGCAGGCCCGGGCGCGTTCAACCGCTTCAGTGGTTTGTTTGGCTGGGCGGTCGCAGCGCTGGCGGTCGGCGCTCTCGCCGCGGTGATGCTGACCGGTCGCGGCGCGGCGGTCAGGCCATCTGCTCCAGAGCCATCTGCGGGGGTTTCGAAGACCGCCCAAGCTGCAGCGGCCGCAGTGCCCACCAACCGTCAAACGACCACGACCGCCGCGGCGCCCCACGACGTCCGCACGCCAGATGTCGCCAGCTCAATACCGACCGCAACAGCGTCTGTGCCGGGTGCGCCACCAGTGCGGAGCTCGGTTGCTCGTGGTGAGCGGGCGACAGATCCCGCGGGCTCCGCCGAGCCCGCTGCACAGCCTGCTGCTGTGGCAAGCGGCAAGCGAGGCCCCGGGATTTGCACCCTTGGGTGCTCGATGTTCGGCGCATGCGTGCTCCTCAAGCCGGGGCGCTGTGTTGCGCGCCAGGCTGAGGATTGCAGGGCATCAGACAGCTGCCATGCGTACGGGTCATGTAGCTATGATGGCAGGGACAAGTGCGTCATCGCATCGGACAGCGATTGTCTTGGCTCTGACGCATGTTTGCGCTGGGGCAAGTGCACGCTGCAAGGCAAACACTGCAAAGCCACACGCGTGGCCGACTGCAAGCGAGCAAGCACGTGCACCACAAATGGCAAATGTGGCTTGAAAGGTGGCAAGTGCGTCGCCGTCTCGACCACCGATTGCCGTGCATCCTCCGCTTGCAAGGGCAAGGGACACTGCACCAAGAAGGGCAGCTATTGCGCAGCTACCTCCGACGCTGACTGCAAGCGCTCGATCCCTTGCGCTCAGCAAGGCATTTGCAATTTTGATGGCAAACACTGCGTCGGAGGCTCCGCAGCCAAGTGTGCGCGGTCGTCTCGTTGCAAGCGCCAAGGGGAATGCGGATTCGTCAAAGGGCGCTGCAAACCGACGAGCGATGCCCACTGCAAACAGTCCACCATGTGCAAGACGACTGCCAACTGCGGGCTTGCCAAAGGGCGCTGCGGGCCTACTACCGACGGGCACTGTCAACAGTCGAACAAGTGTAAGCGCGGTGGCAACTGCGGGCTCGTCAACGGTCGTTGCTTGCCAACCAGTGCAGCGCATTGTCAGCAGTCGGAAATCTGTCAACAGGATGGCTTCTGCAATTACGGAAACAACTCCTGCCGCAAGCCTGTGGGCGGCTGACTGAGGTTTCATCTACGAAACCGAGTCGCTTCAAGGCGACCCGTAACTGTCCCCGCTTTTGCAATGACGGCAGCAGCTACGGAGCGCCAGCCTCCCCCCAGCCAGTCGAGGTGAAGGTGTTTCACGACGCCCAGCATCCCTCCTACCTGGAGGTGCCAAATCCTCAGCGCGCACCGTCCGAGGTCAACCTGTGTAGCGGTCAAAGCCTACCGGACGATGAGCCTGCGCAAGATGGTCCCACGGCCGACCCTTCACCGAGCTGTGCCTATCTGACCCACACAACTGCTCCGCGGCAGAGCTTCTGGCTGTTGATGTCAATCCTGCTTTGCGTGGGTGGTCTCTCGCGCTGCCGCAGTCGCACGTCACGGCGCACCCCGTCAGCTCAAAGCGCGCTGGGGCCGGGATAGGGCAGGAGCTCGCTGATTTGCTTGGCGAAAGCTCTTGGATCGGTGGTGGGAAGCTTGCAAGTACCGCGGCGACACACATAGGCGGTGGGTAAGCCCTCTCTAGCGGGCTTGCCCACGGCCCAGGGCGCGCGCTTGCGAAGCGTCGCGCTTGCTTGGGCTGAGCTGACCATGACGAATACGTGGTTCGGAAGAAAGGTCCTACGCAGCACCGCCAACAGTGAGTCCGCAGCCGGGTCGTCGGCGGGCATCGCTTTGGGTAGAACGATGACGATCTCTTTGGGCGCGTCGGTCAGGTAATCCACAGCGAGCATCATCAAGTCGAGCGACCACGGCGCCTGCTCCAGCCGCTTGGAGAAGGCTCTGAGGATTTTCTCGCCACGCTGGCGCCATCGACTGTCGGTCGTGAGCGTCGACAGTCTCAGAAGCGTCAAGGCTGCGACCGAGCTAGCTGCGGGGATGGCTCCGTCGTGGGTTTCGACCTCGCGCGCCAACAGCTGCTCGTGGTCGTCGGCGCCACGGTAGTAGCCACCAGCCTCTGCAGCATGATGCTGTTCGAGTTGCTCCATGAGCTCGACTGCAGCCGTCAGCCAGCGTGTCTGCTGCGTGGCCTCGAACAGATCGAGCAAGCCCGCGCTGAGAAAAGCATAGTCCTCGGCGAATGCAGCGGTGCTGGTTTGGCCGTCGGTGATGCTGTGCTTGAGGCGGCCATTGACGACCAACTCGTCGAGGATGAAACCAGCAGCACGCGTGGCGCTTTGGGCGAAGCGTGGTTCTCCCAAGACACGCGCGGCTCGGGCCATGGCCGAGATCATCAGCCCGTTCCAGCTGACTTGGATCTTGTCGTCGCGGATGGGCTTGGGACGCTCGTTGCGAATAGCCAGCAGTTTGGGGCGAGCGCGCTGCAATGTGCGCTGCAAATCTGCGACCGATATGCGCAGTTGTCTAGCGACGAGCGGTTCAGGCTTGG
>CAZRGL010000578.1:0-6971 GCA_964599485.1 uncultured Polyangiaceae bacterium
TCTAATGGCTGATCTCGACATCCATCTGACCGCAATCGCTGCTGGCGATGCCGACGCTTTTGCGGCGTGGGTCGCCGGCAGCGAGACTCGTGTGCGGCTCAGTCTGTCGCGCTTTGCGGCGCAGCTCGATGTCGAGGCCGTGGTGCAAGAGACGCTGATGCGCGTGTGGCAAGTCGCCCCGCGCTTCAGCGCCGACGGTCGACCCAATAGCTTGCTTCGTTTTGCTGTACGCGTGGCGCGCAATCTTGCCATCAGCGAGCTGCGACGGCTCGCCCCGCGCGCTGAGCTGCCGCCTCGGGCCGACCAGCTGCCTTGCGATCCGTGCGAGCCAGACCCATTGCTGCGGCAGCTCATCGTCCTTTGCCGCGAGAAGTTACCGCGCAAGCCCGCCCAGGCATTGGCTCAACGGCTCGGTGATGCCGGCGCGAGTGCCGACAAGGTGCTGGCGGCGCGCATTGGGATGCAACTCAACACCTTTCTGCAGAACATCACCCGCGCCCGCCGCTTGCTAGCAGCTTGCTTGGAGCGACAGGGTGTCAGTCTGGAGGGCTCGGTTCGATGAGCGACGTGACGGCTGACGGCGAAGATCGTGAGCTGCTCATTGAGCAAGCAGCCGGCGCGTGGCGCCCGCCTTCCCTCGATGGTCGACTCAGGGCCCATCCTGCTTGGCACGACTTGGACGAGCGGGGCAGAAGACAAGCGCATGAGACTGCGCTGCGCATGCGCTTGCTCGAGGCAGCCCTCGATTCCGAAGGCCTCTCGAGCACTGCGCGCGCTGTACTCGCCCGCATCCGCGACCCGCGCTGACACTCACTGCTTGCACGAAGCTCTGGCGCTAGCCCAAGTTTGATATGCTCCCGGTATGAGGTGGAGGACGGCTTGCGCGGCGGGTGCCTTGCTAGCGATTGGCTGCGGAGACGCAGGCTACGAGAGCGGTGAGGAGCGCCTCGGTGAAACCGAGCAAGCGGCGGAGGTCTGCGCGGAAGGCGAGGTGCTCGAAGGCATCGACGTTTCGTACTATCAGTCGCAGCCCGATTGGTCCGCGGTGGCGGGCTCGGGGTTGCATTTCGCGATTACGCGAGTCAACCACGGTAGCTTCATGGACCCGGAGTTCGACACCAACTGGGCGGCCATCAAGAGTGTCGGCCTGGTGCGTGGCGCTTACCAGTATTTCGATCCAGGTGGCGATCCGGTCGCCCAGGCCAACATCTTCATCGATAAAGTCGGCATGCTGGGTCCGGGCGACTTGCCGGGCGTGATCGACGTCGAATCCACCGATGGTCAGCCGCCTGCCACCATCGCTGCCAACGTCAGCACCTGGGTCGAGCTGGTCGAAAAGGGTACGGGGCGCAAGCCGATCATCTATACCGGCAGCTACTTCTGGAACGACAATGTCAAGACGGCGGAGCTGGCTGATCATCCGCTGTGGATCGCCCACTACACGCAAAACTGTCCCAACTTGCCCACGGCCTGGAGCAATTGGGCGATTTGGCAATACTCGTCCACGGGCAAGATCACGGGCATCAGCGGCAATGTAGACACCAACCGCTTCAATGGCTCGGCGTTGGCGCTGCAGGATCTCGCGGCCAACGGTTATCGCGCCAGCGTTGTATCAATCGACTACCCGAGCAAGATGGCAGCGGGTCAGAGCGCGACCGTGGAGCTCGTCCTGAAAAACGAGGGAGCGCGCAGCTGGGACCCATCTACCAAGCTGGGCACGACCGAGCCCCGCGATCGCGTCAGTGAATTCGCAGCCGCGAGTTGGGACGGAGACAATCGTCCCGTCGCCGTGGTCGAGTCGGTAGCGAATGGAGAGACCGTAACGCTCAACTTCGACATCGTGGCGCCGGCTGAGACCGGTGCCTACACCGAGCATTTCAACTTGGTGCAAGAAGGCGTCGGCTGGTTCAGCGACACACCACCCGGGGGCGGACCAAGCGACGACACCATCGCTCTCGAGATCACGGTGGGCCCCTCTACGAGCAGCTCGAGTGGTGACGGTGGCAGCATTGGTAATGGTGGCGCGGGAGGCCAGGACGAGCACCACGGTGGAATCCCAGCTACGGATGCGAGCGCCTCGTGCGCCGCGCGTCCACTGCCTGGATTGCGCGGTGCCGACTCATGGTGGCTCGTCGGGCTGCTGTTTGCGTTCGGTCGCTGCCGGCGTGTTTGGTCAGGGTCATGAGGAAGCAATCGGCACCCATTTGTCGTGGGCGTCGCGGGCCGTCTCGAGAGGCTATCGACACCTCTGGACGATGGGTCAGTCGCTCATGAAGAAAGCGATCCAATACCAAACCACGTAAGCGACCATGGCCGCCCAAGGCAGCGCGGTGGCGATGCGCACGGAATACGAACGTTCGAGCTGCACAACAGTGAGCGCGGCGAGTTCGGCTGCTCCTTCGAGCTGGCGGTCTACCCACTCCATGAACCATTCCCAGTTGCGGAATAGAAAGCCGACGGTCGGCCAGAGCAACTCCCCAGGGCCGCTGATGGCCACCAACAAAGTCAGTGTGCAAAGCAGCTGGCCGGTGTCGCTCGCTGCGCGATCCCAGGTTACCAAGAGGAAAAGTGCTGCCCCGATGGTGCCCGCATTGTCCTTGGCTTTCAGCCATAGGGTAGGTGAGAGCACGACTCCGATTACCGCCCGGAGGCCCACGAATACGCAGGGGATCGTGGCGATGGCGAGCAGCGTGTGTCTGAACCATCCCAGCGGGCCAGAGCGCAGCATCGTCGGATGATCGGTGGCGATGGCTGCTACTTGGTCGAGGTGTTGGTAGAGCAGAAGATCAACAGCAGCCGTTCCGACATAGGTGGCCAGAGCAAACAGGAGCACGAGCCCAGCACCCACCAGTTGAGCAGGTCGCGCCTCGCCTGTGGCCTTGAGCTTGACCAGCGCGATGATGCTGGCGATCAGCTCGTCGAGCAGCACGAACGCCGCAGCGCCCAGTGCGATGAGGAGCGCCCAGCCGAGCAGCGTGTGCAGGAGGCTACCACCGTAGACCAACAGTCCCACGAGCAGGGCGCGCTCGAATTTCAGCAAGCTCAGCCACAACAGACGAGCGCTGCGAAGCAGCCAGCCAATCGGGCGCACGCGATGAAGCAGCAAATGGCCGAGCTCGTGCAGACCAATGGCCCAGAAGATGGGGTCCCTCTTACCGTAGGTTCGCCGGTCGATCAGGATTCCACCGGTCAACGGGAAGAACGCCGCCATGTTGCGCGGTCCGCGGGAGATGCGAACCTTCTTCAGATCGCTTTCGTCGATGAGCTTTCGCACCAGCTTGCCGGTGGAACACGGCATGGAATCGGCGAACACGATGTCGAGAACGATCTTGAGCAACAGGAAGAGGTAGCCCAGCACGTACTGCGCGAAGAACCACGCCGCGATCCAGCCGAGCGTGTGCAGTGGAGCATTGAAGAATCCGGGCACGGCGGAGAGTTTGGCATCGAATTGAGGAGACCACACGCACCTCTTTTTCTCGTGTTGCATGACGCCGCGCAGTGTCCGCGCTAGCTAGGCAATGATGAATCCTGGTGACCTCCTCGACGAGCGCTACGAAATCCAAGAGCTGATCGGCAAGGGAGGCCATGGCAAGGTGTTTCGTGCGCTCGATAGGCAACTGTCGAGCCCCGTCGCCATCAAGGTCCTGTATGGCGAAACCGCTGCCGAGCAGGACTTCCGGATCCGCATGGAGCGAGAGGCCCGCGCGATGGGGCAGCTGGCAGGCACCTGCGCCGTGCAAGTGCTCGCCTTCAACAAGGCCCCAGACGGATCGCTCTATCTGGTCATGGAGCTGCTCGATGGGAGTGACCTAGGTGCGTACCTGAAGCAATCCGAGGTCAGCGGTCGGCCGCTTCCCATTCACGAGGTGTACGAAATCCTGGAGCCGATCGCCGAGACGCTGCACGCGGCCCATGAGCACAACATCATTCACCGCGATATCAAGCCCGCCAACGTGTTCGTCATGCGCAGCCGCGCCCGGGGTCGCTCGCGTCTGGTCGATTTCGGGCAGTCGACGGACCTGTCCAACCAGGGACTCACCAAGACCGGGATGGTGGCCGGTTCGCCCGGCTACATCGCGCCAGAATCGTGGTTGGGTCGGCGTCCTGTCGATAGGCGGGTTGATGTTTATGGATTCGGTGTGTTGCTCTTCCGCACGCTGGCCACCAAGCTGCCGTTCAAGACGAAGCGGCCTATCGATGAGCTGCTCATCGACGTCACCCGCGGCGAGCGTCCCAGCTTGCACGCTTTGCGGCCCGATCTGCACCCAACCATCGACCATTGGGCGCAGCGGGCCTTGGCCATCAAGCCCGACGATCGCTTCGACAGCGTCGAAGCCATGTGGAGCTTCCTGGATATCGTGCTCAAGCAGTAGCGAGGGCCCTCACATGATGGCCCAGACGGCGACGGCTGCGGCAATGCCGAAGCTGATCGATACCGCGATCACGATGGCGATGGTGCGGGCATTGTTGCGCTGCGGGCCCAGCATCATGTCGTCGTCGTAGGTGGGCTGCATCTGCCCATAGGGCTGTTGGCCGTAGGGTTGTGCCCCTTGAGGCTGCCCGTAGGCAGCCGGCTGGCTGTAGGGTGCGGGCCCACCAGGTGGAGGCGCCTGCTGCCCATCAGGTGGACCAAGCCCTGCGTTTGTTGCTCCAGTTTGCGGCGGTCCGACGGCACCAAACCCTTGTGGGCCATCAAATCCGGGTTGCTGCTGGCCCCCACCAGGATCCGGTTGCTGCTGGCCACCGAATCCCGGCTGCGGGGCAGGCTCGAAACCGGGGGCGGGCTCGACCGCTGGCGGCGGCTCGAATCCGGGCGCTGGCTCGACCGCTGGCGGCGGCTCGAATCCGGGCGCTGGCTCGATGTCGGGCGGTGGCTCGAATCCGGGTGCTGGCTCAATGTTGGCTGGTGGCTCGAATCCCGGTGCCGGAGAGACGTTGGCCGGTGGCTCGAATCCTGCCGCTGGGGCGGCATTGGACGGTGGCTCGAATCCTTCCGCGGGCACGACCCGCCCAGGGATCGGCGTGGGTCGTTCCGAGCGCAGCTTCGGCTCGGGCGCGTCCAGGCCCATACCAATGTCCGTTGCGCCCGGTGGCTCCAGCGGTGTTCTCTCGGACTCAGGAGGTGGCTCAGTAGGCGCCTCGCCCAAATCCGAGCTGAATCCCGGCGTCGTGACTGAGATCTTTGGCGGCGGGTCGAGTGAGCTGGCATCGAAGGGGCGAGGTCGAGCGCTCTGATGGCGGGGAAGATCGAGGGTGGGATCGCTTGGAGCAGCATCAGCAGCTGCCTGTTCGGGGACGTCGTCTCCCAACCCGATGGTTGTTGGGGCTGGTGGACGATGACCTGCCATCGGCAGTGGCGGGGTGGCTGCGGCCGCCGCTGCTTCGCGCTCGAGAACCTCCTTGAGGGTGCCCCCTACCAACGTCTTCTTCTTGGATGGTTTCCCTGGGGAGCGCCCAAAAGCTGCCCTGCGACGGGCTGCTTCCGCACTCTCGAACAACGCGCCGGCAGCCCCATCTAGATCGCCGCTCGACTCCTCTGGCGGTACTTCCTCGATCTCACCCAAGGACAGCACCGGAGCTGTGATAATCCCACCGCGTTGCTTGGCCGCGCCCCGAGGGATTTGGGCTTCGAGCAAAAACGGCGCGGTCTCATCCGGGCTAGGTGGACGACCTGGGTCACTCTTTCTCGGGGCTGGCGGCCTCGGCAGCGGGCCCGGCTCACTCTGCCTTGGGGCGGGCGGCTTAGGAAGCGGGCCTGGCTCACTCTTGCGTGGGGCTGGCAAGGGCCGCGACGCGCCCGGCTTCGATCCTGGGTCGCTGATTCGCCCGGTGGGGGGCGGGGGCGCACCGCTCAATGTGCCGAGCTTCCTGCGAGATGAAGGAGGCTTATCGATCGACGGCAACTTGGCTGCCGCACGCGGTGGAAGTCGTTTTGCACCCGGGCGCGGAGGTGCCACCGCTGGGCTTGGCTTTTCAGCTTCAGCAGGTCTTGGGGTTCCCAAACCAGCTGGCCTCGTGCTCGGCGGTGCCGGTCTGGCGCTGGGCGGAGCTGGTTTGGCGCCGCGCGGTGCCGGTCGGGGAGCTGGTCTCGTGCTGGCCGGAGGAGGCTTTTCGGCTGGAGCGGGTTTTTTGCCGAGTAGCCTTGGTCGCGCGCCGGGTGTGGCGGGCGTAGTGCCGCGTGCGGCCGGTCTGGGTCCCAAACCAGCGGGTCGGGCGGGCTTGGGAGCCGCGGCCCCAGCTGCACCAGCTTTTGCAGCTCCCCCGAGCTGGCCAGCGAGCATGGTCTTCTTTTTGGACACTGCAGGCTTCTTCTTGAAGCTCGCACGACGACGAGCCGCTTCTGCGCTCTCGAACAGCGAGCTGGCAGCATCATCGAGTGAGGTTGCGCCCGGCTTGGCACTGTCCGGAGCCTCGCCTACATCGACGATCGGCGCTGGTGCCACGGAGTCCTGCTTCGGCCTCGCCTGCGGCGACGTCTTTGCTGGCTTCGGTGTCTCTTGCTTTGCCGCCTTCTTTGCTTTCTCTCGCCTCAGCTCATCCGACAGCTGTCCGGCCAGCATGGTCTGCTTTCGCGAGACAGCGCCCTTCTTCTTGAAGGCGGCTCGCTTCGTGGCCGCCTGCGCGCTCTCGAACAACGAGCTGGCCGCGTCCTCCAGCGAGTCGTCACCACCTCGATTGGACTCCGGATCATCACCAATCGCCACGACTTGCCGTGCAGAGACGGGTCCGGCGGCAGGAGAACCTGGGTCAGAGCCGTTTTTGGAGTCAGTCATGCAGGGTGCCCAACGACGATCATAGGTCGTCGGTGGCCGATGGGTCGAAAACTCGACGCTGGTTGCGTTGGCCAACCTCGAACAAGGCCACCGTGGTCATTAGCGTGACCGCGCACAGGGGGCCAGTCTCAGAGCGTTTGCAGTGGTCCTTGGGGCGTTTCTCTCGGGATCCAGTCGCGAGGAGCGCCTCGAAGCGGT
>CAZRGL010000579.1:0-6962 GCA_964599485.1 uncultured Polyangiaceae bacterium
CGCTTGCGCCGCCCCCGCCGAAGTCGCCGCCGCCGGCCGCCTCGACCTCCGAGCCGCCGACGCTCGAGTCGTCTGACCAGCTCGATGAGTCGTCGTCGTCCCACGAGCTGCCTGATGACCAGCTGCTCGAGGAGGACGAGCCTGCGCACCAGTCGTTGCCCGAGTTGTAGTTGTGATGATGGTGGTGGTGATGAGAATGATGTCCGTAGCTGCCGTAGCTGCCCCCGTAGCCTCTGCCATAGCCCCCGCCATAACCGGTCCCGCCCATCACGCCCCGTACGAGCTTGTTCTTCGCTACCGAGAAGATGACTTTGACGATGATGAGGAGGAAGACAAAGCCGATGAACAAGATGACGATGAGGGTCTTGGAGAAGCCAAACCCCCCGCCGGACTTCTTGCGTGTGCGCTTGGAAGCAGGCGCCGGAGTTGCAGGTTGCCGACTCGTCTGGCGCTTCGCTTGGCGCACGCTGCTCAGATCAATCGCGCTTTTTGAGCCGCCGGTGCGGGCGATGACTCCGTTGACCACTCCGGCTACGGCTTGGCCATAGTTGCCCCGTTTGAGGTGTGGCCGCACGCTGGCGAGGATCTTCTTTGCGCGCTTGTCGCTGAGCTTGTTCTCGAGCCCGTAGCCCACCTCGATACGTCCGCGGCGGTCCTTGATCGCGAGCACGTACAGGACGCCGTTGCTCTTTTCCCGGGAGCCGCCGCCCCACGCTACTGCGACGCGGTGTGCGAAAGCGTCGATGGGCTCTCCTTTGGTGCTGTCGATGACCAATACGGCCATCTGCACACGTGTTTTCTTGCGATGCTTGTGCAGTCCGTTGCTGATGACGCGCTCGGCACCGGGCGACAGCACACCTGCCAAATCGGTCACGGCGCGCGTTATCTTGGGCGTCCATACGCCCAGCGCTACCGTTGCCAGTAACGTGATGGCTCCCAGTAGCCCCGCGACGAAGATGGCTCGAAAGCCCGCTCTCGTCTTGCGAGCCCTCGTGATCATGAGGTGGTCACCTGGTTGGGTAGCTCGTCGCCCGCCGTGTCGTCACCAGGGGCATGCTCGCGCAACAGGTGGCCAATCATCTCCAGCGCGTTGCACAAGCCACCGAGCGAATCGCCGGCTTTGAAGCCCCCCGCGACCTCGGCTGCGACGCCACCCCAAAACCCTTCTTCTGCGGCGCCGTGGATCCCTTTGCCTGCGTAGACGGCCACTTTGCGATCCACGATGGCCAGGTAGAGCAATACCGCGGTGTCATCACGTGTCTTGTGCATGCCGAGCTTGCCGAAGAGTTGCTTGGCCCGGTCCATCACATCATCGCTAGGGCTCTTGTTTTCGATGTGGACACGGACTTCGCCACGATTGCCGCGTTCAGCCTCACCAATCATCTCGACCAGCTTCGCGCGGGCCTTCCCCCCTGTCAGCGCTTCGGACATCGGGCCAGTCTAGCCGGGATCATCCTCCGCGTCGCCCGAGCAACGCCCCACGGGCCATTACCAGCTGTCGCTTGCGCCGCCTCCACCGAAGTCGCCGCCTCCGCCGCCCCAGTCGTCGGAGCCGCCGAAGCTCGAGTCGTCCGACCAGCTAGATGAGGAGTCATCGTCCCAGGAGCTGTCCGATGACCAACTGCTCGAGGAGGACGAGCCCAGGCACCAATCATTGCCAGAGTCGTAGGAGTGATGGTGATAATCGTCATCATCGTGGCTGTTGTAGCTACCGCCATAGCCGCTCGAGCCTGTTGCGCGGTTCCTGGCCGCGGTCCTGAATGCCAAGATGAACACGACGATCATGGCGATCACGAAAATGATGGCGAAGGCCCCGAAGTCGAACCCATCGTGGTTGCTGGCGCGCTGGTTGTTGGAGCGCTGGTTGGGTGAGGGGGTTCGCCTCGCTGGTGGCCGGCTCGTCTTTCGTTGGGCTTGCCGCACCCGTGTCAAATCAACCGTGCCCGCTGTGCCGCTGGTGCGAGCGATGACGCGGTTGACCACGCCAGCTACGGCTAGGCCGTAATTGCGTTGCTTGAGCTGCGACCGCACACTGGCGAGGATCTTCTTGGCGCGCTTGTCGCTGAGCTTACTCTCGAGCCCGTAGCCCACCTCGATGCGTCCGCGGCGGTCCTTGATGGCGAGCACATAGAGCACGCCGTTGCTCTTCTCTCGGGACCCACCACCCCAGGCCACTGCTACGCGGTGCGCGAACGTGTCGATGGGCTCTCCTTTGGTGCTGTCGACGATCAACACGGCCATCTGCACGCCGCCGGCCCCGCGATGCTTGTGCAGCCCCTCGCTGATGGCGCGCTTGGCGCCGGGCGACAGCACGCCAGCCAGATCGGTAACTGCGTGCGATATCGTCGGCGTCCAGACGCCGAGTGCGACCGAGCCAAGCAGCGCGATCGCGGCCAGCAGCGTGGCCGCGAACATTGCTCGAGTCGCTGCCTTGGCCTCGCCAATCATCTCGACCAACTTCGCCCGCGCTCGGTTCCCCCTCAGTTCACCCTCGGACATCTCGCGAGGCTAATCCAAAGGTGGGCCTGTCGCTTCATCCAAGAGGCGAGGTTATCGGGTCGAGTTGGTGATGTGCTCGAGCTGAGGCCGGGGAAAAATGAACGAGCGAAGGAATGTACTGGGCTGGTTGGCGTAAGATGCCGCAGGATGGGGCAGCCAGCAACGACCAGGGGCGAGAGGCTCATTCGCTCGGCACGGCCCATCGTCATGCTCGCAGTGGTGCTCAGCGGCGGGTTTGCGTGCGCTGCCGCGACCAATTCGACTCCCGAAGTGCCGGTTGTCGAAACCCTCGAGTCGGCGTCAGCCGACTGGGCCGTCCGCGCGGAGCTGATTGATAAGCCGGTGTCCGGATTCGTGTTGCTCCACCGCCAGGGGGTCAAGTGGCCCACCGCGCAAGAGGCGTTGAAGCAAGCGTCGGCCACCTCGCCGCTCGGTCCTATCATCGTCCACCGTGTGGTGAAGGATTTGGGCAAGGTGGTAGAGGTCGAGCCGCTGGCAGATCGTGCCGGCGAGCACTGCTATGTGGACAATTACGAGACCGCGCGCCGCTATCGTGTATCCGCCTTCGTGCACAAATCCAATCTCGAGGTGGTGCTGGCCGCGGACGAGACCGTCGAGGGACACCTCAAGACCCGCTACGAGCTCAAGAAAGGCGTGCGCGTCGTCGAGGACGAGGAGGAGGGCGCTGTGGCGATGGCGCATGACAAGTTGCCACTCGCCATAAGCAGCTCGGCGAAGTTCGCGCTGTCGTACGACGAAGTCACCCCTTTCGAGCGGCCCTATCGTGATTACCATTTCGACCGTGGGCGGGGTGAGGAGCCCACATTCGTAGGGCGGTCTGCCAAGCTCAGGATCGGCGACCTGTCGTTTTCGGGTAAGGACCTGCTCGTGAGCGACGATGACGAAGACACCCTCGCGATTGCCGACGCAGTCGAAGGCGAAGGCCGTTGGCGCACCGTCACGGTGACGAAGCGTTGCGTCTTGCTGCACGCCCGCGTCAAAGCCAAGTCGCTCCGTGAGGGCTACGAACGTCGTGGAAGCGTCGCTGGCACCATCGGCTACGGAGGCGGTGTTGGCTTCGGCAGCCTCGGCCGCGCCCGCCGCGCCGTTCCTCCTCCCAAAGAGCACTACGCGCCAGAAGGCACACGCCTGTTTTGGAAGGGCAGCAACGCCACTGCTGGCACACTCGGATTTGCTTTTCGCAGCTACCCGCTGCGCGCTCCTCATTGCCAAGCCATCGACCAAGGGCTCGTCGAGAATACCGAGGTTTGTTTCGCCCCCGAGGCGGTCGTGCGCGATTGCCGCGACGTCTGCAAAAACAAAGGGGCGTGCGCGGTGAGCCCTGATGGCGCCCGCTGCATCGCTAGCACGGCCGCACACTGCAAGGCCTCCCACAATTGCGAGTTTGGCGGTCAATGCACCCTTCGAAGCGGTCAATGTGTAGCGGCTAGCGACGACGATTGCGCTGGCGCTTTCAGTTGCACCTCCGAGCCTCATGCTTGCATGGCCCATCAAGGACGGTGTCTCGTTACGCCAAACCCCGACTGCGCCAATCGCCCGGCCTGCAAGCTCGAAGGACGCTGCGCTGGCAACGACATCGGTAGTTGTGTTGCCGCCTCGGCTTCCGTTTGTGCTGCAAGTCCTCCTTGCAAGGAAGAGGGGCTGTGTGGCTTGCGCTACAAGCGCTGCGCTCCGACGAACGATACCCATTGCAAGAAGAGCAACGCTTGTGCGGAGCGTGGCCTCTGCAAGCGTGGCGGTGACAAGTGTGCGGTCGCTTCGAGCGTAGCCTGTCGTCGTAGCGCTCACTGTAAGAAGTACGGTCACTGCGTCCTGCTAAAGACCCCTAGGGGCGCTTTTGGTGGGGGCGCGGCGAGCTACTGTGGTCCGGGCAGCGATGCCGATTGCAGGGCATCGGCGGCTTGTTCCAACGACCAGAAGTGCACGCGAAAGCAGATGTTCGTGAGGTGGCGCTGTGAATGAGGTGGCCCTGAATGAGGTGGCACTGTGAATGAGCACTGTCCCGCACTGCTTCTCACATCTTTGTTGCTCGTCGCTTGCGGCAGCAGTTTGCCGGCGCCTCCCTCGCCGCCTGCGCCCAAGCCACCGGCCTCTGCCAGCGCGTCTGCTTCGAGCGCCGCCGTGGCGCCGAAGCCAGCGCCCACCAACCCTTTCGTGGCCCCCAAGCCCACCGAGCTTGCGGCAGGGACGGCCTTCGGTTGCGTCATTCGCTCACAGGGGCGGGTGGCGTGCTGGGGCGACAATCGCCTTGGCCAGCTCGGTGATGGTAGCCGCGGACATCGATTGGGCGCAGTGCTCGTCAGTGGATTGCAGGGCGCCGTCGAGGTTGCTGCCGGCGGAGACTCGGCTTGCGCTCGCAAAGCAAGCGGGGCGGTGTGGTGCTGGGGCCAGCTTGGGGGCGCCACTGGTGAGCCGAAGCAGATCGCCAAAGTGACCGCCGAGCACATCTCGGTGGGTCGCGATTACGCATGCACGGTGCGGCAGGGCCGAGTCACCTGCTGGGGCAGTCACGACAGCGAGTACGCCAGCGAAAAGGGCGAGCCGATCGCGCCGACACCAGTTGCGAATCTAGCTGGGGCCGTCGCCGTGGCTGCCATGCGGGCCGGGGGCTGCGCGCGCAAGAACGACGGCACGGTGGCTTGCTGGACCAGGCCGAAGCGGTTCACGAGAGATCCGGAGAAGAAGGTCACGCTCACCGCCGACCCCGTCGTCGACTTGGCCAACGTGGTGGAGATCGACGCCATCAAGGACGTAGCCTGTGCCCGCCTGGCTTCCCCCGGTGAGCAGCAGCGCACGGTGCTCTGCTGGACGCCTGGTGACACTGAGCTGAAAGCCCCGTTGATCGAACCGCTCGTGAAGGCGCAAGGCGTTCATCTCGGTGACGGTTTTGGCTGTCTGCAGGGCGTGTGGTCGCTGGTCTGTTGGGGCCGCGAGCCAGGTCCGCCGCGGGAATACTACGGATCTGAAGAAGACGAGATCCGCCGCGTCACCAGTCTGGTGCGGCCCACTGCCGTCGCGGCTGGCGACCACCATATGTGCGGTCGCATCGCCAGCGGCGAGGTTCTCTGCTGGGGCAGCAACGAGCAAGGACAGCTCGGTGTCAGCTCAGGCGCCATGCAGCCTCGGCCGCAGCCGGTTTCCGGGCTGAGCGGAGTGAAGCACTTGGCCAGCGGCGCGAAACACTTGTGTGCTAGCGGGAAGAACGTCACTTGCTGGGGGGACTCATCGGGCGCGCGGCTCGGCAGAAGCCACGGCTCCTCGCCCAACGTGGTCGCTGCTTTGACTGGGCCCGTTGGCAAGCTGAGCGCACACGAGCACACCTGCGCCGTGACGAATGGCCAGGTCAGTTGCTGGGGCGAGTCGGGTTGGGGCCAGCTCGGTAGCGAGGCTGCCAAGACCAAGCCAAAAAAGAAGAACGCTCAGGGAGGGCTTGGCATGTGGAGGTCGGCTAGTGGTCCGTCCTTCGTGCGCCAGGTCGACGGCTTGAGTGGCGTTACAGATGTTGCGACATCGCCCGATGCCACTTGTGCAGTGACCTCGGCTGGCGTGTCGTGCTGGGGACGGGCGCGCCTGACCGACGCCCATTCCGAGCCCTGCACGAGCTACCCCATGCCGGTAGGTTTCTCGGATAGGAGCAAACCGGCGCTCTCTCCCGCCGAGCAATGCAAACAGCTCAAGCGCCCGCAGCTCGTTGCGGGAACGAGCGGCGCGCTGGTCATCGTGGGCCTCGACGCAGGGTTCTGTGCGCTGCTTGCGGACAAAGTCGTCTGCTGGAACAGCGCTCAGCTCGCCGCCGGGTTGAAGCCGCGATTGGTGCCCAACTTGGATCGACCGAGCGCCCTGTTCGCCGGGGGCGACGAAGCCTGCGCCCTGGACGCCTCCAAGCGACTGTTCTGTTGGACCTACAAGACCATGTATCCGCGCCCGCCCCGCGGTTTGGCCAAGAGTCTTGCGGGGGCCAAGGTCGTGCGCGCTGCCAGCGGCACGGCCCACGGCTGCGCCGTCGACCACAAGGGCCGCCAGCATTGCTGGGGTAGCAACGACAGCGGACAGCTCGGCCCGCGGTCCAGCGGCTCCAGGCAGCCTGCCGCTATCGTGCCCGGCATCTCGGACGCGCTCAGTGTAGCGCTCGGCAGCGGCCACAGCTGCGCCCTTCGCAAGGCCGGAGACGTGTGGTGTTGGGGAGGCCCGCGCAACATCTTCGGAGGGGGCAAGTTGCTGCTCGAGAGCACGACGCCGCTCGCGGTGGAGGGGTTGCCATGAGCTGTCGCCACCGCGTTCTGCTCTTGACCGCTTGCTGGGCACTCAGCTGCGCTGCAGCTCCCCCTGCGCCGCCCAAGCCCGCCCAGCAACCCAAGAAGGCCCCCTTGGCCAAGACCGCGCCGACCGTCGAGCGCGCCCCCGCACCTAGCGCTGGGCCTAGCACTGGGCCTAGCACTGGA
>CAZRGL010000580.1:0-6957 GCA_964599485.1 uncultured Polyangiaceae bacterium
TGCGACACCGCCTGCGCCATGGGCGAGGTCTGTTCAGCCGGTAGCTGCGGCGTCGAATGCCTCGGCGGCGCCACCAAGTGTGGCAGCAACTGCGTCGACACCCAAAACGACCCAGCCAACTGCGGCACCTGCTCCAACGCTTGCGCCCTGGGCGAGGTCTGCTCCGGTGGAGGCTGCAGCCTGCAGTGCTCGGGCGGTACCACCAAGTGCGGCTCCACGTGCGTCGACACCAACACCGATCCGGCCAACTGCGGCACGTGCTCCAACGCTTGCCTGGCCGGCCAAGTCTGCGCGACCGGCACCTGCGCGCTGCAGTGCCCCGCTGGCCAGACCGATTGCAGTGGAACCTGCACAGACACCAACATCGATCCGACCAACTGCGGCACGTGCTCCAACGCCTGCGCGGCCAATGAAGCATGCGTCACCGGAATCTGCGTTGCACTGGAAATCCCGCCGGTCAGCTGTCTGCAGATTCTCAACGACGGCGATAGCACGGGAAATGGCACGTACAGCATCGATCCCGATGGGATTGGAGGCAACGCGGCCTACACCGTCTACTGCGACATGACCACCGATGGCGGCGGCTGGACGTTGGTGGCCAAAGTCGACGGCGCCAACTCCAACGAAGGCTGGGAGTGGAATACCTCCGACTGGAAGAGCGGCAGCGGCTTCGGCGGAGCTTGCGTACACGACACCAGCACGGCCTGTGACGGCAAGTCGGATGCTTGGGGCGACTTGGTCGTCGCACAGATGATGGTCAACACCGGCTTCGCCAGCGCCTACTACAACATGGTCAATACGACCCGGACCATGGAGCAGCAGTACAACCTCGCCGGGTATGACTTCACTTTGCCCAGCAATGGCCAAGTGATCGCCAACCGCTACGGCGGCTCCGCCGACAGCAACTACCAAGTGGTGAGCATGGGCGACGGCGACGGCGAGACCATCTCCGCCAGCAGCGCCGACCGCTGCATGCTCCACGTGCGCAAGAACACCAGCCACACCACTACCACCGGCTTCTGCGCCGGCCGGACGCGCAGCGGGACGGGCACGTCGTTCGTCTTCGCTCCAACAAGCAACTCATCCAACAGCCGATCCGACTACGCGAGGATGAACAACGGCAGCAGCCCCACGCTGAGTGCCATGATGCTGATCTTCGTTCGCTGAAGCAGCGCGACACAGGTGCCGGTGAGCTTCACCGGCACCGGAGCCTTCCTTCGAGGCTCGACTTCGTGGCGCTCATCATCGCCCGGCGGCTCTCGTGTGGGCTGGCTCCGTCTATGAGCCGCAGCACCGAGCTCAGATGCCGAGCCAGGCTTTGGCGATCATGAAGTAGAGCAAGACGCCAAACAAATCGATCGAGGTGGTGAGCACAGGGCCGGTGGCAACAGCAGGATCGATGCCGAGGCGTTCGGCGACGAGCGGGACTGAGGTACCGAGCAAGGCGCCAAAGGTCATCACCGAAATGAGAGAGGTGCCAATGGCGCCAGCCAGCCGCCAGTCGAAGCCTGTAATCGCCATCGCGACCCCGGAGACCAAGGCAGCGCACACGGCACCGATCACTGCGACGACGCGCACCTCTCGACCGAGCGCCACGAGGAACTTGGTAGGATCGAGGTGGCCCATCGCGATGCCGCGGACCACGATGGTGGAGGCCTGGACGCCGATGTTGCCGCCCAGACCCATGACGATGGGGATGTAAGCTGCGAGCACTGCTTTCTTGATCAGCTCGCCCTCGAACATGCCAATGAGAAACGCAGCTCCGATGCCGCCGCCGACCGAAGCGAGCAGCCAAGGAAGGCGCGTCTTGATTGCTTTTCCAGTGGAGGTCTTGCCGGCGTCCTCGTCGCTGACACCAGCCATCAGCAACATGTCCTCGGTCGCCTCTTCGCGCATGACGTCGATGATGTCGTCGACGGTGATGATGCCGACCAGCTTGTTGAACTCGTCGACCACCGGCAGCGCCATCAGATCGTAGCGCGCCACGATACGAGCCACCTCTTCCTGGTCCATGGTGACCGGCACGGAGATGACATCTGACTGCATCAGATCCTGCAGCGCCACATCGGGGGCGTTGACCAACAGCTCGCGGATGCTGAGCACACCGACCAAGGTTCCATCCACGTTGATGCAGAAGACGTAGAAGACGACCTCCGCCTCGGGGTTTGCGCGAATTGCGTCGATGGTCTCTCCAGCGGTGATCTCCTTGTCCACCGCGAAGAACTCGGGGTTCATGATCCCCCCCGCCGAGTCCTTGGAGTACTGCATCAACTCTTCGATCTCTTCGAGCTCCTCGTCGGCCAGCGCGCCCAAGAGCGCCTCGCGGAGCTCCTCCGGCAGCTCCTGAAAGATGTCGGCCGCGTCGTCGGGCGCCATTTCTTTGATCGCGGGGGCGAGCTGCTCCGCTTTGAGACCTTGAAACAGCTCTGGCAGCCGCACGACCTCGTAAGATGCCAGCACTTCTGCCGCGAGCTCCGGTGTCTCGAGCATGGTCACGAGTGCTTTGCGGGCCTCCCGTGGGAAGAGCTTGCTGAGCGCGTGAGCGAGATCCTCGGGCCGCGACTTGGCAACCAGACGGCGCATGTTCGGCACCGCGCCACGACGCACGAGGCGTCTGAGCGATTGAACGAGCAGCTGTCGTCGGTCCTGGGGCATCTTCGGCGGGACACTGTTCGAAATGGCGTCAGACTACAACCCCTATGTGCGCGAAACCACGCGCACACCTGGAGGAATTTGCAGAACCACGCAATGGGTCAGGCGATGTCGCAGCTGACCAAATCTTCGAAGGTCTCGCGGCGCACGACCAGCCGCGCCGCTCCGCCGCTGACGAAGACGACCGCGGGACGCGGGATCTTGTTGTAATTCGATCCCATCGAGTGGCCATACGCACCCGTCACAGGCGTCGCGATGATGTCTCCAACCGCCAGATCTGCGGGGACCTTGCCCTCGGCCACGAGCAGATCACCCGACTCACAGTGTTTGCCCACCAAACGGATGGTCCGCGGGCGCGGCGCGTCGGCGGCGCGCGGCAAGAACGTCTCGTAGCCGCTGCCGTAAAGCACAGGGCGGGGATTGTCGCTCATGCCGCCGTCGACTGAAACGTAGGTCCGGATACCCGACAGCTCCTTGATGGTGCCTACCCGGTACAGGGTCATCGCAGCGGTCGCGACGATGCAGCGACCTGGCTCGGCGCTGACCCGTGCTGAAACACCAGCCTTGGCACAAGCCTCGCGTACGGTCTTGCCCCAGTCGCGAATGGTGGGTGCTTGCTCGCCAGCCACGTAGGCAACGCCCAGTCCTCCGCCAATCGACAGCTCGGGCAAATCCAGCTGCGCCACCAGCGGCGCGATGACAGCGATCGCTTTCTCGAACGAGTCGGCCACGAAGATTTGACTACCGATGTGCATGTGCAGCCCCACCAACTCGACCGAAGCGCTATCGCTTGCCCGCTGCGCGGCACGTTCAGCTTGCCCGTTGACGAGCCCCAAACCGAACTTCGAGTCATTCTGACCGGTGCGCACGAACTCGTGTGTGTGCGCTTCGACGCCAGGGGTGACGCGCAGCAGGATCTTGGGCACCGAGGCGCCATCGGCGACCAACGCTTCGATGCGATCGAGCTCGTCGAAGGAGTCGACCACGATGCGACCAATCCCAGCCTCGAGCGCCATCTTCAGCTCGCTGGTCGACTTGTTGTTGCCATGAAGCACGAGCCGCGAGGCGGGCACGCCAGCCGCTAGCGCGACATACAGCTCGCCGCCAGACGCTACGTCCAGATGCAGCCCTTCTTCGTGGGCCAACCGCGCCATCGCCTTGCAAAGAAAAGCCTTGCTGGCATAGGCCACCGGCTCGCCAAAAGCCTCGAGCGCCTCCTTGCAGCGATCCCTCAGATGCTCCTCATCATAGACGAACAGCGGCGTACCGAATTGTTCGGCCAGCTCGAGAACGTCCACCCCACCGATCGACAAGCGGCCGTCTGGTGCGATGGTGGCGCTGTCAGGCAGAAACTGTCGTTCGAGCGCGCTCATGATGGCGGCGGCGTAACATCGCCCCACGGCGCTGCCAAGCGACCCTTCGTGGTGCTGCTCGAGACGAAGTACAGCGGGGCTTGACTTCGCTGGGCGATCGGCCACCCTTCGTGCATGCCGGTCTACGAGTATGCCTGTGGCAGCTGCAACCAGGTGACCGAGGCGCGACAGCGCATGAGTGACCCCAAGCTGACTGATTGCCCCCTATGCGAGGGCGGCAAGCTGCGCCGCATTCTGAGCGTCATCAACATCGGTGCGCAGGCCTCGGGAGCCAAACCTGCAGCCTGCGATGTGCCCCAGCTGCCCAGCTGTCATGGCTGCGGCAAAGCCGGCACCGGCTGCTCCTGAGTACGCGAGCAACAACCCGTCGCACAAGGCGCTTGACGTCACGCCGCTCCGTCAGGACAGTTCGCGCCGATTTGACGATTTGTCAGCTTCAAGATGTCCGATTGGGAGGGACCATGAGCAAAACACGTAAGGGATTGGCAATTTGCGCGGCAGCGATCGCGTTGACCTCTTTGTCCGTGAGCGAGCGGGGCGATGCCGCCAACGCTGTTCAGGCCACCAAGGACGATTGCCGCAGCGCTTGGGCAATCTTGATGTCCTCGCATCCAAGCGTTCACGCTGGCTTCCCGCATGTCGAGTACAAAGAAGCCATCCTCTCGGTCATCAAGAACCATCCGCACTGGACCGTTGGCGACTACGAGGCCAACTACTCGCAGAAGTTCAGCCTGCAGACCTTCGACACCCGTTTCCATGAGGGCGGGACCTCCTATGTGGCGCACTGCGGACACGGCGCCACCTGCAACGAGCTAGCCCGGGCAGTGCTCAAGCAATACCCCGAGTTGGGAAGCCCGGCTGTGTATTGCACCGTGGAGCCCCCCCACATTCTCGAAAACCCGCAGTCCTTCTGACCGCCGCGGGAGAGCCGCTGTTGCGGAGCTGAGCCCGTGACCGCCCCTCTGGTTATCATCGTCGGGATGCCGGGCGTGGGAAAGACACGCCTGGCTCTGGCGCTCGCTGACTCGATGGCCCGCGACGGCGCTGTACGGTTCCGCCGTCAGCCAGGGTGCGTGACCGGGGATACTCGATTCACCTGGCGACACATCTCGAAACACGGTCGGCAGTCGAAACCAGCGACGACCCGACGATCACGCGGCCGATCTTCTTGGCAAACCGGGTTGCTCGAATGCGCTGAGCTTGGTGCCGGGCTCGGGTTGATGTGGCGGATCGGCCGGGGTATGCCTCGGACCCTCTATCAATGTGCCGTCTGCGGGCGGTGCACAACCCCTTTTGCGGAGCCCGATCACCATGAGCGCGCTAGCCAAAGTCGACCCAGAAATCGCAGAACTGATCAGCAACGAGCAGCGGCGCCAAGCCGATAGCTTGCGCCTCATCGCCAGCGAGAACTACGTGTCGTCGGCCGTGCTCGAGGCCACCGGCAGCGTGCTGACCAACAAGTACTCCCAGGGCTACGCCAGCAAGCGTTACTACCAGGGCCAGGAGCACATCGACGCCGTCGAGCAAATCGCCTGCCAGCGCCTCGCCAAGCTCTTCGGCGCTGAGCACGTCAACGTCCAGCCTTACTCTGGCAGCCCGGCCAACCTGGCGGTGTACCTCGCTTTCGCCAAGCCCGGCGACACCATCATGGGCCTCGGCCTTCCGGCTGGCGGCCACCTCACCCACGGCTGGAAGGTGAGCATCACGGGTAAGTTCTTCAACAGCGTCGCTTACGGCGTCAGCAAGGATACCCATCGCATCGACATGGATGCGGTGCGCACGCTGGCCAAAGAGCATCGGCCCAAACTCATCTTCTGCGGCGCCACCGCTTACCCGCGCACCCTGGACTTCGGCGCATTTCGCGAGATCGCCGACGAGGTCGAGGCCATCTTGGTGGCCGACATCGCCCACATCGCCGGGCTGGTCGCCGCAGGCGTACACCCCACTCCAGTCGGCATCGCCGACGTCGTCAGCACGACGACCCACAAGACTTTGCGCGGTCCACGCGGCGGCACGCTGATGTGCAAAGCGGAGCACGCCAGGAAGCTCGACCGCGCCGTGTTCCCCGGCTTGCAAGGCGGCCCCCACAACCACACCACGGCGGCCATTGCCGTCGCCGCCAAAGAAGCCATGCAGCCCTCGTTCAAAGAATACGCCGCCCAGGTCGTCACCAACGCCAAGGCGCTTGGCGAGGGGCTCAGCGAACGAGGCTTCGCGGTCATCACCGGCGGCACCGACAATCACCTGCTGCTGATCGACATGACCCCCAAGGGAATCGCCGGCAAGCCTTACGCGCAGGCGCTCGAGCATGCGGGCATCGTGTGCAACTGCAACTCCATCCCCTTCGATCCGCGCAAGCCTTTCGATCCATCGGGGATCCGTCTGGGCACATCTGCGCTCAGCTCCCGCGGCATGGGGGTCGATCAGATGAAGCAGCTCGCCGGCTGGATGGACGAGGTAGCCGCCAAGCATGAGGACGAAACCCTGCTGACAAGGATCCGCTCTGAGGTACGCGCGCTCTGCGCTCAGTTCCCCGCCCCAGGCATCCTGCAGGACTAGCCGCGCGGGGCGAGATTGTATCCATGACCGCTACCGCCACTACACCAGCACACAACTTGGAAACCGCTATTCGCAACGCCGGGCTCGACGCGCTCGACGATCGCGGACTGATGCCCATGGTCGAGGCGCGGGCATTGGTCATGGGCGCTGTCGAGTTTCGTAAAGGCGGCGGCCGCATGGTCGAGGGCCAGTGGGTGCTCGACAGCGATCGGCTTTGGGGCGCTCTGCTCTCACTCGACTCGGCCGCTGAGTTCGTGCGCGAGGCGACCCGCATCCAGTGGTTCTTCCACCCGCGTGATCCCTACAACCTCAGCGCTTACGAACGCTACGGCAACGACATCGTCCCTTGGCTGGGAAGCTTCTTGCAGCCCGA
>CAZRGL010000581.1:0-6942 GCA_964599485.1 uncultured Polyangiaceae bacterium
GGACCGCCGGGCGGACCGTAGCCACCCTGAGGAGCGCCGCCGGGGGGACCGCCAGCAGGACCGCCGGGCGGACCGTAGCCACCCTGAGGAGCGCCGCCGGGGGGACCGCCAGGACCGCCGCCGCCAGGGGGGCCGTAACCGCCAGGACCGCCGCCACCGGGTGGACCGCCAGGGGGTTGGGGGGGATAGCCGCCAGGAGGGGGTTGATTCATAGCGTTTCGCCTCAATGCAGAAAGGCGGCGAGCATGGCACTGCTCGTTGGGGGCGGCAACGACGACGCCGTGCCAGAGGTCTGCGTTTGGAGACACTCCCCCGGGTCATGCGTGATATAGCTGACGCGTGTCCGACTCTTCGACCGATACGCTCGTCGGAGGACGGTTCACGGCGCTCGAGCTAGTAGGACAGGGGGCATGCGCGTCGGTGTACCGGGGGCTCGACCGTGCCTCGGGACAGGCGGTTGCGCTCAAGCAGCTTCGGCCTCAGGCAGCTGACTCTGTAATGCGCGACCGTTTCGAGCGCGAAGCGCAACTACTGGCGAAGGTGAGCAGCCCGAACGTGGTTGGCTACGTCGCTCATGGACAAGAGGTGGACCGCGCATGGCTGGCGCTCGAGTGGCTCGAGGGCGAAGATCTGCGCAATCGCCAAAGGCGCTCACCCTTGCGGCTGAAGCAGGCCTTGGAGCTGGCACGACAAGCCGCCGAGGGCCTCGCGATTCTGCACGACAAAGGCATCGTTCATCGCGACATCAAGCCATCGAACCTCTTCGTGTGCGAAAGCGATGCGGGTTTGCAGCTCAAGCTCATCGATCTGGGTGTGGCGCGCGTGACCGCCGACGCCGCCCTGACGCAGGCCAGCTTGCGCATTGGGACACCGGCCTACATGTCCCCCGAGCAAGCTGCTGGCGCAGAGCATGTCGGACCCTCCAGCGACATTTACTCCCTGGGGGTGGTCTTGTTCGAGCTGGCCAGCGGCCAGCGCCCCTACGCCGCCAATGATGTCGTGGCCTTGCTGGCGAAGATTGTGCTCGAAGGTGCGCCGCGGATGCTGGAGCTGAGCCCTTCGACTCCAGCGGAGCTGGACGAGCTGCTCGCCAAAATGCTTTGCAAGGATCCAGGAGGGCGTTTTCGGAGCGCCCGGGCGCTCGCAGATGCACTAGCAGCGCTCGATGTTCCGGACGCACCACCACCGGTCACCACCACTGGCCAGAGCCGGCCGCCCACGCACGCCACGACTGTCCCCTCATCGCGACAGCGGGGGGAGCAACGCGTCGTGACCACCCTGTTTTTGGCTCTTCCCAGCGGCAGCAAGGTCGATGCATGGCACAGCCTCGAAGAGCTCGCCACGAGCCATGGGGCCCAGACCCACCGCTTGCTAGGCGGCAAGCTGGTCGCAGTATTTGGCGCTGAGCACTCACGCGGCGACGAGGCACTTCGCGCAGCCCGCGTCGCCGTCGCCGCGGAAGCCAACCATCCTGCCTTGCGTATCGCGATCGCCACAGGGCGGGCCATCACAGGCCAGCTGGTGCTCACGGGTCCGGTGATCGAGCGCGGAGCACAGCAGCTCGACAAGCCCGCGGGAGGGATCCAGCTCGATGCGCTCTCCGCTCGTCTACTGGAGCCACATTTCGACATCGAGCAGCACGATGACGATCACTTGTTGCGCCAAGAGCACGCGCCCTCAACCGTGTCGGAGCCACGTGTTCTCGGCCACCAAACACCGCTGCTGGAACGCGACCGCGAGCTCGATGCGCTCGAGGATCTGTGCCTCGAGAGTTGCCAACAACAGCACAGCGCCGCTGGCCTCGTCGTCGGCAAGGCCGGCATCGGTAAGAGCAGGCTACGCTACGAGCTACTGCAACGCCTGAGCGGTTGGGACGAGCCGCCGACCGTTCTGATTGCGCAAAGCGACCCGATCTTGGCGTGCATACCTCTGGGGCTGATCGCACAAGCGTTGCGTAGCCATGCAGGAATCGAACGAGGCGCCGATGGCGACACGCCACGTCGCACGGTCGCCGCTTGGACGCGCGCGCTCGACGTCGCGAACGACGAGCTGGTGTGTGAGCTGCTCGGCGTGGCGGCCAGTGTCGAGCCCGAGCTCGCGCTCGCCCGCGCAGAGCCCTCCGTGATGGCGGCCCGCATGAAAGAGACCGCTGCCGAGCTGTTGCGCGCATTGGCCGCTCGTCAGGGAACGGTGTTGTTGCTCGAGGATGTGCAATGGGCTGACCCCAGCAGCATCCAGCTCATCGACTGGGTGCTCGACTCGCTGAGCGATTGCCCCCTTTGCGTCATCGCTTGGGCGAGACCTGCCGTCGATGAGCGCTTCGCTGGCTTGTGGTCCAGCGCCTCGCCTTTGCGTATTGATCTACAACCGCTGACGCGTCGCGCCTGCAAGAAGCTGGTGCTCGCGGTGCTCAACACCCAAGCGACCGAGGCTTCGGTCAGCGCGATTGTCGACCGTTGTGACGGCAACCCGCTGTTCGCCGAGGAGCTGATGCGAACGAGCTTTCAGCATCACGACGATTTGCCGTTGGCGATTCAAGCGGCCATGCAAACGCGGCTCGATGTCTTGCCACCGGCAGCAAAGACCGCCGCGCTGACTGCGAGCGTACTGGGCCGCACGGTATGGCAAGAGGCCATTGGCATGATGCTCCCTGATGTCGACGTCGCCATGGCCCTCGATGTTCTGCAACATCGAGAGCTGCTTGCTGGCCGTCCACGCTCACGCTTCAGCGGCACACGGGAGCTGATGTTTCGCAGCTCGCTGCTGCGCGAGGCCGCCTACGCCATGCTCACCGAGGAGGACAAAGCCAGCCACCACCGCATCGCCGGCAGCTGGCTACGCGGAGCGGGAGAGAAACGGCAGGCCGTGCTCGCCCATCACTTCGCGCGAGGAGGCGAGCTGGCGGAAGCAACACAATGTTATTTGGCCGCAGCCGAGCACTCATTCCAGCAGGCCGACGCACAGCTCGCGCTCGAACATGCGGTCAATGGTATTGCGATCAGCCATGAGGACTCCTTGTCCGCCGCATTGCAGGTGATCGCGGCGCGCGCTTGTCATCTGCTCGGACGCTACGAGGCGGCGCTCGTTCATTCGGCACACGGACAAGCCGTCACCAGCGATTCAGTGCTGCGGCTCGAGCTTGCTTCGGCACGTTGCCTCACCCTCCGACGGCTCGGCCAACTGGATACGGCTCTGGTTTGCATACAGAGCGCGTTGGCACGAGCCGACCATGACGACGCTGTAGGTCTGAAGGAACGCCTTCACGCGCAAGCAGAGCTCAGCTGGACCTTCTACAATGCTGGCGATCCCGCCGCCGCCTTGAAGTCAGCCTGCGTGGTGCTTGCGGAGCCAGCCGCCAAAGCACCCGGGATGATAGGAATACGACTCAGCGCCGCACATGTACGGGCGCGCGCCGAACACTCGCTTGGGCATCTCGACGCAGCTTTGGCCAGCCACCAGGCGGTCGTCGAGCGCGCCAGCGAGCTGGGCTACCACTGGCGGGGTGAAGGCGCGCGCAACGGTTTGGGGCAAGTGCTCATGGCACTGGGTCGCCATGAAGAAGCGCGCGAGGAGCTCGGGCGAGCCCGCGACAACGCCCACGCGCGCAACCTGCCGAGCACAAGGGGATGGGCCAACGTGTTTCTCACGCTGCTGCAGCTGCGCCTCGGCGATCGGAAAGCAGCGGAGCGGGCCGCCTTTGCTGGCCTGGAGATCGCGTCAGCGCTCGAAGCTGGCCCTTTGAGAGCAGCCTGCCAAACCCTGGTTGCCCTAGTTGCTCTGCGGGGCGACGATCACGCAGGGGCGCTCCAGCACGCCCAACGCGCTCGAACGATTGACACCATCGAGCCCGATTGGGCGCTGTTGGCCGAAGCCATCGAGTCGATGGCGTGCGTCCGCGCCGGGCAAGTCGAAACCGGGTTGGACCAAGCACGCCGATGCGCAGCGTCACTCACTGAGCGCCCGTCGATCCTCGAGGCCTTCGACGCGGCTGCATCGTTGTTGCTCGATGCGCTCGGGCGCGGCGGCCGAGCCGAAGATCTCGCGCGCCTCGAGTCGCAATTGAAGCAGGAGCTGCAGCGACGCCTCGACGCCGTACATGACAGCTCGCTTCACGGAGCTATCGCGGCGGCGGTTTGCTGGCATTCGGGCGCAGCAGACTGAACGCGCTGTCTGCGCCGATACGCAGTGCGTGGTAGCCAATTCCCCGAAACAGAAACACAACAGCGCTGTGCCCGACGAAGGCTTGCAGCTCGTGGGTCCGCGGCCCGCCATATTTGTGCGAGTCGAGCAGCGGAACATCGGGGGCTTGTTGCAGCTCGTCGAAGGGTCCGCTGCGCATGCGAACATCACCAGCGGTAGAGCGCCACACCAGCAACATCGTTTCGTTTCCGGAGCTATCGAAGAGCGAGGCGGCGATCCACCACGCCTGTACATCCAGACCACTCAAGCGAACCATCTGACGCTTGCAACCTTCAGGCGTGCAGCGCCAGCGCACGATGCGGTCGGCGTTGCCGCTGGGCTCGCGCCAACTGAGCGTACCAACCTGGCCACGGCAACTGAGCGGACGGCGCACGAGCTTGCGGCGACGCGCTCGTGAAGTCGAGCGCCCTGCCCTTTCGCGCCGTTGGCGTCGTGTGCGACGACTCCGCTCCTTACCCGATCGTCCCCAGAGCGTGCTGGGCTTGTCGCCGAGTGGGTTGCGGCCCCACGGAGACGGAGGTTGCGCCGAGCTCTTGGGACCACCCAAGAGCCCAATCATCCCGAACTCCTTAGCTTCCCGCAAGGCCTTCTGGCGGGCGGCATCCGCTCGCAACCGAGGTGGCGCGCTGGCCGAGTCTGTCGAAACGGAGTTGCTCGCAGCCGCTTTTGGCGCACGCTCGCTGGAGGTGAGGCGCTGCGGCCCTGCCCATTTCCCAGACGCGCTGGCGAACACCATGGCCATCGACCGACGTTTTCCGAAGAGCGCAACCCAATCGGTGCCAGAACGACAGCGCCGCGGACGGCCCTCGAGCCCTGCCCTATCAATCATCGCGCGCTTTTCGCCCAACAGCTGCGCCCCGCTCTTGTTGATTGGGCGAGCAAACAACGCATCCGACTTACCGATACGCTCGCCGAACCAAGCAACATGATCGGCCAGCAGGAAGGGCCTGGACATGCCGCCGGTTCGCTCGAATTCCTCCGTACGCTTCTCCGTGCCACCGACGCGCTCGACGAGACGATAACTCCCAGCAGAATCAGAACCGCGCTTCACGACGAAGCCCTCTACCAAGCTGTCCAGATCGGTCGCTTGGCTGCCCCGGCAAGTCACCGCTATTTCGCCGTCAGGCGCCACGGTGCACACTTGACGAGAAGAACGGCTCAGGGAGAAAAGCAACCGTACACTGCCATCGTCGAGGAGCTGTTGATCTTCCAAGTTGGCGCGCGGGATCGCCAGGGCCGGCAGCTTCGTTTTGTCGATCAACCTGCCGCTCATTCTGGGAGCAGAGGTCGTGGGCGTAACCCGGGACAGCCCGGCCTCGACAGCGAGCTCAGCGAGACCGGGCAGCTGACGGGCGGGCGCATCAATGCTGCAGCGCGGGTCGCAGCCGAAGCGGCGAAGCAGTTGATTGTTGAGCTTCGCTGAAGGCCCACGTGGAGCAGTCGCCGAAAACAAAGCATCGGCGAAACGGCCGCAGCGTTCCGGCCACGTGCCGATAGCTCGTTCCGGGCCGAGCTCGATGCGGCGTGTCCGCTCGAGGATGGTCTCTCCAGGCGAGAGCGCATCCCCAAGCAGGCAATGGCTCAGGTTGGCCCAGGCGAGGCCAGCCTGCAGCAACCGCTGCGCCGCTTGCTGCTGAGCAGCGCGCTTGCTGAAAAACGACGCCACGCTCAAGCCCAAGCCAATCAGCAACAACAATCCGAGCGCCAGCAGGGGCTTCTTGGCTTCGGCGAGTCGCATGGCCCCGGCCGCTTGTTTGACACTCAGGGTAACTCGATCGTCGACCAGCTCGGGAAAACGGCGCGGCGCAGGAAGGACGCGCTGCAAGAGTTGCTGCAGCAGCAGCGCCAGCAGTGTCATGAGCAAGATGGCTTGCAAGGCGAGCCCAAAAGGAATGGGCAGGATCTTGGGCGCAAACCACCCCCCTAGAGCCCCCAAGAGGATGCCAACTGGTAGGGAAACCCACAGCAAGGAGCGCTTCCGCTGCTCGCTACGCTGCTCGTCCTCGGCCACCAACAGGGCCACCGTCTCGGGCTCGTCCAAGTCCAAGACGGGACCTTGTCCGCAACTTTCGCAGTCGCCCGGACCACCCCGGCGCCGGCCGCAGTCGACGCATACATAGCGTTCGGCAGCGAGGCGGTAGTTCGCGGGGCTCATGGCTGACAATACGGCTGGGTCGCCCCAAGTTTCTACACCGCTGGCTATTTTCTGGGGCAGCGGTTCTACAGTGAGACGCCCAGCAGCACCCGATGCACCGAATCGCCGAAGCTGTCGACGTTCATCATGAGACCGTAGGAAAGATCGGCTGAGCCAGCAATTTGCACGCCGAGCCCAATCAGCGGCCAGGCTTGTAGCTCGCCCTCCTCGTCCTCGTCGACCGTGGTGCTGAAGCGACAATCACCAGCTGCGCACGCTGGATCTACGAACGATACGTGAATCGACTTGTGCCCACTGCGATAGCTGGCGATTGCGGCGCCGACGCCAGCGTTGAGATGCACCGACCAGAGACCGCCCTTGAGCAGCCAGCGGTGGTCAACTTGCAGCTCGCCTACGCTACGGCTGCTCCATTGGTCGACCACCGATGGCGCTGGGGTAGGCTGCACGATAGCGGCGAGCTGACCATATCGAAGCAACACCGACCAGCGGTCGAAGGCCACCAAACCGAGCCCGACCGAACCGCCGAGCATGAGCTCGTCGGGATCGGCGTGAATCAGCATACCGAGGGCCAGATTGAGACGCAGCCG
>CAZRGL010000582.1:0-6070 GCA_964599485.1 uncultured Polyangiaceae bacterium
CCTCGTCGTCCTCAGCCTGCTCAGCCTTGGTCGCCTTCTTCGCAGACGTGTCGGCGTCTTCTTCGTCGTCGCTCCAAGCCGTGGGAGGAGGCAGGAACTCGAGCGCATCGTCTTGCTCGACGGACTTGTCCTTCTTCTTCTTTTTCTTGCCGCCTTTGGCCTTCTTGCCGCTCTCTTTCATGGCGGTGTTCTTGTCCTTCATTGCGGTGCTCTTGTCCTTCTTGGCCATCTCGACTGTCCTCTGCTGCGTCCTGCTTCGAGCTTAGTCCTGTTTGATTTGCGCCCAGGCGTTGGTCACCACCGGATCGGGGCGCTCTTTGACGACCGCTTGCAGGGCGACCTTCCCGCCACCCACATCCCAGCCGGACGTCACGATAGTGTCACCGGGCCATACCGGTTTGCGAAACTGCGCTGAAAGCGCCTGCAATCGTTCCGCGTCCCCACCTGCTAGCTGCCCGATGACGGCGCGAGCGACGTGCCCGTAGGTGCATAACCCGTGCAAGATCGGACCTTGCTCGAAGCCCACCTTTTTTGCAAAGACGGGATCGGCATGGAGGGGATTGATGTCTCCGCTCAAGCGGTAAAGCAGCGCTTGCTCCTCGCTGGTGGACTGCTCGACGACCCAATCGGCCGGCCGATCCTTCGGTTTGCGGATCGCTTCCTCGTCAGCCGGCGGACGAGCGCCACCAAAGCTGCCTGCTCCGCGCACGATGATGGTCCAGTCGCATTCGACCACCGACTCGCCACCGACGGTGCTCACCGTCTCGATACTCAAGGAGGCGAACTTCTTCATGTCGTACACGCCGCGCAAGCTGCCGACGGTCTCGAGGGTTCCGCTGGGCGGCAACGGCTGGTGAGCGCGCAGTTTTTGGGCGCCATGTACGACCATCGCAAAATCGACGTTGGCCACGTTCAAGAGCTCGATCACAGCCTCGAATGCCGGCACCACCGCGTAGGTGGGATAGACCTTCATGCCGCCTTCGTACTTCTCGTACAAATAGGCAAGCTCGTCGCGCCTGGCACCGATACCCAATGCGTACGTCGCCTGATTCTTCCAGTCGTAGGCGTGCGTGTGGGTCTTGCTGGTGGCGCCCACCTTGCCCAGTTCCATTGCCATGTGCGTCTCCTGCGCTTGCCCGGGGGGAGTAACTCAGCGCCGCACCGGGCGTCAACTCATCGTGCGCCTGCCAGCCGTTGGCCGCACGGCGCCAGGGGGGCGGCGAGCTGCTAGAGCGACAAGCGGACGCCACCAACCAGACCAAAATCGAAAATGTCGATTCTGCCAGCCAGCGAAGCGGTGTCGCCGATCGGCGTCAGCTCGCGCTGAGCGGGCAAGACCCAGTTCGAGTAGCGGAAGCGCGTTCCGAATATCCAATTGTCGGCAAACCGCCAGTGGCCCCCCGCCCCAACGCCGAAGACAAAGCCCTCCGTGGCCAGGGTCATGGCCCGTGGCCCCACGAAGTCGGTATCAGCGTAGGGCTCGCGATCGGCCAACGTGGACCACGAGTCGTTGACGACGACGCCACCGAGATGGGCGCCCGCCCACCATTCCCAAGCCCGAAACGTCGGCAAATAGTAGCGAAATTGACCCTCCACCTGAAAGTAGCTGCGGGCGTGCTCACGCCCTAGCGAGCCGTCGAAATCGCCCCGCGCAGCGTCGGTGCCCAATCCAAACGCCCAAGTGATGGCAGCTCCAAATCCAAAGTCGCCATAGCGGCCGAGGCTGCGAATATCGATTGCCACACTGGTCTCTCCGGGCTCGCAGGAAGCCAAGGTCGGACACACCTCGGCAGCCGGCAAAGCCAACAGACCCACACCAAGCTGGAAAACCGTGTGCGGATCGGCGGTGTTCTTCTTGCGCGGCACCACCGGACCGAGGGGCGGGCCAGCTGGAGCCTTGCTCGCCTGCTGGGCATACGCGCCATCTGCACCGACCAAGACCCCTGCCGACACGATGAGCGCAACAGCGATGGGCTTCACGGGGCCTTGCCCCCATCCACCGGAGCCTCGTCAGCCCCTTTTCGGCTTCTTTTGTCGAGCTCTCCGAGCAGCTTCGATGCCACGTCGAGCTGAGGGTTGAGCTCGAGAGCCAATCGCACGCGCTGTCGAGCCTCGCTCACGCGACCAGCGTACTTGAGTCGCAGCCCATCGGCGAGCAAGCGCTCCGCCATCTCGCGACGCAGCAACCTGGCGCGCGGCTCGGCAGGCCAACGTCGCTCGATTTGGGCCAACAGCGCCTCGACATTTCGCTTCGGCGGCGCGCTCCAATGGCGCTTGCTGGCTAGCTGCCGGGTCTCGGCCATGGCCCGCGCGAGCGCGCCCTCATCCTCCTTGCCCGTGTTTCGCCCGAATAGGTAGCCCACGACCAGCAGCGCCAAGGCGACCACGGCAACGAGCAGCAGGCTCGCCGGCCGCGGTCCCGCACGAAAACCCGAAATCGACGGCAACGAGGAGCGTGGGGTGCTGCTCGGGGGACCATCGTCGGGCTGCGGTAAATCGGTAGCCTGTAGGTCATCTGAGGCTGGTGGATGCGTTTCCTCAGAATCATCGGGCGGCGGTGGATCGCCGGACGGCGACGAATCGTCAGCCGGTGGCGGCTCGGACCGTTGCGGGCTGACGGGCGCCTGCTCGTCGGCATGCTCCTGACGGGCGCGGGCGACAGCCACCGCGAGATCCTTGGTGGGGATCTTGGGCGCCAGACGAATCGCGGGTCCGCTGGCTACATCTCCACGAAGCGACGGCGGCTCGAGCTCGATGCCGCAGCGCTTGGCCGCCTCGATCAACTGATCGGCCAATTGGCCGGCGTCGGCCGCCCGGTCGGCGGGATCCTTGGCCAGGTTGGCCATGATCACGTCGGCGATGGGCTTGGGAACGTAAGAGGCGCGCTCGATGTCCAACAGCTCCGGCGCAGGCTCTTGAGCGTGATCGAGCAACAGCTTCACCGGCGATTCGGAGGTGAATGGCACTCTGCCAGCGAGACACTCGTACAGCACCGTGCTGATGGTATAGACATCGGCGGCCGGCCCCACCCGCTCGCCCATCGCCCCTTCGGGTGAAATGTAGGCCGCACTGCCAAAAATCAAGCCGGCGTCAGTGAGGGTCGCCCGGCCATCGAGCAATCGGGCCATACCGAAGTCGAGCACCTTGACGTAATCGCGCACCGAGCCGCGATTGATGAGCATCACGTTCTCGGGCTTGATGTCGCGATGGATGATCCCCAAAGCGTGAGCCTCCGCAACTGCATCGCAAACCTGCAGCATGATGTGCAGGCTGCGACCCAGCGGTAGTGCTCTCTCGCCAGGGCCCGCACCAGCCGCAGCGAAGGCCGACAGCAGCGAGATCCCGCTCAAGTGCTCCATGACCAAATAGAGGCTCGGCTGCTCACCGTCATGAGCCACCGGAAGGCTGCCGCTCATCAGCACTTGCACCACGTTGGGGTGAGTCAAGCGGCTGGCGATCTCGGCCTCCCGATGAAAGCGGGTGACCGCCTCGGCATCGCGAGTCAGCTCAGCGCGTAGAATCTTGACGGCCACATCGCGCTCCACGCCGCTTTGGAAGGCGCGATACACGCGGCCCATCGTGCCGCTGCCGATCGGTTGTTCGATGAGGATTTGGCCTTCGAGCGTCATTCCAACGAAGGGATCGGCCGCAATGCTCGAGGCGCGCGCCGCGTCGGCGTTGAGTGGTTTTCCGTCACGAGGACAGAACAACGCATCGGCAGCTACTTGCGCTCCACAATACGGACAGCGCTTGTCCTCGACCGAGCCGACCATGGCCCCGACAGTGTAGTGCGCAAGCAGGATGATTAGAAACTCCCGTCGCCGCAGGTCGACCGGACATTTGCTTGGCAGCCGCTGGGTCTTGCTTGGCAACAGCTGAGTTTTGCTGGCGACAGCTGAGTTTTGCTTGGCAGCCGCTGGGTTTTGCTTGGCGACAGCTAGGGGAGGTCTGAATATGAAGGGATCGATGGATTTGCCACCACTTGACTTGCCACCACTGGCAGACCTGCACCGCCACCTAGATGGGTCGCTGCGACGCGATACCTTGCTCACGCTCGCCGACGCGCTCGGCATCGCCGTGCCCGACGCGCTCTGCTTCCACCCTGGGATGGGGCTTCAGGAAGCGCTGGCTCGATTCGCTGTAACCTTGTCGGTGCTGCAGACTCCAGCAGCCGTAGAGCGAGTAGCGGCTGAAATCTGCGAAGATGCAGCGGCCGACGGCGTGACGACGCTGGAGATCCGCTTCGCACCACAATTGCACCGCGCAGCCAATGTCGAGGAAATCGTCGACGCCGCCTGTAGCGGGGCTGCGGGCCGGGCGGGCGTCATCTTGTGCGGCTTGTATGGAGAGCCGCCCGCGACCCTGGACGAGCTGGTTGTGGTGGGCGCGCCGCGCGCGGGCGTGGTGGGCATCGATTTGGCTGGCGGACCGAGTCCCGGACAGCGCTTCCAGCTGGCGGATTACGCCCCAGCATTCCAGCGGGCAAAGGAGCTCGGGCTGGGACGTACCGTCCATGCTGGTGAAGGGCGTCCACCTCGAGAGATCCGGCTCGCTATCGAGCTTCTGCATGCTCAACGGATCGGCCACGGCACTACGCTGCTCGGCGATCCGAAGGTGGTAGAGCTGGTCCTCGAGCGAGGCATCACCATCGAAACCTGCCCCACGTCCAATTGGCACACCGGCGTCATTGCCCAGCTAGCCGACCATCCGCTGCCCCGTTTTTTGCAACTCGGTGTGCAGGCCTGCGTTTGCCCTGACAACACGCTGCTGAGCGATGTCAGCTCCTCCGTCGAGCACCAGCGCGCCGCGGCGATACCGGCGATGACGCCCGCCCTGATCGAGCGCGCCATCGCGAACGGACATCGCGCCGCTTTCGGGCGCTGAGCCATGCGTTTGCGTCTACAGCGTGGACCTTTCGCCAACGAACGGCTACAGAGCGTCGGTGGCGGATACGGAGAGCCAACAGCCCCACGGCGCCGAAGCTGTAGAGGCGGCCGTGCCTGAAGCCCCAGAGGCCGTGCCGGAGGCAGCGGAGGCCGTGCCGGAGGCAGCAGAGGCCGTGCCGGAGACTGCGACCGCCGATTCTCCAGGCCCCGGGCCGGCGCAAGCCACGCTGCCCCACGTCGACACCAGACCAGTTGGAGCGCCTCGAAAAGCCCCCGCCCCTGAAGAGAAGACCGAAGATGATGACGTCTATCAGGTCAAGCTCGACATGTTCGAGGGGCCCCTCGACCTACTGCTGCACCTGATTCGCAAGCACGAGCTGGACATCCTCGACATCCCGGTGGGCTTCATCACCGAGAAGTACCTGGAATACCTGGATCTGATGGCGGGCATGCACATCGACGTGGCCAGCGAGTACTTGGTGATGGCTGCCACGCTGACACACATCAAGTCCAAGATGTTGCTTCCGCCCGACCCTACCGACGAGGGCGAAGATGGCCTCGAAGAAGAAGAAGATCCGCGTCGCGATCTGGTGCGTCGCCTCTTGGAGTACCAGAAATACAAGGATGTGGCCCACGGCTTGAACCGTCGCGACCACTTGGGCCGGGATCTTTTCGAGCGCGGCAGTGCCGAGCCTGCCCCGCCTGGCATGGCACCCCTTGCGCGCGTCGGCGTGTTCCGCCTGTTCGACGCTTTCGAGCAAGTGCTCAAGCGCGCCAACCAGACGGCAGACCACCAGGTGCTCTTCGAGCGCGTGAGCATTGCCGACCGAATCGTGGCCTTGACCGAGCTGCTCCACGATCGCCGCCGCATGCGTTTCGAGGACCTGTTCTTGCCCAAGGACGGGCAAGAGGCGCCGAGCCGGTACGATTTGGTGCTGACGTTCCTGGCCTTGCTCGAGATGTGCAAGATGCGGGTTACGAAGATCGTCCAAGATGAACCACTTTCGGAGCTGATCGTCGAGTTCAGCGCCAAGCGGCTCGAGGGTGACGCCTTGCCGCCCCCAGCACAGCCCGAGCAGGCTCCGGACGAAGAAGGCGCCAACGTCGCGCCGGAGGCGGTCGCGGCCGAGGAGCTCGCGCAGCCGCAGCAACTCGCGGACGCCCCAAGAAGCCCGGAACAAGGC
>CAZRGL010000582.1:6080-6935 GCA_964599485.1 uncultured Polyangiaceae bacterium
GAGCGACCGTGACTTGCTGAGCTTTCGAGCGGCTGCATGGACCCAAATCCAGCACCGCAGCTCCGAGCGCGCACACAGCCATCTCAAGGGCTTGGTCGAAGCGCTGCTGTTCGCCGCCCCCGCACCCTTGACCTTGCGTGACCTCACACGCTTGACCCGCACCAAGCGAGCACCGGTGCTGGCCATGCTCGAGGAGTTGCAACTCGAGTACGAGGACCGGGGTATTTGCATTCAAGAGCTGTCGAAGGGATACGCTTTCTTGACCCACCCGCGATACGGGCAAGCAGTACGCGAGGTCACGGGCAAAAAGCCCGTCCGCATGACCCGCGCGCAGCTCGAGACACTTGCCATCATCGCGTACCGCCAGCCCGTCACCCGACCCGAGCTCGACGACGTGCGCGGCGTCGACTGCGGACCTGTGCTGCGCACCTTGCTCGATCGTGAGCTCATCAGGATTCTAGGTAAGAAAGAAGAGCCTGGCCGGCCACTGCTCTACGGCACAACTGACACGTTTCTCGAGCTGTTCCGTCTCAAGTCGCTCGCAGAGCTGCCAACCCTGCGCGAATTCACCGAGCTGAGCGACGACTCGCGCGATACCTACGAGCGGCGCCTCGGCGAGTCCGCACCCGCCGGCGCGCTCGCCTTCGACGATGAGCCCGACGAGCCGATCGATCCCACCCTGGCCCAACCTGACGAGGAGGAGCCGCAAGCGCCAGAGCAGCCAGCAGAAGGCGAAGAGCTGGAAGAAGCGGACCAAGAGGGCGAAGAGGGCGAAGAGCTCGAAGAAGAGGGCGAAGAGGACGAAGAAGAGGACGAAGAGGAAGAGCTCGAAGAAGAGGACGACGAGGACGAAGA
>CAZRGL010000583.1:0-6935 GCA_964599485.1 uncultured Polyangiaceae bacterium
GCGGGTCCGCGTCCGCGTCCGGGTCCGGGGCCGGGTCCGGGTCCGCGTCCGCGTCCGGGTCCGGGTCTGAGTCCGAGTCAGCGTCCGGTTTTGCCGAGTATGGCTATGCTGGCCCGGCGGTCAATCGACGAGGACGTCCTCGCACGAGCCCGAGGCGCTGCCTTGCGGGATGCAGTGGCCGCCCTGTAAGTCGGGGCACGCCTGGGGCGGACAATCGATGAGATCGCCGCAGCCCTGCTGGTCGAAGGCGAGGTTCAGCGCGGCCATGTCGTTCAGGGCCTGGCCATTGGCCGGATTGACGAAGGTTGGGCAAGAGCAAATCACCGCATCGTCTACCTGGGCCGTGCATTGCAGGGAGCTGACCGCGGGATTGCAGTCGCGTGCTTGCTCTACAGCTTGCAGGTATTCCGCCACTAGTTGTTCGCAGTCCTTGGAGGTGGTTCCGCTGCTCGAGGTCGAGCTGCTGCTGGTCGTTCCGCTGCTCGAGGTCGAGCTACTGCTGGTCGAGCTACCGCTGCTGCTGGCGCTGGAGCTGGCAGTCGAGGTGCTGATGGGCTCGTCCACGACGCTCTTGCCGCTGCAAGCCGGCATGATCAGCACTGCGCAGGCCAGCACGACGCCGCTGAGGTCGTGGGTGATTCGCTGTTTGCTCATGGTCATCTGCTCAAGGGGAAGTGATCGTTACGCCCATTTTCGTAATCAAAGCCATCTTCTTGTTCTTGGGCAGCGCCATCTTCAGCTTCGTGGTGACTTTGACGTTCGAGCTGGGGGGGGCCAGGCGGTCGAGTCTCAGTTTGCTCGTGCCCGAGCCTTTCGATGACAGCGAAAGTAGATCCAAGGTCACACCGAGCGGGGAGTCGACCTTCTGCTTTGGGGCCTTCTGCTTTACGGCGACTTTCAAGGTGAGCTGCCCGGTTTTCGGATCGAGCTCGAGCAGCTCGTAGGTGGCCACGTGGTGCAGTTTGATGCCACCCTGCTTGATCGTGGAGCTGTGGCGCCAGCGCGCGCCGATGCCGACCGCCTGTTTGGGAAAGGGGGCGAGCACCTGGTTCAAGCCTTGCTCCATGCCTTGCATCAGCTGCTTGGTTTGGGGATCGATGTTCGCGGGCAATATGAATTTGGATTCCTTTTGGACGCCCCGGTTGGACACCAAGCTATGCCCCCCTAGGCCCTTGAGCTTGCCAAGCACTTGTTCAATCTTCTTGAGCGCTTTTGGGGGAATGCCGGCTTTGGATTTGACCGCTGCGCTGTCGAGGCTGAACTTGTAACGAATGTCTCCGTTGGTCTTGGTGTCGGTCACCGTCATGCTCATCCCCATCACCATCGCTGGCAGCTTGCTGGCGGGGGCGACCTTGCCGTCCAGCTTGACCTTGATGGAGGTTTCGGTGGTCATCGTCAGCTTCTCGGCCTGGCCCTTCTTGACCTTCAGACGAAGCTTGCTGCGAGGGTCCTTGCCGCGATCGAGCAACTTCACGTCGCTGTGGCCCGAAGGCTGCCCTTTGCTCGGCTGCGCGGCTGCGTGCGGCTTGACCTTTGGCTTCTTCGGGCCATCAGGGTTGGCCGTGGCATAGGGAAGCAAAGGTCCAGGCGCAGACTTCTTTGGGCTTCCTGCGGCGCGCTCGGTTGCGGTCGTCGCTGGCGTGTCACTGGCGGCGGCTTTTGCGGTTGCGCTGGGCGCTGCCGCGTGGTTCGTGCCTTTGGAGTCAGCAGTCGTCCGCTGCTCCGGCTGGATTCCAGAATCAGACGGACCTGTTTCTTGGCAGGCAGCGAGCGTAGCCAATAGTGCTATGGCCAACCATCGCTTCGGTTGGGAGGACTTCATGGCGGTGACTGTAGTCCGCGAGCAAGGGCTGGGCCAGGGAGGCTTTGCGGACGAGCCTAGCAGCGTGCGGCCAACCAGCTGTGCGCCGGCCGATCCGCCGCCATCTGTGCGACGTGCTCTTGTCGCTTTCAGCTCCAAGCCGAACTCTGTTGCATGATGGCGCAATCTCCACTACTTGCGCGCCATGGCTCTTCAACGAACGCTATCGATCATCAAGCCCGACGCGATGCAAGCAGGCAAGGCCGGCGCCATCATCGCCCGCCTGCAGGAGGAGGGTTTCGTAATCTGTGGGATGCGCCAGCTGCATCTGACCCGCCAGCAGGCTGAAGGTTTTTACGAGATTCACCGAGAGCGGCCTTTTTTCGGCGAGCTCGTGGCTTTCATGTCCAGGGGGCCGATCGTCGTGATGGCTCTCGAGGCTGATGATGCCATCAACAAGTACCGCGAGGTCATCGGCGCGACCGATCCAGCAAAAGCAGCCGACGGCACCATCCGCAAGCTCTACGGGACCGATGTGGGCGAGAACGCGGTGCATGGTTCAGACGCGCCCGAAACGGCGGCGACCGAAATCGGCTACTTTTTCGCAGGTTGCGAAGTCCGCGCGTCAGCGGCTGGCTGACCCGAGAGCAGGTTGGCAGACCGCTCGCTTCGCCGCGCCGCGGACGACGGGCACAGGACAACGACGACCGCCCAGCCATTGATGGGTTGTGTGCGGCCCAAGACACGGCATAATAGTGCTGAGGAGGGGGGCATCAGGGGTCAGCTCACAACGCGGCGAGCAAGCCGAAGTGTCGGCGACGCTTTTGGAGCGATGGGCGAGTGCGTCATGTCGCTTTATGGCATTGGCCGCCTACTCGAGTCGCGCGAGCTCGGTCCCAACCACCTGCTGCCGGCGATCGAGGACCTGGGCAGCACCGCCGCAGAACACTGCGGGCAGGTACGTGAGGCCGTAGGGCAGTTGCGCCGTGAAGCAGCTGCCCACCCACTACTGCTCGACGCCCTTGCCCTGCTTCAACCCGTAATCGATGTGCTCTCGAGCGAGCTAGCCGGCACGTTCGACCGCCCCCTCAAGCTCAACGCTGTCCAGCGGTTGGAGTTGGAGCGAAGCTCCACCAGTCTTGGCGGGCAGGTCGAGTCGCTGCGCGAGCTGCTCGCGCTGATCGATGCGGCCAGCCAACATCGCCCCGCACGGCTTTCGCTAGTCGATCTCATTCAAGGGGGTACTCGTTCGCCGACGTTCGCAGCCAGCCCCGTCACCGTACAAGTTGGGCGGGACAGCTGTCCGCAGGTATTGAACGTCGATCCACGGGTCTGGTCGGCGCTGTTCGACTATGTCCTGCGCGAGCTCAGCACCGAGGCCGTTGACTGCGTGTTGATGGCGAAGCGAGCCGACCGCCCCGAGCTGACCCTGCGGGCGGTGCCCCGTCAGGATGTTCCAGCAAACCCACAGCTCGAGACGCGTTGGCTGCTGGGTCGGCCCTCATCGGTCGAGAAGGGCGTTGTGGGGCGTGTGGCAGATCACTTGGCCATCCACCTCGAGCGCCGCGGCGACTCGGCGATCGTCGGTATCGAGTTCGCGGAAGAATAGGGCACTGGTCAGTGGCTGCGGCGTTGGGTGCTTGCCCCGCTATGGTGGGCAGCGCTAAAGGGACGTATCGCCATGACCGACATCGCCGAGCTCGAGCTTCTCATCAACGCTGCTTATGACCAACGTGCTTTGCTCGATGAGCCGGCACATCGCCAAGCCGTGGAGCAAACGGTCGAGCTGCTCGACCGCGGACAGTTGCGAAGCGCTTCCTATGAGGAGGGGCAGTGGCAGACCCATGCCTGGGTAGGCCGAGCCATTTTGCTGTATTTCCGCGTGCGGGGGATGGAGCTGTGCGAGCTGGGTCCCTTCGAATACCACGACAAAATCCCGCTCAAGCGGGGCCTCGACCACGCCAAAGTCCGGGTCGTACCGCCCGGTACGGTCCGCTATGGCGCCTTCCTCGAGCCTGGCGTGGTGATGATGCCCTCCTACGTCAACATCGGCGCGCATGTCGGCTCCGGCACCATGGTCGATACGTGGGCGACGGTGGGCAGCTGCGCCCAGATTGGGCGTGATTGCCATCTGTCCGGCGGCGTGGGAATCGGTGGCGTCCTCGAACCCCCCGGTGCGAGGCCCGTGATCATCGAGGACGGATGCTTCATCGGCTCGCGGGCCATCGTAGTGGAGGGCGTTCACATCGAGCGTGAAGCGGTCGTTGGAGCTGGGGTCGTGTTGACCAGCACGACCCTCGTCATCGATGTGACCGCCGAGCAGCCCGTGGAGCTTCGTGGGCACATCCCAGCCCGAAGCGTGGTGATCCCGGGTAGTCGCCAGAAGCAGTTTCCGGCGGGCTCGTTCGGTGTCCCCTGTGCGCTCATCATCGGCCAGCGTAAGGAATCGACCGACCGCAAGGTCTCGCTCAATGCAGCGCTGCGTGACTACGGAGTGTCGGTGTGAGCGAGCTGCGCCAGCGTTTAGAGGCAACCTTGTGCTGGCTGTGCGAAATCCCCTCGTTCACCGGGGAAGAAGGTCCGATTTGCGAGGCGCTGATGAAGCGGCTCGGCGGGGGGAACGCGAGCCTAGCCGGGCCGCCGCGCCGCTACGGCAACTCACTGCTCGTTCCAGTGAGCCGGGGCACGGCCGGCCCTCACGTGGCGCTCGTGGGACATACCGACGTGGTACGTACCGATCACGACGGCCCGGTGCGCGTGGAAGGAGACCAGCTCTATGGTCCAGGCGCTTCGGATATGAAGTCGGGCCTGGCGATAATGCTCGACCTAATCGAGTACGATCGCGGCCTCTGTCAGGGGCTCGACTTGAGCTTGGTGTTCTATGCGCGCGAAGAGGGTCCCTATCTCGACAACGAGCTGCAGCTGGTGCTCGATGGCGATCCAGAGATCGGCTCGGTCGACTTGGCGGTCTGCCTCGAGCCGAGTGACAACAAGCTCAGCCTGGGCGCTTCTGGCTCGATACACGCGGGGCTTCGTTTCGTCGGACGAACAGCACATTCTGCACGCCCCTGGCAGGGCGACAATGCCATCCACCAAGCCGGTCCTCTGCTTGCCGAGCTGGGTCAGCTCGAGCCGCGTGAGGTGGTCATCGACGGGTTGCTGTTCCGTTCTGTCACGAGCGTGACCCTGGCCAACGGCGGCCGCGGGCGCAACGTGATCCCCGACGAGTTGGTTCTGAACGTCAACCACCGTTTCTCGCCTGATCAATCCCTCGGCGAGGCTCAAGCGAAGCTCGAGGCGTTGGTCGCTGGCCGGGCCGAGATCAGCTGGCGCGATCTGAGCCCAGCTGCTCCTCCCCACGCCCACCATCCTCTGGTGAAGGTTCTGAAAGACAGCGGCGTGGTTGGCGTCGAGCCTAAGCAAGCCTGGACCGATGTGGCTCGTTTTGCAGAACAATCGATCGCAGCGGTCAACTTCGGACCCGGTGTCAATGCGCAAGCGCACCAACGAAACGAGTGGACGAGCTTGACCAAGCTGGTCGAGGGTAGGAACATTGTGGTGCGCTGGCTTGAGCGCATCGGCACCTCATGAGCTCTTTTTGCTCCATGCTTCTCGAACGCGGCGCTGTGACCGTGCAACAGCTCGGCGCCTGCGCTGCCAATCAAGCACTTCACGGCGGCGACTTTGGGACCAATCTGCTTCAGCTCGGAACCCTGAAGGAAAACGCGCTGCAGCGCCTGCTCAGTGATTTTCACGAGCTTCCCGTGGGCCCCCAAGGGAAACTGCCGTCGCCCGACGAGGACCTGGCGGGGCTATTGCCCAAACAGATGGCGCGCCGCTATCGGGTCTTTCCGATAAAGCGGACTCGTCGCACGTTGCATGTGGCCACCAGCGACCCGCTCGAGCCGGATGCGGAAAAGGAGCTGCGCAACACGGTTGGTCTGCAGCTGCGCGCGGTGTTGGTCACGCCAGTGCGTTTGGCGGAGGCGCTGTGGCGCTATAGTGAGTTGGTACCGACGGCACAGTTTCAAATGGTCATCGAGCGTCTCGCTGGGCGGCAGCACACCCAGCCCGAGCCTCAAGGGACCTTGCCGCTGTCATCGGCTCCGTATCGGCGAATGAGTGAGCGTCCCGACGGTATTCGTCCGTCGACGCGCCAACCGGCGATTCACCACGTGCACGGCGCGAGAGGCGATTCGGTGCCGCCCCAGACGCTCGACGGCGTCGGGCCGCGCTCGTCCGGGCGGCCCACGCCGCCCCCGCCAAGTCTCTCGCGCTTGGACGAGCCGCCAGCCTCCTCGACGACATCCGAGACCTTGCCGCCGCGATTGCCAGTCTCGCCACCCGGGGCGCGTGAAGCCCGTCCGCCCGCACGTGACACGAGCCCTTGGACCGACAGCCCCGACAGCATCGAAGAAGCGCCGCTGTCGATTGGGACCGAGTTCAGTCACTCCTTGCCGCCGCCCAATGAAGCTGGTGACGACAGCGTTCGCACGTTTCGTCACCGCGGTCCGTTCACCGTTCGCCAGGCCGAGCTCGCCGCCAATCAGGCGCGTGAGGTCCAAACCGTTCTCGAAGTCGTTGCCCGCTTTGCACGGCAGTACTTCGAACGGACCATGCTCTTCACGGTGCAGGGTGGACGGGCGGAGCTGCGCATGGGGCACGGCGTGCTGGGAGACATGCGCTCTTTTCGTGTCGATTTGGCCAATCCGAGCTTGTTGCGCCGCGCCTTCGAGGACTGTCACGCCGTGGTCGACGGCTTGGGCCATGATGGCGTCGACGCCGTGCTGCGAACGCAACTGCAGCTAGGTGATACGGCCGCTCCGGTGGCGGTCGTGCCACTCAGTATTCGCGGCCGGGTCGTGGCCATGCTTTGGGGCGACGATGGTGTGCCGGGTGTCGATCGGGACGCAGTTCTGGCCGTGACCGCGTTCGTCGAATCGGCCGCGGCCGAAATCGCGCGGATTATCCTCACCACGAAGCAGCGCTGAGTCCTCGAAGCAGCGCTGAGTCCTCGAGGGGCCGGGGTTCCGGCCCCGCCCGCGAAACACGAGCGAGGCCAGGGCCGCCAGGTTCTACTTGGCTTCCTTGAGCGCGCGGTCGATCAGCTTCTTGAACTTGGCAAAAGGCTGGG
>CAZRGL010000584.1:0-6923 GCA_964599485.1 uncultured Polyangiaceae bacterium
ATCCTCGCTCATAACGAACAGGTGTGGGTGTAGGTATGAGGGGATCTCTCAGGGTTGCTCCTCGCCGTGGTGGCCGCTGCTGCGCTTTCTCTCGAGCAGATCGAGGTGCTTGAGCGCGCTGCCTCGCGGAAAGGCGATGTGCGCTGTGCTCTGCTCGACGAACTCCTTGAAGATCCCGTCCAGCGCTTCGGCGTCATATTGAGGATTGCTGGAGGCCACCTCTCGAAGCGCACGCAGCTCATCCGTGTCGAGCTGCTTGATGACGTCCGCAGCGACGTCCTTGTCCAGCGACAACAAGAACAGCAATGCTTTTTCCGCTTTGCTCGTCATCGTTGCGCAACCAATCGGCCGATCTCGCCGACCCGCAATCGCTGTCAAACCCATGACAGCTGCACACAAGCTAGCACGCTCGGTAGCGCGGCGCGCATCAGGCTTCCCCTTCAGAGAGCCCCATCAAGGGGCTCGAGCAGGTGTTCGGCCGCCGCCGCGTGACCAGCACGCAGCAACACGCGGTACGAAGAGCGGGCGCTGAGGTCGACCTGACCGCCGAGCAAGACGCGTAACATGCCACTGCAAAACGCATCGCCGGCTCCAATGGTCCGATTGGGCGCGAGCGACGGCGGCTGCTCAGTCAGCGCGCCCCAACCCCCACAAGCTGTCGTGACCTCTGCCGCGGCGGTGACAATCAATGCGCCTTGCTGAGCAACTGCGTCGCTCAACAGCTCGTGGAGGTTCGCTCCGCAGCTCGACAATACCGCCAGGTCGAGGCTGCTCGCTTTGATGATGTGCGCAGCGCGCAAGACCTCGACAAAACCGATCGGCAGCTCAGTGATGGGCCGCCAGGGGCGCGGGCGCGCGTTGAGGTCGACCACGACCCATCCACCCAGGGCACGCACTTCACGGGCGAGGACGGCGAGCGCTTTCAGCTCGGCGGGCTCCGGGTTGAGCGCGGCGATATGCAGCCCGCGGCCTGTGAACCCCTCTGGAAGAACAATTCGGGTTGGATAGCTCTCGAAATGTGGCCTGTAGCTGAGGAAGCGCTCCTCTTGTTGATGCTCTATGAACACCAGCCCTGTGCGTCCCGGCACGTGGATGACCGCAGATGCGTCCACGCCTCGACGCTGCAACGCTTCACACAAGCCGTGACCAAAGGGGTCGTCGCTGAGCACTCCAGCGACCCCACATGCCACTTCATCCTCGGCCCCAGCGCTGCTTGCGCGCGCCAGCCGCAGTGCGACGTTTGCTGCCGCACCGCCAGGGCGTCGCCGCAAGTGCTCGGCGTGCTCGAGCGACTGTCCGGGCGGCACATGGATGTCCCACATGAGCTCGCCGACGCAACAGATCTCGATTGCTCTCATCGCGTGCCCCGACCATGCGCCTCGAACGCGGCATCGACCAGTGCGAGCGCCAGCCGTGCGCTCTGCCCATCCGCCAAGGCTGCGCCATCGCCTTCCAAGGCCGCGAGCAGCGCCCGACGATGACGTGAGCCCACCGCCACGCCAGCAGCCCCACAGCCACGACAAACGACTCCCCCCGCGTGAACATCGACCATGACCCGTGCCCGCGCAGGGATGGGCTTGGAGCAGCGCACGCATTGGCTCAGCTCGAGCCCCCAACCGGCTGCTGCCAACATGCGCAGACCGCCCGCCGCCAGCAGCGCGCGCACATCATCTTCAGTCGCCGGGCTAATGGCATCGAGGGCATCGAGCAGGGCGTTGAGCTCTCCCCACAATTGGGGCTCGGGCTCGGAAGCTGGCGCGGCGCGCCCCACCCAGCGCAACGCTTGCCCCGCCGCTTGCATGGCCTCGAGCGAAGCGGTCAACCCGAGCCGGGGCCGAGCGAGCAGCGCCTCGGTCAACGTACCGAGCTCGCGGCTCGGCGCAACTTGCACGCTGACCTTCAACAGGTGAATGGGCTCGAGCGCCGCGAATCGCTTGGATGAGCGACGCGCAGCGCGCGCCATAGCCCCGACCAATCCCGCTTTCTCGGTGAACAAGCGCACGATGAGATCGGCCTCACCGATGGGGGTGCGACCAACCAAGAGGGCACTCGTACGCAAGCGCTGCGTGGCGAGCCGGGCCGCGCGCGCCATCGTGGCTCAACCGGGCAGCAACGCGTCGAGACTGTGCGGCGTCGATTGCGATGCGCCCGGCGCGACGGAGAGCTCGGTGGGGCGATCGTGGCCGCGAGGCCTCATCACGAAAGTCAGCGCTAGCGTAAAGAGCAGCAGCAGCAGAACGAAAGCGATAGCCACACCATAGCGCCCGCCGCGGCCGCTCCGAGCGATCGGCGTCGCCATGGGCAGAGGCTCCACCGAGGAAATGCGCCGGGCAGCCGTATAGCGCGCCAGAACCTCATCGGGCTCGAGCCCCACGACCGAAGCGTAGGCCTTGAGAAAGCCGCGGATGAACACTTCGCCAGGCAGGTCGTCGAAATGCTCGGCTTCGATGCGGGAAATCGCGGTCGCAGAGATCCGCGTGGCGCGGGCGACCTCGCCCACACTCATGCCGCGCGCTTCGCGCGTGCGCCTCAGGAAGGCGCCGATTGATTCCGTTCGCGGTTGTGCCATTTGCGGATGCGGGACTGCCCGCAGACGGCAAGATCAACCACTGTTGCGGTGGCGCCGCAAGGGAAGATTCTCAGGGCAATTTGGCGAGTTTATTCCCGCAAGTTTTTCCGATTGGGGATGAGCTCGCAAGATCCTGACATCGCTTGAGATCCTTGCGAACCTCCGCCAATTGACCGAGGCGCAGCAGCACCCTGGCCCGTCCGAGCAGAGCCGCTTGCAGGCGGCCGCAGCCCCCCTCTTCGATGCCGAGGGCGCGCGTGAACGCTTGCCGCGCTGCGGCATACTCCTTCTTCTTCTCGTAGGCGAGGCCGAGCCGATAGTGACCAACACAGAAGCTGGGCTGCGCCGCAATCGCCCGCTTCAGCGCCTCGATAGCCTTGTTGGGCTGACCCGCTTCGAGGTAGGCCCAACCCAAGTTGCCCCATGCTTTCTCCGGCGAGCGGTAGAGGATGTCGTTGGCGAGGGGCTCGAGCACCTTGACGGCGTCGGCGGCCTTTTTTCGATGCACGAGGATCACGCCGAGGGTGTTCTTCGCATCGCGCATCTCGGAGCTGGCGACCAGGGCAGCACGGGCGTAGCCTTCGGCGTCCTCGTAGCGGCAATCAGGGCTGGTTTCGTCGTTGGCGCAAAACACCAACATCACGATGGCGCCCAAGTAGGCGGCATCTGCATTCGAATCATCGAGCTCGCGGGCTTTCTGCACGTGTGACAGTGCTTCGCGATACTGGCCCCGCTGGAAGGCGTCGTTGCCGAGCTCGTACTCGGCGTTGGCAAGCTTGACGTCGTCAGCCGACTGAGCCGGCTTGCAGCCAGCCGCCGCGAACGTCAGCAGCGCCGCAAAAACGCACAGAACCCCAAAATAGCGCGCACGGATCCCAGTTGGCTGCATGGTCACTGTGATGGGGCAAGGTGAACATCACGGGCAAGTTTCGTGGGGCGATGAGTGCGATGGTGTAGTCCGTCGGCTTACATTGTGCCCCAACTACCTGGCGCGCTGTGCTCCACATACCACCGGCCGAGCACGACAATTCGTCGACGAGCTGCGCTTTTCAGAGCGATTGATTCAGGCTAGGCGTATGGCATGGCAATCCCTCGCAGAGAGCACGTCCAGGTTCGCGGCCGGGTGCTGTACCTCACTAAGGACTTGGAGCTTTTGGCCCAACAGCTCGACGGGAAACAGCTCGATGAAGCGCCGGACGCAGACGCGCTGATAGACAACATCTCGACCGACGAAATCACCCCCGGTTGGGTTTGCTACTATTACGACGAAACGCTGGGTCGCTACAGTCTGACGGGGCTTCGCGGCGGCAAGATCGGCCGCGACACCCTCAAGAGCGGCGGCTTCGGTGTGATCGTCAGCGGGCGGAGCAAGGGATGTGGAAGCTCGCGCGAGACTGCGCCCTACTCGGAGCGAGAGGCCGGCATACAGATCGTGGTCGCTCGCAACATCGAGAAGATTTACGGCCAGAATTGCCAAAATATCGGACTGCTCACGACCACCGATTTCGGAGTGATCGAGCGGGCCGAGCGCGGCGAGCAGATTCCCATCGAGGAGTTCACCCGCGGGCTCGACGCCATCAGCGCTGAGGTCGTCGCCTATGGCGGCTTGTTCAACTACAACAAGGCGCGCCTTTCGGGTGAGGTGTCGCCGCCGCCGACGAGCACCAAGCCGCGCCCGATGACGCTCGCCGAGAAAATCATCGCTCGCCATGCTGTAGTCGACGCCAGTCGCGACCAAGTCGGCGTGCCCGCCGTCAAACCGGGTGACGCCTTGTTCGTGCGGTGCGATGTGCGCTTCAGCCATGAATACGTCACACCGATGGCAGAGTCATTGTTCGTCGCCGGGCTTGGCGATGACGCCCGGGTAGCCGATCCCGAGACGGTATTCACCTTCCGTGACCACTTGACCTTTCTCGATCAAGTGATGCCGCAGGAGCACGTCGAGATGGGGCTGAGGGAGCAAGCTCACAAGCTCAATGTGGTCCAGCAACGCTTCTCGGAAAAGCACCAAGTGAAGCTTTTTGGCGAGGTCGAGCGCGACGGAGAAACCGTGGGCTCGGAAGCCATCTGTCACAACATGGTCATCGAGGAGCTGGCCCTGCCGGGCAATGTGGTGCTCGGCACCGACTCGCACACGTGCATGGCCGGCTCGCTCGGCTGCTTCGCGTTCGGAGTGGGCTCAACCGACATGGCAAACGCTTGGTTTACCCGGGACGTTCGCCTGGCAGTGCCCGAGTCCATTCGCGTCGAGCTGACAGGTGAGTTGGCCGCCAACACGACGGCCAAGGACGTCATGCTCCATCTATTGTCTCAGCCATTCTGCCGCTCCGGTGAAGGCATCGGAAAAGTGCTGGAGTTCGCCGGTCCGGGGTTGGCCAGCCTACCGCTCGACGAGCGTTCGACATTGACCAACATGGCCGTCGAGGCAGGTGGGTTCACCGGGATCATGCAAGCCGACGAGGTGGTGGTCCAGCACCTGATCGAGAGCCGTGGGCTCGACGCAGAAGAAGCGCGAAAGCACATCGTCATGGCCGACGAAGGGGCCAGCTACGCGCACAACTTCAGTATCGACATGGGCGCACTCGAGCCGATGGTGGCGACGCCCGGCGACCCCCGCAACGGCGTGAAGCTCTCCACGCTCGATGAAGTGAAGATCGACATCGCCTATGGCGGCTCCTGCACGGGCGGCAAGAAGGCAGACATGGATATGTACGCGTCGGTGATTGAGCGCGCTCTGGCCCAAGGGCGCACCATCGCCCCGGGCGTTCAGCTCTTCATCCAATTCGGCTCTCAGCACATCCGCCGCTACGCCCAACAGAAAGGTTACGTCGAGCTATTCGAGCGGATGGGCGTACAGCTCGTAGATCCATCCTGCGGTGCTTGCATCAAAGCAGGCCCCGGCGTGTCGAGCAGCGCCGAGCAGGTCACCGTCTCGGCGATCAACCGCAACTTCACAGGGCGGAGCGGCCCAGGACGAGTATATTTGGCCAGCCCCCTGGTGGTCGCCGCGAGCGCCATTGCCGGTGTGCTCGCTGCGCCAGAGTGAGACGGTCCCCGCGAAGAGACGGCTGTTTCGATGCGAACCTTCGTCCTCGGTGATCTGCACCTAGCCTGTCACAGCCCACCGCAGCTGGGAGTCGACTTCGCTGCGTTGCTGCAGCGCCACGCAGGCCAGCGCGTCATCGTAGCCGGTGACTTCTTCGACTTGGTCGCTGAGTCGCCGACAGCCCAACCGCAAGCCATCAGCCGCGTGCTCGACGCACACCCTCCTGCACGAGCAGCCATGGGGCGCTTCTTGGATGGGGGTGGCGAGCTGATGTTGACTGGCGGCAACCACGACGCCGCCATCGCAAGTGAGACGATGCGCGCCGCAATTCTGCGGACCGTCCAGCCCGCTACCGAGGCACGCTGCAATTTGCAGACGACTCCTTGGTTTCTGCGGGAGCAAGAAGTGCACATCGAGCATGGCCACTTCTACGATCCAGACAACACGCCTGCCCATCCCCTGGTCAACGGAACGGCTAGCCTCGGGGTGCATTTCAGCGCCAGGTTCGTCCAGCCAACGGGCGCGCACCGCTACCTGCTCAACAACGACGCGACGCCGCTGGAGCTGTTGTTGTCCGCGTTCAGCTGGTACGGCGCGCGGGGCCCCTATGTCGTCTACCGCTACTTCCGTGCAGCCTTCGAAGCGCTGGCCATGGCGGGCCCTTTCCATCACCCCGAAGCCGAACAGCGGCTCGGACAGCGGAGGCTGGCTCGCTGGGCCGAGGAGTCTGGTCTGAGCACCGAGTTGGCCGATGCCGTGCTGCAAAGCGGAGCGCGCTCGACGTTGCAGAGCTGGGCGGCAACTTTTGCGCGGCTCTACATGGATCGAGTACTGGCAACGCTCCTGATCAGCTCGGGATTGGGCGGCGCGATCCTCGGCCGAGGACAGCAGCGCCGAATTGGCGCGCGCGCCGCAACGCTCGGCTCCCTGTTGATGGTCGTCAGCTGGCTCAGAGGTCACAACCGCTACCGGGGCAATGTCGCCGAGCAACTGGCCTGCGCCGCCAAGCGCATCGTCGAGACCTGCGGCGCCAAGCTGGTGGTGTTTGCTCACAGCCACCGCGAGGCGTCCGGCGATCGGTATGCGAACACCGGTGCATTCGCTTTCCCCCGGCGTGCCCCCGGTCGCCCCTATCTAGAAATCCATCACGACAGTGCTACTCCAACAGCCGAGCGCCACTACGGCTGATGGTGTGCTCCGTCCCGGACCCGGACCCGGACCCGGACGCGGACCCGGACTCCGACCCGCCCCCGGACCCACCCCCGGACCCGGACCCGCACCCACACGCACACCCCCACCACCCGCCGC
>CAZRGL010000585.1:0-6886 GCA_964599485.1 uncultured Polyangiaceae bacterium
CTCCATGCCGACGGCCTTCACAGCATCGTAAAGACGGGCTCCCTCGCCGGGGTGATTGGCAGCTGACATCCAGTTGGCCGACAGCTTCACCTTGTCGATTCCCTCGATGGGCGCCGAGGCGAGATTGGTCAGCGCTTCGCCGACGGCCATTCGTACGGAGGCCGCCGCATCGAGCAAAGCGACGGGAGCACGCTCGCCCATCGCAACCGCTTCGCCACAATAGCCGTCGTAGCTGCTGGTCGTCAGGGCAGCATCCGCGACGGGCAACTGCCACGGACCGACCATCTGATCACGCGCGACGAGCCCAGTGACCGTGCGATCGCCGATGCTGATGAGGAAGGTCTTGTCGGCCACTGTCGGCAAGCGCAGCACCCGATGCAAAGCGTCGCGCAGCTCGATCCCCGAGACTGACAAGGGCGGCTGCTCGATTCGCTGGCGCGCGACGTCGCGAAGCGTCTTGGGCGGTTTGCCCAGCAGCACCTCGAGCGGCATGTCGATAGGCCGATTGTCGAAGTGGTTGTCGTTGACCACCAACTGGCCGTCGTCGGTGGCTTCGCCAAGCACCGCATGGGGGCAGCGCTCGCGAGCACATAGCGCGCGGAAGCGTTCGAGCTGGTCCGGATCAACGGCCAGCACATAGCGCTCTTGAGCTTCGTTGCACCAGATCTCTAGCGGCGACATGCCGGGCTCGTCGTTGGGCACCGAGCGCAATTGAAAGCGGGCACCACGGCCGCTGTCGTGCACCAGCTCGGGAAGCGCGTTGGACAGCCCGCCCGCTCCCACATCGTGAATCGACACGATGGGATTGTCGTCGCCGAGTGCCCAGCAGCGATCGATGACCTCTTGGCAGCGTCGCTGGATTTCGGGGTTGTGGCGCTGGACCGAGGCAAAGTCGAGGTCCTCGCTCGAAGTGCCCGTTGCCATCGAAGAGGCGGCTCCGCCCCCCAAGCCGATCAGCATTGCCGGTCCACCGAGCACCACGATTGCAGCGCCCGGGGCGATGGTTCCTTTTTCGACGTGACCCGGACGGATGTTGCCGTAGCCGCCGGCGATCATGATGGGCTTGTGATAGCCGCGAACCTGAGGCCCATCCGGCTCGTCGATGCTCATTTCGAAGCTGCGAAAGGTGCCCGCCAGGTTGGGCCGACCGAACTCGTTGTTGAACGCTGCCCCGCCAATCGGCCCTTCGAGCATGATTTGCAGGGCCGAGGCGATACGCCCCGGCTTGCCGATGTGGTCCTGCTCCCAGGGCTGCACGGCGCCGGGCAGGCGCAGGTTCGACACCGAGAAACCGGTCAACCCAGCTTTGGGCTTGGAGCCGCGACCAGTGGCGCCTTCGTCACGGATTTCACCACCGGATCCTGTCGCCGCACCCGGATAGGGTGAGATAGCCGTCGGATGGTTGTGCGTTTCGACCTTCATCAAGATGTGGGTCGGCTCGGTCACGGCGCGGTATATGTGGCTGTGCGGATCGGGGAAAAAGCGACCTGCCGGCGAGCCCTCGATCACCGCTGAATTGTCGCTGTAGGCCGACAGGACCCCCGCCGGGCTCTTTGCGGTGGTGTTGCGGATCATGTTGAACAACGAGAGCGGTTGGTGCTCGCCATCGATGATCCAATCTGCGTTGAAGATCTTGTGCCGGCAATGCTCCGAGTTGGCCTGGGCGAACATCATCAGCTCGATGTCGTTGGGATCGCGCCCAAGCGCGCCAAAGCTCTCGACCAAATAGTCGATCTCGTCGTCACTCAACGCCAGGCCCAGGCCGGTGTTTGCTTTTTCGATGACGCCTCGACCGATCGAGCATAGGGGCCGCGGCTCGGCTCGCTCGAACAAAGCAGCCGCTTGGGAATCATGATCGCCTACGAGCAAGGTCTCAGTCATGCGGTCGTGCAGACAGTCGTGCAGTGCTGACTCATCTGCGACGGTTCCCTCGACGCTGTAGCGGGTGGCACGCTCGAGGCGCCGGATCAGCGGCAAACCGCAGATGTGGGCGATATCGGTGGCTTTCGACGCCCAAGGAGAGATGGTCCCCAAACGGGGGATTGCCAGGTAGCGGCGGCCGCTGATGTTGCGGCCCTGTCGCTTCGGTCCGTACTGAAGCAGACGCTCGAGCACGCTTCGCTGCGCTGGCTCGAGCGCGGCCTCCCCCAAGTCGACCAAATGCACGAAGGCAGCGTCGATGGCGCACACCTCGGGGTTGGTGAGCTGCACCTGTCTGAGCAGCTTGGCGAGCCTTGCGTCGGAGAGCGCTGGGGGGCCGTTCAGCTCGAGCATGCCCCCTCTACTACCACAAGCAGCGCTGGTGCGGGCCGCAGCTCAGGCTCGATCTCCATACTCGGCTCGTGCAACATGAACATCAGATGGGCAAGCACCTCTGGGTCAGCCTGGCCATCATGGCCATCGTGTCTACCGCGCCGTCTCTCGCCAAGGCGCAGACACCCCTGCGCAATTGGCCCTGCGAAGGGTGCTGGTTGCAGCCCGCGAAGCAGCAGACCGACGCTGGCAGCCGGCTACCGCTCTTGGTGATCTTGCACGGCGACGAAGGGCATCCCAACAAGCTGCTGGCTGCCTGGCGGCGCGTAGCCTCCAAGGCTGGCGTGGTGCTGTTTGCTCCGAGAAGTCCCAAAGATGGCCAGGGTGGCCGCAGCTGGTGGCGTTGGAACGGTGATCCCGGGTGGCTGTGGGGTCATGTCCAGGCCCTCCAATCGCGTCACCGAACCGATCCAGAGCGCCGCTACCTGGCAGGCTGGTCTGGAGGCGCGACCTACATCAGCATGAATGCAGCAGCATGGTCGGGACGCTTCGCTGCGGTGAGCCTAGCCGGCGGGGGCGCCCCGGCGAACGATGGCCGCTGCCCTAGCTGCCCCTACCCGGTGCACCACCTGATGGGGGGCAACAACCCACTGCGGTCGCTCGCCGAAAGCGCCGCCAACCACTTCCGCAGCTGCGGCCACCAGTTGACCTGGGAGCTGCTAGCCAACCGCACCCATCGCGCGACGTTCCGCCACTACACCATGCCGGCCAGGCTTGCCTCAATCCTCAGCTGGCTGATGGAACATTCGGGTGATCAGTGTCCGGCCCCGGCCCCCTCTGCCGCAACGCCGTCGTCGCAGCCTTCCACTCGGGCAACCGGTGCGAACGCCCAGCCCTCCCCCGACACAGCGCCACGCAGCGCTTCGCGACAAGCCCCAACAGGCCGCGCTACCCACGCCCCAACACCTAGCTGCACCTGTAATCTGCCTCCAACGCCTGGCAGTCGCCCCACGCCCGCCGCTTTCGCCATCTTGCTCGCGAGCGCCCTGTGTCGCCGGCGCCACGCGTCGCTACGTCACTCGGATTCGCGATCGATGAAGAGCGTCTCTGAAAGAACGAGGTCGCCAGTCACGGGATCGGGCCAGCCCACGCGTGTGAACAAGCTGGTCTCGCCGTCGCCGTCCAAATCCCCTTCGGCCGCAACTTCGAAGCCGTTGGGTCCTGGATCGGGTCCCCCTCGTGCGGGCCCCAAGTAGCCGCTGCCTTGATGGTAGTGGTAACGGAAGCGTTGAGGCCACGAGGGATCGTATCCCAGGCACTTCCAGCCTGTAGCCCAATCGCCGGTGAGGTAATCCCATCCGTCACGCCGAATGGGCGAGTAGAGCGAGCGTTGCGGCACTTCGGTCGGCACCGAGAGCGCACTGGCACACAAGACGCGCTCCTTGTCGGCGTGCAGCGGTCGGCTCCCGGAAGCTGATCCATCCCGTGCCCGCCCGTTTTCATACGCCAGCACGACGCTGCGCGTGATGAGTGCAACCACGCTCTGCGCTGACGCCTGCGGGGAGATCACAAAGCACTTGTGTCCAATCAGTCCTGGCGCCAACAGCAGCGCGCCCCCGCCGATTGCACCCATGGGGACAATGAGCAGCGCAAGCCGTAGCGCTCGTCTGGACGGGCGGCGCGCTTTGCCAGCTGCTTCGATGCGTTGCTCGAGCAGGGCGAGCTCGGCGCGAACCTCCCGCAAACGTCGCGACGTTTCCGCAAACCGCTGCGCTTCCCTTTCTAGCTGCTCGGCCTCGGCCTGCAGCATGTCGCGACGCGCTCGTGCGGCAACCACGTCGCTTCGGTAGATGGTGGACGAGCTCATCAGTTTCGATCCACCGAGCACAGGTGCAAGATCGAGACCGTACGAACTGCGGCGATTTCAGATGAGGAACGTTGTCAGGCTGACAATATTCGTCCGCCACTGTGACCAATCACGTCAAGAAGTGACCCATCACGTCAAGAAAGGGCTTAGCGGCCTGTCGTGTTCTGGAGCCTGTCCGATTCCGATCCGTCAGTTTCGAGTCTCTTGCGCCAGCCGGCCGCGACCGTGGATGAAGAACTCGCCGCTTGCTTGCACTCGTACGTCAAAACCGCGCCGGACTAGATCCACTTCGAGCTGGGCTGGCTCGTAGAAGATCTTGACGATCTGGTGAGTCGATCCGTCATTGAGTCGTCGCGTCGTGAGCATCGAGCCGGGCTCCGGCTTCGGATGATCTGCGGCCTGGCTTCGGATGTCGCGGCGTGAGTCCACGAAGAAGAACTCCCCCTCGGGTGAAAGTGCTTCGCGCACCAGGTGCCAGAAGGCGTCGAGCCGGCTCGGCGGCACGTGCGACAGCCAAAAGCCAAAGAACAGGAAGTCGAACTTTTCGGGCGGATTCCAATCGAACAAGTCAGCCTGGATCTGCTCATACGGAATCGACCGACTGGCACAACGGGGCGCAGTCTTTTGCCGGTTCATCGCCAGCATCTCGGGGGCGGCATCGACGACCGTGAGCGAGGAGGCCGTCGCGGCCAATTGATGCGACCAGATCCCAGTTCCCGCGGCCAGCTCGAGGACCCGGCCGCAGGGCGCCGCTTCTGCCAGCGCGCTCTCGACACGCCGCGCCTCGAGCCGCCAAGCAGCGGCCTGCTGCGATCCGCGGTCGTAGCGCTCTTGCCGCAACCACCATTGCTCGTACTCCGGGGCCCGCTGTCGGTAGTACCGCAGCTGCTTCTTCAACAGCTCGCTGTCATCCATGGTGTGGTCATTGCTGTCTGGTAAACGTGATCGGAATGGAAATGACCGCCGAGCCGCCCTCGGGCGGTGCAAACCCCCCGCTTCGAACCACCGCTTGCAGACAGCTGACGATTGGGCGGAGGCTGGCGCCCGCACTTGCGTCCACACTGAGCACTTGGCCATTGGCCCCGACCTTGGCCGTGAGCGTGACCGAGCCCGCCATGGTCTTGTCTGCCCTCAGACCAGCGTTGAAACAAGCGCGGAAGCGACCTTTCATACGCGCCACGACTGAAGCGCTGTTCGCGATCTTTCCGCTGACGGTTCTCAACCCCCCGGGAGTTGCTGTTCCTCGTCGCCGCTTCTTGGGACGGGTGTGCTCTTCGTATGCCGATCCTGGCAACGCACGTTCGCCAATGCGCCGCGGCCGACGATACAGTGGCAGCACGGCGTGGCCACCAGGCGCCCGGTCACGCCACATCTGGGGCAGGACGCAATGGCGAACGAAATTCCCAATGGTCTTGATGTCGGTTTCTATCGAGGGTTGGGTGGTGCTAACCCGCTCGATGCAAGTCCGCCCGCAATCGTCGCACGATGGTAGTTGCTGGGAATCGCTGGTCAGCAGTTTGAGCGCGGACATGTGCTTCTTCGTGCCGTGGCGGTAGTCGATGGCCAGCGCGCTCATGCGCGCATGGGCCGAGCCGCTCTCGCGATGCTTTTCGAGGGCGCGGCGTACGTCTCCCTTCATCTGTCCGAGGTAGGTGCCATAGCTGAGCGCTTCGGCAATGGTGAAGTTTGCTTTAGCGCGACGCCCCAGCTCTTGCATGAACGCGTCGATGTGCTCGATGCGCGACATCTCGAGCAGCGTGGTGGCAGCGGCCTGTCTCACCTTCCAGTCGTCGGTGTCGAACAGCCGGTACAGAGCGCTGGCAACCTTGTCGCGCGGCAGTCTCTTGATGAGGAGCAGAAGTTGGTCGAGCACCATGGGGGGACTGCGGTCGTCGAGCAGCGCGAGCAACTTCGCAATGGCTGTGTCGTTGGCAGCAACGTGTCCTTCGAGTGCCGCTAGCGCCATCTGCCGCCGCCGTGCGGACTGCAGGCCGTCTGATGCGAGCTGAAGGAGATAGGTGGTCACAACGGCGCCGCCGATCTCTCGCGCGGAACCGAAGGCCTTCCCGAGCGCCTCTCTCTGATAGTCCCTCAGCTGCCTGTTGAGCTGGCTCGCCCCGGGCGAAAAGCCCGCCTTCTTGTTGGCCGCGCGCACGAGATCGGCGCGTTGCTGGCGCCACTTGTCCATCGCTGTTCGTTTGATGAGATCGACGACAGCCTCGCTCGCCTTGGCGCGCGTCGGGCCGTCCGCGTGCCTGACGATGATGTCCACCACCTTGCGCCCACCCCGTTCGATGAGCGGCGGCAATTGGGCCACAGCTGCAGAGCCGAGCAGCTCGAACAAGGGCTCCATCCCGTAACGCTGACTCTGCGGCTCGGAGCGTTTCTTGAAGTCCGCAACAGCCCATTGGGTCAAAGCGTCACGGAGCTTTGTCGCGTGTGGTCCAGCAGGCAACAGGGGCCGGCCCGTCGCTTGATCGTCGATGAGCAACAGATAGCCCGCGTCCTTGTGAGCGAAGGCGTCTCCTTTGGAGATCTTCGCGACGATTGCGTCGACGACCGATCCGACGATGCGAGATCGTTGTGTGGCATCGAGCGACCCCAAGGTTACGAGCAGTGCATCAGTGCCGCGGTGGCGGCCACGTATCGGGTCGACCTCGAGAAAAGCGACGGCGGCTTTGCTGCGCAGCTCATCGGACAGCTCGTGGTTCTTCACTGTGTTGGCGAGCTGATTGAGCTCCCCGTACACGCGCCATCGCTCTATCT
>CAZRGL010000586.1:0-6879 GCA_964599485.1 uncultured Polyangiaceae bacterium
AAGAAGAAGAAGAAGAAGAAGAAGAAGAAAAAGAAGAAGAAGAAGAAGAAGAAGAAGAAAAAGAAGAAGAAGAAGTAGTAGTTTGATGACGAGGGCGCGCCCACTAGCCAGCTGGCTAGCAGTGGCAGCGCCCTCGCGGCGTCATGGAGCAGCGTTGAGCGCGCTCTGGCGCCGCGCCCATTCTTTCCAAGTGGTCGCACACTCCGTCTGGCGATCATGACCACGGCCGGCGCACAGAGCTGGGTGCGGGGCCGGTCCCAATGCAAACGCCTGGTTGCGGCCGATCCAGGGCAGCTCCTCGCTGACGGCTTGTCGAAAGGCCTTCTGCAGGGCGATGTTGGTTTCGCGAACCAGCTGGGCACGCAGGCGGTTGATCTCTTGGGCCAGCTTGCGCCTCTGCTGGTCGTCCTCGGTGATGGTGAGCTTGCGCTGTAGTAGCTTCAGACGTGCGTCCCGTTCGTCCTGCTGGCGGTAGCGGGCCAAGCGTTTTTCGACGTCGGCCTTGAACTCCGCGTCGTCGCTCACGGCGTAGGCGAGTTGCAAGAAGCGAATGGCCTCGTCCCGCTTGCCAGCTGCGGCCAGGATGTTCGCGCCGCCAAGGGCTTGCCAGCTGATGTGGGATTGGCCGGCGCCGAGCTCGGTTGCGCGGGCGAGGTACTTGACTCCTTCTTGCCTCCAGCGGGCCGCTACCTCGGGTTTGTCGTCGAGGTAGCTGCTCGGCGCCATGAATGAGACAAACTGCCCGAGGCTGAGCCAGATCTCCCCGTCGAGCGGCAAGTTGCGGGTGCCTAGCTCGAGGATTTCACGGGTCTTGACGACCTCTGCGTAGGGGACTTGCCCCGTCTGGAAGGTAATCAGCGCCTCGGACAACAAGTACGGCGTACGCCAAGTTGGAGTCAAAGTCGTGATGACGTCGTAGAGGCGCGTGAGATTACTGAAGTGGCGTTGCTGGAATGTGTGGAGGCCCTGAGAGACCAGCACATGTGCCCAAATCATGTCGGCCACGGCGTGCCGATAGCCAAGCGAGAGCTTCACGACCTGATTGGGTGGCGGCAGGAAGTAGACGTCGCGGGTCTCCTTGGCGCTCTTGTGAGCTGAAAACAGATGGCGTCGCACCGAGCTGACCAGGACCATGGCTACGCCGAGCACCGCCAGCACCACAGTCCACTCACGTGCGACCGAGCGTTTCATTCCACCTCGCGATCGACAAACATGCCGGGCAAGACGCGAGCTGCTTTGCCGGGCACACGCTCGCCCCGCACTTCGAAAGTGGACAACACGCCATCACCATCGAGGTCGCCGTGAGCGGTTGCGACGAAACGCATGACACCGGTTTGGGGATCGAGTGCGCTGTCGAACTTGAAGGCGAAGCTGTGGGGCGCGTCGAAGCTGAAGTCGAGCGACTTCCAAGTCAGATGTTGCCACGCGTTGGGTGGGTCGGATGCTTTCACGCCCCGTGGCACCTCACTCGGGGTCAGGGGCGCAGACGGTGGAAAGCTGATGTTCTGGGGCCGCCCGTGGGAATAGGCGATGGCGTTGCTCACCAAGCGGTCGAGCCCATCGATTGGCTCACTGAGCTTGGAAAAGCTGAGGTTGCGCAAGAAGCTCGGTACCGCCACTGCGAGCAGGCTTCCTCCGACGGCGATTGCCGCGGCGAGCTCGGGGGTGCTCCATTTTCTGGCCATCGATTGGCAAAATAGCGCCGCCTCGGCGTGGTTGCCACCCTACCGCGCGGCATACAAACAAAGTTGCGGCCGACCTCGAAATGAGGCCGGCTGCTTCCTGTCGGGCATCTCCCCTAGGATCAAAGGGTTGTTTCTACTCGAATTCGTTTTCGATGTAGACCTGGGTGGCTTTCTTCAGCTTGCCGGTCTTGGTGTTGATCGCACCGGTAAGTGCGAAGATTGAGGTGGCCGTGTCGCCGTCCAGATTGCCAATCGCGGCTGCTTCGTAGCAGTCCTTCTTGCACTTGGCGGGGTTGTTGGGCGCCGCGGTCGAGCTGTCCTTGTAGTAGTGGTACTGATAGTAATGCGGTTGGGTCATGCTGAACTTGAGGCACTTCCAACCGTTCACATTGTCACCACCCTCGAAGTCTTTGCCGTTCTCGGTGAGCGGCTGATACTTCTTGCCAGCGGGGACCTTGGCGGGAACCTTGGTGGCAGAGCCGCACAGCGAGTGCGTTGCCTGCGCAGATTCCTTACCTTCACCAAGCGCCTCCGAGTCGGCTGACTCACGCTCGAACGCTGCGTGCGCACCGCGTGAGATCTGACCGATCGTGTTCTTGGCTTCCGAGGTCTTCGCGACAGCGAGGTAGCGACGAACACCGTAAATCGCGAGTGCAGCCAAGACGCCAATGATCGCAACAACGATCATGAGCTCGACCAGCGTGAATCCGCGCTTGCCTAGTTTCTTGTTAATCCTCATGTTTTGCTATGTCTCCCTGGGGCGCCGGACTGGCTGGTTAATGACCTGGGGCCCAGCATGCGCCCGAATTGTTTGTGATCCTGGATAGTTATTCTGATTCGTTCTCTACGTAGACTTCGCCAGTGAAGGACGATGCCACTAACAGTGCGTAATCTTTGTCCCCGTCCGAATCGCCGGCAGCTTGAACCACATAGTAGGGCTCTGCGGTCGGGTTCGGCCAAGTTGGGTTGTTCTTGAGACCGTACGGCTTCGGCGGCACAGTTCCTGGCGCTCCCGCAATCACGACGAAGCCAAACGTAGTCGGAGAGTCGGTCGCCACGTTGAGAATGCGCCAGCAGTCGACCTGCTTGTGACTTGGCTGGATCCAGTGGCGTTTCTTGCCATTCGGCACCGCCGGGTACCAGTCGGTCATGCTGGACGAGCAAGTCAAATAGCTCAGGGTTTCGGCCCTGTAGGACTCTTCTGCGACACGAATTGCGCCGATGACCGCCTTGGCGTCGGCCGTTCGGGCTGAGTTGAGGTATTTGCGATACCCCACCATCGCCAAAGCCGACAGGATGCCGATCATGGCCACGACGGCAAGCAGCTCGACGAGGGTGAAACCTCGCGCGCTGGCGCGTTGTTGGCTCCTGCTGGGCGCAGACATGTCAGTTGGGTGTAAGCGAAAGGTGTGCCGATCCTTCATGGTACAAAAAGCTAAAGGATCTTCTGCGACTTGCGCCACTAAATAGTCTTCCCGGTGACAAATTGCGTCACCGGAAGGCACCCTGGGGTGACGATTTTCGGCTATAGGCCTACTCGCCGTCGTTCTTTGACAGGATGTGATTGGGCGCGAAAGACGATGTCGCGAAATACGACAGCTGGCCGTCCGCATCGTTGTCGCCCACGGCTAACAGCACGAACCAAGGACCTTTTGGCTTGCCCCAGCTACCCTTCATGTCCACGGGCGGCTTCGGCACTTGATCCTTGACCGTGCCGGCTCGCAGCGCGAATCCCATGTAGGTTGGAGCCGTAGAATCGGCCGAAAGCAGTCGCCAGCACTTGTAATCGCTGTGCGAGGGCTGGTGAAACGTGCGCTTTTTTCCGTTGGGCTTCGCTGGGTAGTAGTCGGTCCAGCTCGAAGAGCAGTTCAAGTAGCCCGCCGTGTCCTGCTTGTACATCGTCAGCGAGGTCACGATGCCCTGCATCAGATCCTTGGTTTCACCGGCTCGCGCAAAGGTGAGCCATTTTCGATAGCCAACAACGGCGAGCACCACGAGCACGCCGATCACGGCAACAACGACCATGAGCTCGATCAAGGTGATTCCCCGCTGGTCGTGCCGTCGTCGCTTGAGCCCTGCCATAACCTCACCGTTTCTGCGCGTTTCAAACGCACGCCACCGATTTTCATCATAGCAGCTCGCATGCCTGCCACCGCAGCGTGAAATCAGGGGGGTTTTTACGCTTCCGGTGACAAACTTTGTCACAAGTCAGCGACTGGAGTGACAAATTTGCGAGGACCAACCCAAGAAGAAAGCCACCAGTTGGCCCTCGCGCGCCTTCGCACGCGTGTGCAAGACAGGGGCGCGCGAGTCCGAGCGCCCTTCGGCCAGACGCTAGCTCGGCGGGACGGAGTCGGGGCCGGCGCCTTGGTCCATTCCCAACTTCGCCAAGCGGTAGCGCAAGGACCGAAACGAGATGCCCAGGAGCTTGGCGGCCGCCTTTCGGACGCCGTTGGTGCGGCTGAGGGCTTGGCTCAAGACGTTTCGTTCGACTTGCTCGAGCAGTGCGTCCAAATCGCAGCCCTCTTCAGGCAGATCGGTGGTGACCAAGGTAGTGCCTGGTGTGCGGCCGGTGACGGAGTCCGGCAGGTCATCCAGATCGATGTACGAGTTGGTGGCGAGCGCCACCGCCCGTTCGATGATGTTCTCGAGCTCGCGGATGTTGCCGGGGAAGTCGTAGCGGTCGAGCGCTCGAAGGGCTGCTGGCGTCATCCCGCCGATGTTCTTGCTCAGCTCTTGGGAAAAACGCTTGAGCATTCCCAGCGCCAGTCGTGCGACATCGCCGCGCCGTTCGCGCAAGGGAGGGAGCTCGACGCGTATGACGTTGAGGCGATAGTACAAATCCGTGCGAAAGCGGCCCTCCTCCATGTCGGCCTCGACATCGCGGTTGGTGGCCGCGAGCAAGCGCACGTCTACGGGTACTTCGACCGCGCTGCCAACCGGACGCACTTTGCGTTCCTGCAAGACCCGCAGCAGCTTGACCTGGAGGCTGTGGGGTAGCTCGCCGATCTCATCGAGCAACAGCGTGCCGCCATCGGCTTGCCTGAACAGGCCAGTCGCCGCCGAAGATGCGCCCGTGAACGAGCCTTTCTCGTGACCGAACAGCTCGCTCTCCATCAGGGCCTCCGGCAGCGCTCCGCAATTGATCACGCAGAAGGGGCCATCGGCACGTTCGCTCATTTGATGCAACAGTCGGGCGATGCGCTCTTTGCCGGTTCCGCTCTCACCGGTGATCAAAACCGTCGTGCGCGTGGTCGCAGCCTTTCGTATCAAGGCTGCCACACGCTTCATGTTCTCGCCCTCACCGAACACATCACTGGGTGGTGGTGCCAGCGTGGCGATTTGCGCCTTGAGGCGCTGGTTCTCGGCGACGATAGCGCTCTTCTCGAGGGCCTTGGCTGCCAGCTCTGCGATTTCGGCGGGAGAGAACGGTTTGGTAACGAAATCGTAGGCGCCCTGGCGCATCGCATCGATTGCCGATTCGACCGTCGAGTAAGCGGTGATCACGATCACCTGGGTGTGCTCGCAGCGCTCTCGGGCGGCGGCCAGAACATCCATTCCTGAGCCGTCGGGCATGACGAGGTCGGTCAGTACCAACGGAAAGGGCAACACTCGTTCAGCGATGAGCTTCTTGGCCTTCACAGCACCAGGTGCACATGTGACCGCAAGCCCCTGACGACGGAAGGTGATCTCGAGTACCTCACGCAGGCCTGGCTCATCGTCTACGACCAGTACGCCAGTGCTGAGGTCGGGTGGTATTGGGGTGCTCACGCGCTCACGAGGTTAGCAGCCCGGGGGGCTGCCACGTCAACCGCGCATATTCAGAGCGGTCGCGTCGAGCGGCAGCGAACGCCTCGTCAAGGCTTGCACTCGTCGTCGTCTGGCAAGCCAGCTGTGAGTGGCTGAATCAAGAAGTAGGTGCTGTTGCTCACGGACGTGTCGAGCAGCTCCCAGACCTCTCCAACATCGCACTTGTCCGCTGCGACTTGAACGAAGTAGCGACCGTTGTGATCGTTGTCTTCGGTGCCCGTGATGACCCCGGAATTGACGTTGTTGATGAGCACGATGGCCCCCGGCGTGCAGGTGCCGCGGATGTTCCAAAGGCCGTCCTCAGCCGCGACGATGTTGTCGGGCTCAGCGGGCGGGGGGAGCGGCAAAGTGGGACTGACGCAGCTGCCGAGTAACCCTAGGCCCAACAAAGCCATGGCAGCGGCACGCCGCACCAAGTGCCTGTGGGTGGTCTTTCCGGCACACTTTGTTGTGGTGGGCAGCCTCATCCCTGTCATCATCGTTGCACGTGATGTGCCAGCGCGCAAAGCCTTGAAAATCGGTAGCTAGAGCACATTTGTTGCCAACTCAGTTGGCATACAATCCTAGTGATCGAGCCCTCGGTTGTCAGCCCCAATGACGGGTAGAGCAACTCGTTTGCCGGCTGTGCGCGTCGGTTTTGGCACCTTCGTCACCTCGGCAGCCAGATCGAAGTCACTCGATTGGGTGACCTCGACCTCGATGAGCTGGCCGGCAGCGGGCAGCACGCTCAGTTGCTCGGTGCCGGTCAAGTAGACCTGTCCGTCGATCTCGGGAGCCTGACCCCCGTGACGTCCCATCAACACCGCATCGTGCTCGTCGCTCACTCCTTCGACGAGCACCTCGAGGTTGCTGCCGACCAGGCCCGCGTTCTGCTCGCGAGCGATGCGTCGACCGATCGCTGCCAGCTGCCGAAAGCGATTGGCCGCGACCAATGGTGAGATCTTGTCGGGTAGCGAGTAGCTGTGACAGGCCTCTTCATCCGAATAGCGAAACAAGCCGACGCGTTCAAAGCGCGCCCATTCGATCAGCTCGCGGAGCTGCTCATATTCCTGCTGGCTCTCGCCCGGGTGCCCCACGATGAAGGCCGTACGGAAAGTGAGCCCGTCGATTGAAGCGCGCAGCTGCTCAATCAGTCGACGAATCGTCGCTCCGTCATGCCCTCGCTTCATTCTGCGCAACATGGTCGTGGCGGCGTGCTGCAAGGGCATGTCGACATAGGGCAGCACGGTTGGATGATGCGCTAGTAGCTCAATCAGCGGCTCGCTGATCTTGTCGGGGTAGAGATAGAAAATGCGCAGCCAGCGCAATCCCTCAACGTCAGCCACGCGCTGGATCAGCGAAGCGAGATCTGCCTTGGCTTGTCCCAAATCTCGGCCGTAGGAGA
>CAZRGL010000587.1:0-6861 GCA_964599485.1 uncultured Polyangiaceae bacterium
GGGCAGGCGGGTCGCTCGAGGAGGTGATTCGCAAAGCGCTCGGAGCGCTGACGGCAGCTGCTCAAGGCCTCGAGGCGGGGGCTCATCGTGAATACCGAACCGGCGGCAAGCTCTGATAGGCTATCGCGATGTCTGAGGGGTTGTTGTTCGAGACTTCCGATGGGAGGAGCCGTTTTCTACTCGTACCGGGCCACTCGCTGACCCTGGGCCGTAAACTGCCTTGCGACATCGTCGTGCGCTCGCGGGTCGTGGCATCAGAGCATGTGCGGCTCCGCGGAACTGAAGCAGGCTTCACGGCGGCGGATGCCAACAGCCCGGGCGGCACCTATCTGAACGACGAGCGGCTTGTCGCGACGACTCCGATCGGCGTTGGTGATCGGCTTAAGCTCGCCGGTAACGTGATCTACACAGCCCGGGCTTTCTGCGGAGAGAGCCTGTGGGACAGACTCTCGGGCGAACCGATGCCCATCCCCGCCGCGCTCAGCATGGCCCGTAGCGTGCTGTTGGCGCTGGAGCCATTGCACGGGGCGGGTGACTGCCACGGCGACCTGAGCCCCCACGAGGTGTTGCTGGCCCAAGACGGCTCGGTCGAGCTGCTCATTCGCGGCCACCGCGCCCTCAGCGCCGATGGCGAACGGCAATGCAATCCGCGCTACGTTGCTCCTGAGGCGTTCGGAGATGCCGGCCTCGAGCCAGCTTCCGATCTCTATTCGCTGGGCTGCATGCTCTATCAAACCATCACCGGCCGTGATCCGTTTCCAACCGACACGGCCCAGAACAACATGATGTCCAAGCTCTTCGGCGCACCTCCACCATGTGATGCTGATTGGCCAGGCAAGCTCGTCAGCTTGTTGATAACGCTGCTATCGCTAGACCCTGCCGAGCGGCCCACCATCGCTGACGCCGTCGAACGAATCGAGCGCTTGGTGGGGACCAGTACCGAGCCCAGCAATCCCGCACGTTGGTGGTTGGCGATCGAAGGAGAGACATGGGGAGTCCTGGAGTGGTGCCAGGGTACGGAGCTTTCGCTCTGTCTCTTGCGGACGGCCGTCAACGCCGACGCGCGCGCCTTCATCGAGCAGCGCTTCGTCGAGTTTACAGGCCACCGCGACGAAGTACGGCTCGAGCACGTCATCGACTTCGTCGAGGTGCTTCTGCCACACGCCCTCAAAGAGCTGACCAGCCGGCGCGACGACAAGGCCGCGTTACCGGACTAACGAGCCCGGATCATTCACCGCGTCGCCACGAGCGCTAGAAACCAAAACCGAATCTGCCATCTTCGATTAGGTGCACGATGTCGTGGCATCGGTCAGCGAGTCATTGGCCGGCAGCGTGGGATAGGGATAGGTCGGCGTGGTAAGCAGAATCCGGTTTTCGAGCACGACTCCCCCCCGTACCTCTCATGAAACTGGATCGATTATCGCCAAATTAGGCGAGCTGCAGTTGAGCAATCGGACCCCGAGCGTCGGCGATCATCTCGAACACACCCGCGAGATCCGCAAACCCTTCCGTCGCCGCTTTCAATTGCTGACGCGCCGCCGTGGCCGGTGGACATTCCAGCCGCTCAACGGCCACCAGCAACAACCACCGCGCCAGAATTAGGGTCTGAAACAGCGAGATGCTCGTCCCAGTAACCATCCGCGGCGGCGGCGGCGCTGAGTCGGTGATAAACGGACTGGACTTGCTGTTTCCAAGACATCATGGGTGCTCCCTCATTGATTGGCTGACGATGCAGGCCGATGTGTGCAGATAGGCGTGCACGTATGCACATGTCGCACCAGGCTTTGGGGCTACCTGATTTCGCTGGGTTACGAGGCTAACTGGCTCGTGGTGCTGGGCCGAGGCTGCAGGACGCAACAGTCAACAGGCAACATGCATCAGGGCTCGAACCCGCTACGCCAGCGCTTGCGAGCGGCGCCCTTGTCGCTACCCTTCGAGTCGAGGATCCCCGAGCACGGCCAGACGTTGAGCAGGTTGAACGTGTCCGGATCGATCACGCCTTGCTCGAACACCCAGGTGCCCAGGGGTGGGTAGTCCCGCAAGAACGACCACACCACGAACTCGGCGGAGCGGGCCGCAGCGTCATCGAGCACCGCGTTCATCCACCACACTTGCCGCGCTTCGTTGCCCGGCACCACGGCAATGTAGTCGTCCTTGCCATCGCTGACCGAAGCGAAGCTCGGACAAGAACGTGCCGAGGTCTCCGCAAAAACGATGGGCCCCTCCCAGCCAAGCCGATCGATGGCCGCTAATGGATCGACGAGCTGTGGAAGGCGTGCGTGCACGGTGCAGCTCTCTCCCGCGGCGAAAGCGGCTGGCGAATAGAGCTCGAAACGCGGATCAGTGTCGCTCGGGAATGCCATCGAGAGCCCGTCCGGATAGAAGCTCAGCGCCAGCAGATCGAGCCGGCCGCCGGCCGCGAAATCGTCAATGGCGCTGCGGTCGAGGGGATAGCAGATCTCGGCGTCGAGCACCGGCGGGGCAGCAGGCTCTTGGCCACAGGGCGTCCAGCTCAGGCCACCTGTGCAGCTGGCCTCGTCGAAGCCGAGCAGCTGCGTCAGGACGAAGGTAGAGAAGAGTGGCAGCGACCCGCCCACCTCGCCGCGCACGGCGTCGTAGACGTGTCGATAAAGCGCTACGAGCCCATTCCAACGCGCGGGGCAGTTCGCCAGAAAGAGGTTTGCTTCTACCATCAACCCCATCCGCGTAGGCCTGAGCTTGTCGTGCAGATAGAGCAGGAAGTTGGAGTAGCTCTGCCCGATCTCGAAGGATTCGCCCTCGACATCGAAGACGCTCTCCGGTGACAGCTCAGGACAGTCGCCCCCGACGGCCTTGGCAGTCCCTGCCTCTGAACGGAGTTGCTGCAAACTGCGTCGATCACCGTGCAGCATCGAAACCGCGAGGAAGCCGTGCTCGTGCTGGGCGAACTGCATCGAAAAAGCGTCGATCCACTTGCGCAACGGGGCATCGATTCGTCCGTCATAGAACGCCACGCGCTCGGCCGACGACGGCGGGGCCTCGGTGAACTGGAGCCATGGGATGGGCTGATCCCAATGCAGCACCGGCATGGTGGTCTCCGCATCGATCGCTTCGAGCCATCCGGTGGTGCCCTCAGTGTCTTCGAGGCTGAGGCTGCAGTCGCCCGTCGCGAGGCAGCTATCGTCCTCGAGGTTGTGCACCACGTGGAACTGCAAGAGTCCTTGCAGCGGCGCGACCGCAACCGTGGGCCGCTGCTCGCTGGCTTCTCCCCCACAGGCGAGCAGCGACGAAAACAGGACGACAGCGAGAAGCCGAAAGCGGGCTTGCGAGAAACACATACCCATTCGTAACTCCGCTCGATGGCGGCGGCTACTCGAGCTGAAGCAGGTGTTATTGCGGGCGGCACACGTGATTGGGCACAGGGCGCTGGATTGCCGAGCCCGCCGACCACACGACAGGAACCTGCCGCCAAACGCGTTTGAGTAGATCACAATAGCTGCGGCTAAATGTGGTCATGTCCCAACTCATGGCGTCGCCCAAATCTGTGGCAGCGTAGAGCTTGTCACCCTGCCGACGCAGGTGAACGACGCTGCCGTGCAGTTTGCCGTGAGCAAGGCGCACGCCGTCTTGTAGGTTCCACAGTCCCAACAGACCGCTCGCGTAACCCACCACGACGGTGCCCGCAGGACCCGTTTCGATTCGAATTGGTGGTTTCGAGGGGGTTTGCGCAAACGAGACCGCTACGCCATTGGTCGCCCCGTCCGCTCCTCGGCGCAGCAGCTCGATGCCGCCATCGCGATAGCCGAGAGCCAGGGTCGCGCCATCAGCTGGACCTATGGCGGTGACGCCTTCGCCGACTGGGAAGGTGCCCAAGCGGCGACCATCAGCCGAAAGCGCCACCACCTGCTTGGACGTGACGACGACAGCCGCACCATCAGCGAAGCCCGCCTGGCCTCGCGGGATGAAGCTCATGGCTTTCGGGTGGGCGCCGACATCGAGACGCTGCGCCGCGCCGACTTTGTCGAACCAAGTCACGCTTTGGGCTGTGCGCGCCAAGCATCCGCTGGCGGTTGCACGGATCTCGAGCAGCCCATCGATGGCTCGCGCATGCAGTTGTCGATCAGTGCCGGTGTCCCAAATCTCCAGCCCGGCTGCAGTCTGCACGCACATCAGCTGCGCCTGCACAAGACATTGCTCTGCGTAGCGAGCACGCTGTTGGACGGCTTGCGCCCAGTTGCTGCGCACAGGGTCAGCATGCTCGCTCGTCGGCGCGTCGAGTGAAGACCAGCCGCGATGAGTGAGCAAGCGGGGTGGGTCGTGGAGCATCGCAACCGCACGCCAAAGCGGCTGACCGCTATCGAGTTGCCAAGTGCGCACCGTGGTGTCATCGCTGGTCGTGGCGATGAGCTTGCCGTCATCGCTCACGGCCACCCGATTGACCTCACCGCTATGGCCACGCAGTACGCGCTTGGATTTGGTGGCGATGTTCCACACATGGGTGCTTCCATCCGAGCAGGCCGCCACGATGTGCGTCGCGTTGGAATCGAAGCGGATGTCCAAGACCCGTCCGTCAAGGCGACCGAGGAGCCGCGCCGGCTGTGTTGCGGGCAATGTCCACAGACGCACGGCCTTGTCCTCGCCGCCGCTGACGAGCAGCTTGCCATCGCGGCTGATGTCGAGCGCACGCAAATGCGCCCCGTGCTCGATGCGTTCGAGTTGACGGCCGGAGCCCGGGTCCCAAAGTCTGATGCTGCCGTCGAAGCTGCCGCTGGCGACAACCCCTCGGGCGAACCTGACAGCGTGGATCGCTCCGCTATGCCCCTTCAGAGTCCGCAGCGAACCTCCTTTGACCGTATCCCATAACCGCACGGTCAGGTCATAGCCGCCACTGGCGAGCATTTTGCCATCTGGACTGAAGGCCACGTCTTGCACGCGGCCGCGGTGCCCCCCGAAGAAGTGCGTCTCTACCCCACTGGCCAGCTCGAGTAGTCGCACGCTCCTGTCATCGGCAGCGGAGGCCACCTGCTTTCCATCAGGAGCGACCGCGACGGTTCGGACGCGTCCCGCTTGTTTTGACAGGACTCTGGTGACGCGGCCGCTTGGTACATCCCAGACGCGGATCGAGCGGTCGTTGGACGATGTCACCAGCTTACGGCCTGCCGACGCGAAGGCGACACCCATGGCAGCATCGCTGTGCGAGCCGAGCCGCTTGGATCGCGGGCCGCCCCCGCGTTTGGTGTCCCATAACGCCACGGCATAGTCGAAGCTTCCGGTCAGCAATCGGGTCCCGTCGGTGGAGTACGCTAGCCCCCAGACTAGACCTGTGTGGGCAGCCAGCTCGCTGCGGACCACTCGTGCAGCGAGATCCCACAGCATGAGCGCGCCCGTCTCGGTCGTGGCGACCAGTGTGGTCATGTCAGGGCTGAAGGCAATGCGGGTTACGCTGCCTGGGTGCCCACGCAGCACGCCGAGCTCAGCGCCGCTTCGAGCATCCCACAAGCGCACCGTCCGATCGTTGCTCGATGAGGCGATCAGTCGACCATTGGGGCTGAAGCGTACTCCGCGAATCGGCCCACGGTGACCAAGCAGCTCACGCACGAGAGCGCCGCTGCGCGCATCCCAGAGCCGCACAGTGCGATCCATCGAGCCCGAGGCGAGCAGTCGACCAGACGGATCAAAATGCACGCTCAAAACGCCATTGTCGTGACCGTTGAGTACCAAGGACGCTTTGCCCCGAACGAGGTCCCAAACCCGCACCGACTTGTCAGTGCTCGACGAGGCCAGGCGCTTGCCATCAGGAGTGAAGGCAACGCTGTAGATAGCGCTCTTGTGACCTCGCAACACCTGGGTCGTCACGCCGCGGCGCAGATCCCAGAGGCGCACTTCACCATCCCAACCCCCGGACGCCAAGCTTCGCCCGTCTGGTGAAAAGCTCACTGCGAATACTTGATCGCGATGGCCGCGGAGACTGCGAGCAGCCAGCGTCGCGGTTTCGAACACGTGCACCACCCCATCGCCGCATGCTGCTGCCGCCCACGCCCCATCAGGAGAAATTGCCACGTCGTAGACAAAAGAGCCGAGTGGTTGGCGCCACAGCAGTGGGTCATCGCTCAGCTGCCACCAGAGGGCACGCGCCTCGGGGCTGTCTTGCAGCTCCAGGGCCATCCTCAGCTTCGCTCGTGCTTGTAATGGACGGCCTTGTCCCACCGCCGCCCGGGCCCCTTCACGCAGCGCCTCCGAGCGACGCCGCTCGGCGTCGAGCCGCTGTCGTTGTGCCTCGTCGCGACCTCGCTCGGCCATGGCGCGCTGCGAGTCTGCCTCGTGTTTCTGCAATGCAAGCACGACGGCCACACCAACGAGAAATGTCACGAGCGCCGTCAGAGCGCCGCGCCTCCGCCACATACGCCGTGACTCCGCTCTCGTAGCGGCGCTCACGAAGCGCTTGACCAGCTTGGATTCCCCACCTCCACCCCGTGCCAGTCGCCGTCGCGCTTCTCGCAAGCCGTCGCCTCGCCACAACTCGTCGGGGCGCCGCCCACGCTTGTCCCAAAGCTCAGCGGCCTGACTGACCTCACCCAAGTAAGCGAGATCTTCCATCCCTTCGTCGATCCAACGCGACAGTGTGGTCCAGGTGTGCACGAGCGACTCGTGCGCGAGCTCCAAGGTGACGCCCAACGCGCCCTGGGACCGGGTCTTTATGACGCTGACCAAGCGAGCTTGCGTCAGCCGCGACAGCACGTGAGGAGCTTCCGACGCCAAACCTTCAAGCGCCACCTCCCGACTCACGACCGTGCGCGTGCGCTCACTGGTTACGAGGCGCAACAACAGCTCCCGGGCGACGTCGAGCTCGGCGGAGGTGAGCGTATCGAGGACCCCGTCGGC
>CAZRGL010000588.1:0-6848 GCA_964599485.1 uncultured Polyangiaceae bacterium
CCGACTTGGCCGAAGCGGCGCTGCCGTCCCTGGTAGCAGGAAATCGCGCCGAACAAGTCCTCTTCCGAGAAATCTGGCCAGAGGCGATCGCTGAAGAACAGCTCCGCATAGGCGCTACCGAAAAGCAAGAAGTTGCTCAGACGGCGCTCTCCGCCGGTGCGAACGATGAGATCGGGCGCGCCCAATCGTTGACTGGGAATGTGCTGACTCATGAGCTCCGCGTTGATTTGGGCGGGATCGATGGTTCCCGCCACGGCGGCCTCGGCCAGCTCGCGAGCGGCGGTCGCGATTTCCTCTTGGCCGCCGTAGGACAGCGCCAAGGTGAGGGTCATTCGACCGTTGTCCACCGAGTCGTCGCACAACGAGTGGAGCACGCCGCGAACCTCGGCCGGAAGTTGGTCGAGCTCGCCGACTGCAGCCAAACAGATGCCGTTGTCTATGATCTCGCGCCTTTCGCTGAGCAAGTACTCGTGCAGCAAGGTCATCAAGGCTTCCACCTCGTCGTCGGGGCGAGCCCAATTCTGAAAGCTGAAAGCGTAGAGCGTGAGCGCCTTGATGCCGATCCGACGAGCCAAACGCACGATCTTGCGGACGGCGCGACTGCCAGCCCGGTGTCCGGCCGCTCGTGCTTCACCGCGCTGCTCCGCCCAACGACCGTTGCCGTCCATGATGATCCCAATGTGTTTGGGGAGGTTTCTGGCGTCGATGAGGGGCATGTGCTCAGACCATCGCGGTGTTTATCGCTATGCGGCCCCAATTGCCAGCAGCTTGAGACTTCGTGCCAAGTGGCGCCTGCGGTCATGCTCGAAGGCTCCTGCCCAGCGGCTCATCGCGATTGACGGCGGACGGCCACCACAGAAGGCTCGGCCCCCCTTGCTCAAGCGTTTCGCCGAACATCTCGTGCTTCGCTGGCGGCTGTTGGTCGGCGTGGCCTTGCTCGCTGTCGCGACGCGGCTGGTTCTGGTACCAGCGCCGCCGCCGCCGACCGTCGAGGGGTTGGCGGCGATGCTCGGGCAAGCGATCGGCGGAACCGTAGCGCCAGCCGAGCTGGTCTGGGAGCCGAGTGGGGGCGCTTGGCGCGACCTGCTTTGGGGCCGCAACCTGCTGTTTCTCGCAGCTCCCCATGGTCAGCGGCAGCGCGATCTGTATCGAGCCGCAGTGCGGGTGAGTCGCGAGGGTAAGCCGATTTCGGTTCGCTACCTGCGCAATTTGTCGGCCACACCGATGGGTGATGAGCGCGGTTTGACCGCAAGACCTCGCTACGCCGCCTACCTGACCCAAAGCAATGACGGCGTGGCGGGTGCAACGGTGATCGATCTGCAGGGGCATGCGCTCGCGGACTTGCCTTGGCACAAGCAGCTGTCGGTAGGTTTGGACAACTGGTTGCGGGTTGGCTCGGTCAAAGGGCTTGCGCGCGTCGAGCTCGCGTTCGGCAAGCAACCCTCACGCGTGGCCATCGAGCTACGTCGAGGCCAGCTCATTCTCGCACTTGGTGAGCCGCCCCGTGCGGCCGCGCTCGATTTGGCCAGCGCGCAGCTCAACACCGGGGGCGACATGTCCTACGAGCCGCTCGCTTGGACGGTTCCGCGGCGGGTCAAACCGATGGCCCATTTTCTGATGGACACGCTGCGTGCAGTGTTAGGAACGAATCGAGCCGACACCATCAAGGCCCTCTTGTTTGGGGCGCGCACACGCCTCAAGCGCTGGTCAGCGACGTCGGCCGAGCCCGCTCCTTCGGCCCCGCCCAGCAACAAGACGCCGACGGATGCCAGCCATTGGCCTCCGCAATCCATCCGGCCACTGTTCAAACACCCCCTCGAAGAGGAGGGAATCTGGGCGCCCGGACCCAAGTGGCTTCCGCCCGCGCGCGGGATGGTTGGCAAGCCGGCCCCCTACATGTTCGAAACGATCATTCGTCCCGATCCGGAGCTTCCCTTCGCGTATCTGCGACTCGTGGCGATCGACACCCGGCAGCTGCAGCTGCGTATCGAGGCGGGTTACGACGAACCGCGGCCCTTAACTGGACCGGGCGGGCGAGGCCGCATCCCCAAACACGAACGTCCGGGGTTGGTGGCTGCCTTCAATGGTGCGTTCCAGACGCGTCACGGCACCTTCGGCATGGTCGTCGATCGGCGCGTGCTGCTGCCACCGGCCGCACGCGCTGCGACCGTGGCGATTGACGCCTTCGGGCGCACGCGCATGGGAAGCTGGGGAGACGATGCGCGGATGGATGCGAGCTTGGTATCACTTCGGCAGAACCTCGATCCATTGATCGAAGACGGTGTCATCAATCCGCGCGGGCGCAAGCAATGGGGCTTTGTGCTCGATGGCAATGCCGTGCTGACCGAGCGCTCCGCGCTTTGCATGACCAAAGATGGTTATCTGATGTACGGCTGGGGGATCGAAGTGAGCGCGCTCACGCTCGCCAAAGGGCTCAAACGAGCCGGCTGTCAGTATGCGATCCATCTCGACATGAATCCCGGCCATGTTGGCTTCGCCTACCTGAACAACCAGCAGCGCCCGGCGCGTCGCCAATTGCTGGCAGGTGAGATGTCCATCCCGCCAAACCGCTACCTGAAGGCTTCGCCCAAGGACTTCTTCTATTTGGTACTCCGCGATCCCACGCCCAAGCTCGGAAACGCGCTTTCAGCGAAGCCCGCGAATGGAGAGCAACCGCGACCCACATGGTTGCCAGCCGTCCACGAAGCGAAATCGAAGCGCGAAGAGGCTCCAGTGCAGTTGTGGGCCATCGACGCCGACCGTTTCGGCTGGCAGATCCGCCCAGGCAGCCGAGAGCGTGCTGGCAGGACAGCACAAGGGCCGCTGAGCGAAGCCGAGCACGCCCAGGCCATGATCGCGATCGGCTTGGGCCGCGGCTTGCGAAAACACAACCGCAGAGGTCTCGTGCTCGACGGTGTCGTGGCGTTGCCGATACGGCCAGACTTGGGCTACCTGTCGACCGCGCCTTCACTGGGCGCTATGAGCATCGGCCGGTCGGTGGCAGACATGGCACCTGATGGCGATAGCACCGAGCTGGTCCTGCTGGCCCTTGGTGGCAAGCAGCGAAGCGAAGCGCGCGAGCTCGGTCCGCACCGCAAGCGTTCGGCCGCGTGCCTACTCGACGACGGCACCATGTTGGTCGGCCTGATGCGCGCCGATAACGACGAGCCTCTCACCAAAGTGCTGTTGCAAGCCGGCTGCTCCACAATCGTAGCGCTCAATCGTGGCAAACAAGTGCAGGCCTTCGTGCACCGCGCAGGCACCGACACGCCACCCAAGGCAGCCTACGGCGATACCGCCTTGTACGGCATGGCGCGCACCGCCCATGGCACTGCGCGTCCACTCCAATAGTGGCTCATCCGAATGGTCCCATGCTCGTCAAGCTCGTTGCAAAGCTCTTCGGTCCTGACGAGTTTGGATGATCGCCCGACAGCGCGGCGAACACGAACGAGCACGAGCGCACGCGCTGGCGACGGGGCTTGTCTGACTCCTCAGTTCAAGGTGGCTGAGAGCGCGTAGCTCGCGGCGGCGCTGTCGTAGCCGTAGACACGGACGGTGTAGTCGCCGGCGCCGTTGACGGTGACGGTTTCGGTGTCGCCGGTCGACTCACTGGTGTCGAGCTGCTGGCTGCCTTGGTAGATGGCCAGATCCAGATCGCCATCGCTATGGTTGAAGGCGATGCTCACGGTCAGCTGTTGGCCAGCTTGAACCGACAAGGTGTAATAATCGTCGTCGCCGGTGCAGACCATCAGCCCGCTGTGGGAGCCGGTGTTGAGAATGGCAGCCTGGCCAGGATTGTCGTTGTCCTCGTAGCCATCGTCAGCGCAACCGTCCGAAGGGGCGCCGCCACCATCGCTGGGCAGGTCGCACCATTCGACGATTTCTTTTTCGACCTCGGTGTCATCGACCACGTTCGCTTGCGGACAGGATTCGTCTTTGGTCCAAGGCTTCCACAAGTGCGCTTGACCCGTCTGGGCTGCGTAGTCGGCGAAGACCTGGTAGCCGCCGCCTTGGCACTTGAAGACCACCGGCTCGTGGCAGGCGTTCTCGTTGAGGCTGCGGTTGTAGTCCATGGCGATTTGGAACATCGCGGCGGTGCTGCTGTTCCAACAGCAGGTCTTGCTCTTGCTGTACTCGAGCTCGGCGAAGACGTAGTCCTCGAGCGTGCGGTAGGCGGCGTCGACCTGCGCAGAGCTCATGTTGAACTCACGCTCCATGAGCTCGTAGAGCTCCTCGAAGGCGTCCTCGCGCTTGATGCGCGCCGAGCAGCTCGCCGGGTATTGGCGAAGATGGTTGCGAGCGTCTTCGGCCATCGCGAGCAGCGCATCGCGCATTTTCTCGGGGTCGACTTTGCCTAGGATGGCGTCGAAGGTCGCCGGGCGAGCCTTGATCTTGGCGTAGTCGGTGTCGCTGATCCAAGAAGCCTCGTCGGCGTTCATCCAGGTGTTGGTCCAGTAGCCACCGATGTTCTTGGTGACGCGGAAGCGCTTCAGGCCGCCGCCGAGCTTGGCATACTCTTCGCCGTCGGAGTTGGCGCCTTCGCCACCGGTACGCTGGTCGGTGAAGTAGTGCTTGGAGGCAACGCCGTCTTCCCACTTGGGCTGCCGTCGCGGCATCGAGCCACTGACAAGCTGCGCCTCGATTAGACCATCTTCGAGAGTGATGACCTCTTTGACGACCAGGGTGTGGCCGATGCCGCTTCGCTGCCAACGCTCGAGCAGCACGTCTCCCTCACGCACCGATTCGGGCTTGAGGTTGAAGGTGTTTCGTCCGCTCGCCAGGTGCATCGAGCCGAAGTAGGCCAGCACCAAGCGCAAGAAGTGGCCAGCGCGCTTGTTGAGGTGAATCTCGTCGAAGTACGCGCCGGCTTTGGCGCCTTCTTCGATGAAGGGCATCTCGTCGCCACCACCGTAGAGGCCCCGGCTGCGAAGCTTCTCGTCGCGGGGCCATCCCTGCGCGGCGATGTCGTCCGCGGTCATGTGGGAATAGTCTTTGTACCAGCGCCCGTAGAGCGGGGTTTTCTTGTAGCGAGAGGTCTTGGTGCGCGCGCCGAAATGACCGAAGTACACGCGCGTGCCCTTCGAATCGGTCGCGGTGAGATAGAAGGGCAGCTCGTACCATGCAGCGAAGGTCGCTCGCAGGAAGATGGCCAGCTCTGCGCACTCCAGCTTGGGAGCAGGAACGGTCTTGCCACCGAAGGGCGTCGTGAGCGTAAACGTCTCGTAGTAGGTGTCGTTGCCAGCCTGACGCTGCATGCTCTCGACCCACTTGGCGAACTTCTCGTCCCAGTTCATACCGCTGTCGGCGGGCCAGATGATTCCAGCCTTGCGCGCCGCAGGCGTGTCGGTGTCCTGCCACTTGTTGCGGGCAGTCCACACCTGGGTGTTGCTGGTGTTAGTCGAGACCTTGGGGCCGGGCACGCCAGCGCTGTCGGCCTTGCCGAGTGGCTCTCCAGGACCGAAGGTCCCTTCGATACCGTAATCTTCTTCAGTCTGCTCAGGGCCTGCTTGTCCGCATGCGATGAGCATGCTGGGAGCGATCGCCACGATGAGGGCGAGCAACCAAGCGGCCGGGGTGCGTGTTTTGATCGAGGACATGTGAGACTCCGCCTTCCAGTCCCGCGCAGCTGCACGAAATGGGCCAACACTCCCACGGCCCTACATATCGAGAAATGTAGGACAATCGTCCACACTGGTCACCCAATGTAGGCGGATCTCCTACGATCCACTGGATCTCTGGGCCCTCAGCCTCAACCCGGGAGGGGATAAACCGCCCGAGACTCCCCTACATTGATTTCGGAGTTTGAGACGGCCCGGGAGGGGATAACCGCCCGAGACTCCCCTACATTGATTTCGGAGTTTTGGGTCAGTTGACGACGGTTGGGCAGCCGAAGACGAATGAGATCTTGGCGGCACCATCCTTCGACACCGCTTCACAGGTCTTGGGGCAGAGCAGAATGGTCGTCGGGTTGACGGGGTCGTCGTAGTACCAGCCGTCGTTGCCTGCGCAGTCTGCTTCGTTGGCAGCTTGGGGTAGTTTCTGTGCCTCGTTGCTGCCGCCCGGCGTGTAGTTGACGTTGACCTTCTTCGGATCGAACTCCTGCCCCATCGGCTCGGGAATGCCGTACTCGCAGCCGAGTGCCTTGGCTCGGATCTCGTCGAGCTTGGTCTTGAACAAGTTGATGTCTTTGGTCACATCCATCGCCGCAACGGTGCCGCCCGCCGCCGCGATCTGGTCGAGATCCGCCACGTTGGCGCCCTTGATCGCGATCGCGAAGGTGCGCACGCCGTTGTAGGCGAGGGCTGCGTCGGCAAGCTTGGCGATCTCGGCCACATCGTTCTGATCGACCGGGTTGGTGGGACAGCTGTTGGGCACGCCGTCGCTCGCGAACACCACCGCGACCACGTCGTCCTTGTGCATGTCTTGGTACTGGTTGGCGAACTGGTAGCTGCCAAACAGTGCTCCGTACACCGGCGTGTCGCCACCAGCGGGCGTTTGTGCGGTCATCGCATCGACAACGAGCTGCGCGTGGGCAGGAAGCTGGCCGAAGGCCAGGTGCGGCGGGTTGTAGTAGCCCACCGAGCAAGTGTCCTGGACCATATCCACAGGGAAGAAGGTCATGGCCACGCCCACACCAGTGGACGCCGGATCCTGCACGAACTGGGTGATCGCACCTACCGTTGGAACCCACAACTTGCTGTCAGCCATGCTCTTGGAGCGATCGAGCACGACCAACATGTGAAGGGGCAGGGTCTCAGCTTCGGACTCGGTGGTCAGGCAGTTTTCGTCGCCACCTTGACCGTTGCCCCCGGAGTTTGTCGGGTTGAAGCCGCCCCCGGTGTCCCCGG
>CAZRGL010000589.1:0-6832 GCA_964599485.1 uncultured Polyangiaceae bacterium
ACGTCGTTCGTGGGTGGCTCGGCGCTCCCTCCGGCCGGAATGTTCAAGGCGCCGGCCAAGGAGCCGTCAGTGAACAGCAGCGACGACAGGATTCCAGACGGCTCGCTCGACGGGCTCGGCGGTCCCATCGAGGCGGCGCCGAGCACCGCCGCACCGGCTCCGTCGCCAAACAGGACGCATGTGACGCGATCATCATAATTGAGCACGCGCGAGAGCAGCTCCACGCCGACCACCAGCACACAGCGGACGACGCCGGTCGCGATGAATTGATCGGCGATGGTGATTGCGTAGACGAAACCCGCGCAGGCGGCAGCGATGTCGAAGGCTGGTATTTCGGTTGCCCCGAGCTTGCGTTGAACGTGGGGAGCGCAACCTGGAATCGGCGAATCGGCGGTGACGGTGCTGATCAGGATCATGTCCAAATCAGCTACGTTCAGCCCAGCGGCCTGCAATGCCCTGCGGCCGGCTGCTGCTGCCATGTCACTGCTCGCTTCGCCGGCTGCAGCGATGCGGCGTTGCTTGATGCCGGTGCGCTCGGTGATCCAGGCGTCTGAAGTGTCGACGAGCGCTTCGAGCTCGGTATTGGGCATTACGCGCGCCGGCGCGTAGCTACCGGTGCCCAGGATGCGGCAGCGTGGGTGCTGGCGTCGACTCTGCGCTTCGGTCAACCAGTGGTCGCTTTCACAGCTACGACGGGCCGTCCCTTGTACCAGCCGCAAGCCTGACAGGCGCGATGGGGCAGGGTCACCTCGTTGCAGTTGGCGCAGGTGATGTACTGGGTCGCGGCAACTTTGTCGTGGTTGGCGCGGCGCTTGTCACGTCGGCTCGCTGATTTTCTTCGCTTGGGAACAGCCACGGCGAATCTCCTGGAATTTCAAGCTCAATACTGGACGGTCAAGGCTGAGTGACGCCTATTTTCGGTTCTTTTTCTTCCTCGGCCCACGCCAGCTGTTGGCTCGTAGCATCGGTTTCTTGTTGCGACCCGGCTTGGGCGAGCCAAGAGCAGCCGATCGCTCGGCCGCAGCCGCCACCAAGTCATCAACGGTGACGGTGCCTCCCCCCATTTTCTGTCGAAATGCGCCCAGCGGAGCCAGGCGGGGGTCGACGGTCGGTGGCTGGGCCACCAGGCCGCCAGAGGCGTCGGGGCGGGGACGGATACCTGGGCAGGTCTCAGAGCACAAGGGAAAGTTGGGCACATCAAGCAGAATCGCCTCACGTACAAAAGCATCGAGGACCACAGTTTCACCGTCATAGACGTCGAGCTCCGCCTCGGCCGAGCTGAACTCGTACTCGATATCTTGGGGCGTGGTGTTGCCCACCTGCTCGCGCCGGCCAGCAGCACGCTGCTCATTTAGCTGTGGTTGCAGAAGAAGCGACAGCGGGCTTTCGATTCCCACCGGCACCGGATCGAGGCAGCGTACGCAAGACGCCTCGACCGCCACAGTGATTTGGCAGCGGACCACGATGTCGTTGCCTGACCGGGATAGCCTGCCGCTCACCCGGCCCCCAGCCTCCTGTCCGCTCGCAGCACGCAAATCGGAGTCCCGCAAAGCGCGGTCCAACCATGCCGTGCTGAGCGAGAAGTCGACCTCTACGCCATCCATTTGGATGCTGGAGGCCTGGATTTGGAGCAAGGGAGGCGCCATCTTCGGACCACGAGACACTAGCACTCCAGTTCGAATTCGTCAGATCGGCTGCTGTCGGTCAGTCGCACGCAAAGCATCGGAACAGCCGCCGACGGTGCTACGGTCCAGCCCTATGGGCCTCGGCCGCGTTCCCAGGCAGCTGGCAATCGCCGCAGGAATCTACTTGCTGGTGACGATTTGCGTATTGGCTGCGGCGCCGCGCGAGAGGCTACAGGCCCACACACCCTACAATCACTACGCGCTACAGGCGGACGCCTGGTTGCGTGGTCGGCTCGACCTCGGCGGGCCACCGCCGCCTTATACTGGCAACAACGATTTCGCGCAGTTGGACGGGAAGCACTACATCAGCTTCCCGCCGGTCCCGGCTGCGTTGCTGCTACCTGTGGTCGCCTACGCCGGCTCGGTCGAGCGCGTACGAGACGGCCAGTTCTTCTTCTGGCTCGCCGGTATTGGCCCCGCGTTTCTGTTCTTAGCGCTCGAGCGGTTGCGACGCAGCGGTCGAAACCGCCGCAGCGAGCTGGAAAACGCACTGTTGGCCGTCTTGTTTGCGCTCGGCAGCGTCTACTGGTTCAGCGCAGCGCAGGGCACGGTCTGGTTCGCTGGGCACGTCGTCGCCGTGGCGCTGGGCTGCGCCTACCTCTTCTGTAGCCTCGATGCCGCCCACCCTGTGGCGGCAGGCCTGCTGTTGGCACTGGCGTTTGGTACCCGCCCTTCACTCGGCTTCGCCTTCCCGCTGTTCCTCTTCGAGCTCTGGCGGCGCGCACAGAAAGAAGCGGCGACGCAGCCATCTCCAGCGCTGGGCGAGCTGGGCGGCGCTTGTGTTGCAACGATGTTGCGCCGCGGCGCCATGTTTGCGGCGCCTGCGGGGCTGATTCTGATGGCCTTGATGTGGCACAACCACGCGCGCTTCGGTGACCCGACCGAGTTTGGTCACCGCTTGTTGACGGTGGTGTGGCGCAAGCGCATCGAAACCTGGGGACTGTTCTCCTATCACTACCTGGGCAAAAACCTCGGAGTGATCCTGAGCGGGCTGCCGTTCCATTCGGCGGCGAAGGGGTGGCAAATCAACGCTCACGGTCTGGCTTTGTGGCTCACCACGCCCGTGTATCTGTGGGCGTTTTGGCCACGCAAGACCAGCAAGCTCTTTTGGGCAATGGCCGTCACGGCTTTGGCCGTAGCGCTACCAAGCCTGCTGTACCAAAATACCGGTTGGATCCAATTCGGCTATCGTTTCTCCAACGATTTCGCGCCGTTTCTCTTCGTGATGATTGCTCTGGGGGGGCGGCGCTTCAGCACACCGTTCTGGCTGCTCGCGGCCTGGGGGATTGCAATCAACGGTTTTGGCGCGTTGACCTTCGGCAAGGCTGCATACCGCCAGATGTATTTCATCGACGGTAGCCAGCGGGTGCTTCACCAGCCTGACTGAGCTGGCCAAGAGCGAGTTTGGGTCCGGGGCCGAGCCCGCGGAATTGCGTGGCGCTACGCGTCCTGTTGCCCAATGCTGGGCGAGCCGAGTCGGACGCTTCGCTAGCGCCTCCTGTTGCCCAACAACTCCAAGTGCTCGATGGCTCTTCGCCTCACGGCTCATCGCAATTGGTGGCGCGTGAACGCAATTACTCGAGATCGAAAGGCTCGACGGTCACGCCACGCCAATCGGTGACCTGTCGCAAGTGTTCGCCAATGGCCTGCTCCGTGGCTACTACCGCAACCCAGAGGCGGTTTGGATCGATGCGGGCCTGGATGGCCGTGTTGGCTTGCTCGCGGGTGACATCACCGACGCGCTTCACGAAGCCATCATGGTAATCGTCTGGCAGCCGTAGCAACGCGCGCTCGAGCTTCTGGCCGAGACGTTTCTTGGCAGTATCGATCTCGAATGCGAAGGAGCGCCGCAAGAAGGACTTGCAGAAGTCGAGCTCGTCTTGCGTGATCCCATCGTCACGCCACTGCTGCAGCAGCTCGAGCTGCAGCGACAAGCAGGCAGCGCTGTCATCGGCGCCAGGCGCGGTCCACATCGCGAAGGCTTCGCGCACTCGGCTGATGGTCAGATGGGATGAGGCGCCGTAAGACCAACCGCGTTTGGCCCGAACCTCGTTGGTCAGGCGCGAAGTGAATGACCCACCGAAGGCTGTGTTGGCAACCATCAAGGCCGTGTGATCCACGTCCCGAGGGTGGGTTCCGAGCGTTCCGACACCGATCTTGGACTGGCTGCGTTCGATCTTGTCGACAATCACGAGATTGCGACCCAGCGGCGCCTCGGGCTCGGCCGCCGGGTAATCCGTCGCCTCGCCTTCAGGGAGCCCCGACAGAAGTCGATCAGCAAGCTCGAGCGCCCGGTCGTGATCAACGTCCCCACACACGGCGACCAAGGCGTTGTTGCGACAGAAATGCCGCCGATGAAAGGACAACAGCTCATCGCGGCTGACCGCTTTCAGCGACGGGATACTCCCCATCAGTCGGCGGCTGTGCGGATGCGATGAAAACAGGTGGCGTCGCAGGGCACGCGAAGCCAACAGGCCGTCGTCGTCACGTGCGGAGATCAACTCGGCTTCGGCTTGGCGTTGCAGCTTCGCCAGCTCCTCGGCGTCGAAGCTCGGCCGACCGAGCACCTCCGACAGCAGCTCTGTGAGTGGCTCGGCCGACCGGCTCAGCATCTCGCAGCCGAGCAAGGTCGAGCCCAAGCTCGCATGAGTGGACAGCGCTCCGCCCAAGCTGTCCACGCGAGCCTCAATCTGCTCCGCTTTCATGGATTGGCAGCCGCGACGAAGCATGCGGCTTGCCAGGCTAGCCAGTCCACCGCGATCTGGAGGATCATGCGCCGCACCCCCAGCGAAACTGACGACGATTTGCACGAGCGGTAGCGCCTCGCAGCTCTCGACCAAGACCTTCATTTGTGATCGAGCTCCGGGCTCACCTCGACGATCGTGCGCGCGTTGGGCTGCAAGTAGCGGCGCGCCACCCGCAGCAAGTCGTCGCGCGAAACCTGTGCGCACGCTTCCAAACGGGCGAACAATCCAGCTGGATCACCGAGCACCAGCTCACAGAAGCCGATTTGCTCAGCTTTGCCGGCGGCGGTCTCCAGCGCGCGCAAACTGCTCAGCTCGACGCGTGCACGGCCGCGCTCGAGCTCGGATTCGCTCGGGGCATCTCGACAGACCTGCTCGAGCTGCTCATCGAGCGCTCGCAACAATGAGCTGCAGTCGTGCTCGGGTCGGGCCGTGAGATAGATGTCGAGCAGTGCTGGATCGCGAAAATTGCCTACGAAACCACCCGCGCTACTGGCCACCTCAGCCTGCTGGACGAGGGCCTGATGTACGCGTGACGCGCGGCCACCAAACAGAATCTCCACGAGCAAGGTCAAGGCGGGATGGTCGGCGTCAGCCATGGCTGGACAGTGGTAGCCGACGGCAAGCTTGTGGGTTGCGGTCGGCAAGCTCAGCTGCGAGCGGCGCTCGCGGGTTTGTGGTGGCTCGGTCCGACGGTCCTCGGCAAGGACTGGTGCGGCCGGAATCGACCCGTAGGCTCCAGCGAGCAGCTCGAGCAAATGCTCACGTTCAACATCGCCCACGATCACTAGGGTGGCGTTGTTGGGCGCGTAGTAGCTCGCATAGAAACTGCGGCAATCCTCAGTAGTCAACCCTTGGATATCAGCCATCAAACCGATGGTTGGCCAGCGGTAGCCGTGCACCGTGAACGCCGAGCTGTAGAGCCTCTCGGTGATGGTGCCGTCGATGTCGTCATCGACGGTCTGCCGGCGCTCGTTCGCTACGACCTCACGTTCGCTGGCAACCTGCGGATCGCGCAAGACCAGATTCTGAAGCCGGTCGCTCTCGAGCTCGATCACCAATTCGAGCGCCTCGGCAGGTAGATTCTCCAGGTAGAACGTCCAATCCAAGAAGGTCGCTGCGTTGCTCTCCGCGCCGGCTTGCTCGAGCTTCCGATCGAGCTCACCGTTGGCGAGGTTGTCGGTCTCGTTGAACATCAAGTGCTCGAAGAGGTGAGCAATACCGGTCTTGCCCTTTTTCTCGTGGCGTGATCCTACGGCGAGCCAGGTTTGATACGAGACCACCGGGGCAGCATCATCGACCACGAGCAAAAGCGTCAGGCCGTTGTCGAATCGATAACGCTCAATCTCGATTCTCGGTCCAAAAGCGTGTCGGCAAATCAGCTTTGGACCCATTAGTCCACCTTCAGAATCGCGAGGAAGGCTGCTTGTGGGATCTCCACGCGGCCAACCTTCTTCATGCGCCGTTTGCCCTCGCGTTGCTTCTCGAGCAACTTGCGTTTGCGCGAGATATCACCCCCATAGCACTTGGCAGTGACGTCTTTGCGCAGGGCCCTGACGTTGGTTCGGGCAATGATCTTGGCGCCCAAAGCGGCTTGGATGGCAACTTCGTACTGCTGGCGCGGCACGATGTCCTTGAGCTTTGATGCAAGAGCGCGTCCTCGGTGGGCGGCTACCTCGCGATGCACGATGACGCTCAGTGCGTCGAGGGGCTCGCCGTTGACCAGGAAATCTAGGCGTACCAAGTCGGCCACTTCGTAACCCTCGAGCTCGTAGTCCATCGAGGCGTAGCCTCGCGAACAGCTCTTGAGCTTGTCGTGGAAGTCGAACAACACCTCGCTCAAGGGCATGTTGTAGGTGATGATCACACGATCGGCGCTGGCGTATTGGATTCCTCGCTGAACGCCTCGACGCTCTTGGCAAAGCGTGATTACTGGCCCGACATGCGCTGCTGGCACGTGGATGGTGACGCAGTAGATGGGCTCTTCGATGCTTGCGATCTTCCCTGAATCCGGCATGCGCGCCGGGTTCTCTATGCGGATCGTCTCGTCGTTTCTCAGCAGCACGTTGTAGACGACGCTCGGAGCCGTGGTCACCAGATCGAGCGTATATTCCCGCTCTAAGCGCTCCTGGATGATCTCCATGTGGAGCAAGCCGAGAAAGCCGCACCGAAAGCCGAAACCCAAGGCCTCCGAGGTGTCGGGCTCGAACACGAACGCTGCGTCGTTCATGTTGAGCTTGCTGAGCGCATCACGCAGGGTTTCGTAGTCGACCGAGTCAGTTGGAAAGATCCCGGCGAACACCATGGGCTTGACGTCTTTGAAACCAGGCAGCGGTGTCGATGTAGGATGCCGGGCGCTGGTGATCGTGTCGCCGATCTTGGTGTCATGCACGCTCTTGATGC
>CAZRGL010000590.1:0-6830 GCA_964599485.1 uncultured Polyangiaceae bacterium
CGGCTCGTCGGCACCACAAGACCCAGACGCCTACGATGTCGACAGACACCTCGACGATTTGGAAGCGGTGGAGCGCGACTCCGGGCTGGTCGACGAAAAGGTGGTGCTGGGCGGTTGGAGCATGGGGGTACAGCTGAGCCTCGAGCGATATCACCGCCGCCCTGACAGCGTGAGCGCTATGGTGCTCGTCAACGGAACCCACGGACGCGCTCTCGACATCATGCACCCAAAGCTGGCCCCTGCCATCGCCCGGGGGTTGATGTTTGCGCGCCGGGCTGCCCCGCTCGCCAACCGGCTCAGCCGTCGGGCGTCCGCTCCGAAAACCGCCCGACTCATGGAGCGCTTTGGCTTACTGGCTCGGGGCGGCGAGCATTTCGAGGCGGTATTCGCCCAGTTTCAAAAGGTGCATTGGGGACGCTATGCAACAGTCATGGCAAAGCTCCACGAGCACAGCGCCACGCGCTATTTGCCCCACGTATCGGTGCCAACGCTCATTACCGCCGGCGGCCGCGACACCATGACACCGGTACACGTCGCCGAGGTCATGCACAATGCCATTGGCGGCTCCGAGCTGTTCGTCATCCCCGATGGCACCCATTACATGCCACTAGAGTATGGCGAGGAGATCGCCAGCCGCGCCGGCGATTTTTTGCGACAATCGCAATGATGACACCTGCACGACTCTCCCTGCTTTGCGCCGCGTTGACTTTGTCTGCTGCGTGCGGCGACGACACTCCATCCAATCCATCGTCAACTAGCACGAGCAGTCAATCGAGCAGCCAGAATGCGGGGGGCAGCGGCGGTCAAGGAGGCACAGGCACAGGCGCAGGCGGCAGCGGCGGTAGCGCCAAGCCTCCATGTGCGCTGAACGCGGACAAGGCAGCGCTCGACTGTGTCTACGCAACGATTGGACAGACTGATCTCGCTCTCGACTTGTTCCTACCCGACGGACAAGGACCCTTCCCGCTCATCGTCTTCATTCACGGCGGCGGTTGGCAAGACGGCGACAAGATCCTCAACGCCAAACACCTAGCTAGCCTGCAAGTCTCCCGCGGCTTCGCGCTGGCCAGCATCAACTATCGGCTCAGCGGCGAGGCACTGTTCCCGGCGCAAATCGAGGACTGCAAGAGCGCCGTGCGTTGGCTGCGCGCCCACGCAGACGCCTACGGGATCAACCCCGACAAGATTGTCGCGTGGGGCTCTTCGGCAGGCGGGCACCTGGCCGCATTGGTGGGAACTTCCGCCGAAGTGGCGGAGCTAGAGGATCTGAGCGCCGGAAACTCGAGTCACTCGAGCCGCGTCCAAGCTGTGATCGATTGGTACGGCCCCACGGACTTCCTACAGATGGGCGGCTCACATGACGGGCCCGGCTCGCCCGAGTCGAAGCTGGTCGGCTGCGCCATCCAGACCTGTCCCGACAAGGTCAAAGCGGCCAACCCCATCACCTATGTCTCCAAGGATGACCCTCCGTTCCTCATCCAACACGGAGATGCCGACCCAGTCGTTCCCTACAGCCAAAGTCAGTTGCTGCACGACGCACTCATTGGAGCCGGCCTCGAGTCAACCTTCGAGCTGGTGGCAGGCGCGGCCCACGGCGGGCCCGAGTTCAAGAGCGAAGCGGTCCGCCTCAGCGTCGAAGCATTCCTCGACAAGCTCTGAGCTTCCGTGCCGTCTAGCGAAACCCAGTGAAGCACGTTGCCCGGCCGCGGAGCCAGGCTCTCGTCGAAGGAGAAGGCCTACCAGTTGCAGGCCCCCAGCCATTCATCGTGTTGCCTTGCTCGATGACCGGGCCGTTCTGGCGCAGATAGAGCGCAGCGTTGAACAACAAATGTGCAACCTCGTTGAAGTCGAAGCCGTCGCCAAAAGTCAACGACACCCAAAGTTGCCGACACGGAGTTGCCCCCGACTTGAAGCCCGGGGCCGCGTGGGGTAGCAACGATCGGGCTCGGTCCTAATGCTCGATTGTCCCAACTGTGGCGCGAAGCTCCCGGTAAGCAATCCCGGGGTGGTGATGGCGGTATGTGAATACTGCCACGGCGTCTGTCATTGGAACGAGCAGGGCGTGCAAGCCACGGGCAAGCAATCCATGCTCAGCGAGGGTTTCACGCGCCTGTACTGGGGGGCGGCTGGCACCTTGCGCGGCAAGCGCTTCGTAGTCGACGGTCGCGTGCGCTACAGCTACGGGCGCGGCTTCTGGGACGAGTGGTACGTACAGCTCGAGGACGGCTCCGAAGCGTGGCTCACGGAGGATGACCACGAGCTTGCGCTTCAGTATCCACACCCCGGCCCGCTGGACACCAGCTCCGTTTATCCGGGCGGACAGATCTCGCTGGATGGACGCCCCTTCGTGGTCACCGAAGTCGGCGAGGCGACCTGCCTAGGCGTCGAGGGCCGCCTTCCGAAGGTCGTTCTGCCCGACGAGACTTACGGCTATGCCGACGCCTCGAGCCCCGACGGCCGCTTTGCCCTGGGTATCGAGATGGACGATGAGCCGCCTACGTTGTTCCTCGGTGAGTGGCTGGGCCAAAATGATCTCATGCTCGACGACGAGGGGATGAGATGAGCGTCGATCCCAATCGCTTCGTCATCGGCGCTGGCCGCCTTCGGCCCGCTCACCAGCCCCAAGAGATTGGTTGCCCACAATGCGGCGCCAGCATCGAGCTGCGGGACGAGCGTGGACAGGTGATGGTGTGCCGCTACTGTCGCGGCACCATCGAGCTGTCTGGTCAGGAGGCGCGCGCGATTGGTGCTGTCGGCGATACGCCCTACGGATTTGCCCTCGAAATCGGCAGCCCCTTCGAGCACCTCGGCGTCCGTTACGAAGTGGTCGGTCGCACCTTGCGGCACGACTTGGGTGAGCCCGATTCGCAGACTTTCGGCTACTACCTCTACAATCCGCGTTACCCCTCGCTGTGGCTGTCTTGCTACGACGGCGGCTGGGAGCTGGGACGTCGCACTCGGGTGATGCCGATGCAAGACGTCTGGTACATGTCCGTTGGCGACACGGTCGGCACATACGATGGCGGCCACTGGCGCCTCGAAGAGCACGCCAACTCAGTTCTTGCCTACGTGGACGGCGCCCTGCCCTGGCTCACCAATGTGGGCGACCAGAGCCGAACCGCCGAGCTGACTGCGGCGGACGGCGGGCCTCAGCTCTTCGAGGTGGAGCAGAACCCCTCGGGCGAGATCGAGCAAAGCTACGCGCAGCGACTCACGCCCGCAGAAATCGAAGCGGCAACCGGTGGCCAGATCAAAGCCGAGGCTGCCGTCGATCAGCAAGCCCTCGATCGCTGGGGCAAGCGGCCAAGGATTCGAGCAGTGGGGATCGTGCTGTCGCTCTTTGGGCTGCTCTGCATCGCAACAGCTCTGTTCCTGTCGTTCGGCGGCAAACGCATCGCGCGGGCGACCCTGCCACCGAAAGGCGGTCAGGTGGGTCCAATCCGCGTCAAGAGCCGCAACACGGTGCTGGCGATCAAAGTCGAGCAACAGTTCCACAAGAATGGCTGGTCCTATCTCGAAGCCGAGTTGCTCGATCAGGACGAGAACTACCTTTTTGGCTTCGGCGACGAGATGTGGGCCGAGAGCGGTTACGACGAGGGGCATTGGCACGAGGAAGACAACGACTACGACCTGTACGTGACCATTCCCGAGCGAGGCACGTACTACCTGGCCTTCACGGGCCAAGTCGGTACACAGGGTTCGGCCATCGCAACAAAGGTCCCCGACCAAGTGGTGTGGGACTTCCGGGTCACGGTCGACCGCAAGTCGGCTAGTACATTGCCCTTCTGGATGGCGGGCATCTTCGGCCTGCTATGCGGGATCCTGATGTGGGAAATCGCAACCGGAGTCCTGCGCAAGGCGGCGGCGGAGGCTGAATGGGATTGAGCATGCAACAGACAACCGCCACGGAGTCAGCATCATGAACCCCTGGAAAAGCCGCATCGTTCTCGGCGTGGCCGGCCTGGCACTGCTGGGCTACGGCGCACTGTTCTTCCCTAGCTACGATGGCTATGGCTACGCGGGCCACGACGGGTTTCGCAATCGCGCATCCTTCTTCTACTTCGGTGGCATCAACACGCACCACAATCCCAACCTTCGCCGGGGCAGCCGAGGCGGACCGCGCGTGCGCGGCGGCGGGATCCACGGCGGCAAGTAGGGCGACCCCTCAGTGAGCCAGGATCGAAGGGCCGGGCCCGAGGACGAGGACGAAGCCGAAAGCGCAGCCGAGGACGAAGCCGAGGACGAAGCCGAGAGCGCGACCGAAGACGAAGCCGAAAGCGCAGCCGAGGACGAAGCCGAGAGCGCGACCGAGGACGAAGCCGAAAGCGCGGCCGAGGACGAAGCCGAAAAAGGCGCAAGCGCTTCGGGCTTGCAGATGGACCGGCGGCAGACGAGCGTGGTCATCGTTGCGGTGTTCGTCTCGGGGCTCTGCTCGATCGTCTACGAGCTGCTCATCGGCACGACCTCGTCATATTTCCTGGGTGACAGCATCACCCAGTTTTCGATCACCATCGGCTTGTTCATGGCCGCCATGGGCTTCGGCTCTTTTCTGTCGAGACGGCTCGGCGATCGCGTGCTTGGTCGATTCGTCGCCCTCGAGTTGATGCTGGGATGCGTGGGCGGGCTGAGTGTCCCCGTGCTGTACTTCGTCTTCGCCTACACGGATTTGTACACGCCGGCGATGGTGCTCTTCATCGTAGCGGTCGGCACGCTCACAGGCCTCGAAGTCCCCATGCTCGTGCTGGTGATGCGCCGACGTTTTTCGCTCAAGCGAAACCTGTCGAACATCTTGTCGCTCGACTACGTGGGTGCACTGGGGGCCACCCTGGTCTTCCCATTCGTGCTTCTGCCCCTGCTGGGCACCTTCCGCAGCGCGGTACTGGTCGGCCTGGTCAACGTCGTGCTCGCGCTCGTGGTACTGCGCGCCTTCCGCGATGAAATCACCGCGCGGCAGCGCTACCAAGCGCTGGGGATCGGTAGCGCCATCCTGCTAGCGGGGCTGTTCTTCGCCTCACCAAGACTGCTGCAACCTTGGCATGGCGCCGTCTACGAAGACCGCGTCGTGCACGTCCAGCAGAGCGCGTACCAGAAGATCGTGCTCACGCGCGGCAGGACGGATCTGCGGATGTTCTTGGACGGCAACCTGCAGTTTTCGTCGATTGACGAGTACCGCTACCACGAAGCGCTCATCCATCCAGCCATGGCGGCAGCCCAGGCGGGCACAGCGGGCGCACGGCGTGTGCTGGTTCTCGGTGGTGGTGACGGCCTCGGTGTGCGCGAGCTGCTCAAGCACCCTGCGATCGAGCGCATCGACTTGGTCGATCTCGATCCCGCCGTCACACGCATCGCACGTGAGCATCCACTCGTGCGCGAGCTGAACAAGGACGCTTTGCTCGACAAGCGTGTTCACCTCCACCACCGAGATGCTTTCGTCTTCCTCGAGCGCGAGGAGGCAACCTGGGACGTCATCGTCTCGGATCTACCCGATCCGAACAACGCTTCGCTCGCCCGCTTGTACAGCCGCGAGTTCTACGGTCTGGTGGTGCGCCGCTTGGCCCGCGCCGGTGTGCTCGTCGCACAAGCGACCAGCCCCTTCTTCGCGCGCAAAGCCTACTGGTGCATCGACAGGACAATCCGGTCCGCCGGGCTCAAGACGCTACCGTTTCACGCCTACATTCCTTCCTTCGGCGACTGGGGATTCGTGCTAGCAGCGCGCCACCGAGTGCGTCCGCCTCGGCTCGACACCTCGGTGAGCATGCGCTTTCTCGATGACGAGGTCCTGGCCCGGCTCTTCGTCTTCCCCAAGGATCTGTCCAGCCAAGCCAGTCAATCTGACGCCGAGCCGAGCACGCTCGATAGGCCGCTGGTGCTCAGCTACTACCTCGCGGGCTGGCGCCACTGGAATTGAGTTAATTGCACCCGCGACCGTAAGTTCCGTCACGCCTGCGCGTTGGCTTGCGATCATGGGGAAACACACGCTCGCATCGCTACTCTTCACATTAACCATGGTCGGCCACGTTGCGCCCGCACTGGCGTCAGAGCCGGACTACGACGACAAGTCGATCGGAACCCGCCCGGCCGCACCGGCGAAAACAATCGCTGCTGAACCAGTTTCTGAAGATGACCTCGAGCTGCAAGAAGGAAAGCGCCGGCGCAAGAAGAAGCTGCGCATGGCCGCCGACCCGCCCACAGACTGGGCGGTGCTCCACGCCGGTTTCCGCCCGCACCTCGGCACCTTTGGCGGCATCGCCACCTTCGCCCTCGCTCACGAGCGAACCGAGCGCTTCTACGGACTCTTTTCGCTGTCGGCCATCCGCAACGACGCGGGCACCCACATCGGGGCGCTGCAGCTGGCCCTCGGGCGCAACCTCGCTGACGACTTCATCGGGCTGGCGCAGATTGGTATTGCAGAAAACCGCGCACGCTCGCTCATCGGCCTCGGCCAGCTGTCGCTAGCCTACAACCGCACGCTCGATCTGTACGGCGTCTTCCAGGCCGCGGCCTTCAACCGGTCCATCCACGCTCGAGCTCGGTGAGGACAAGGAATTCGTTACCGCAGAGCCTTTCGTCGTCAGCAGCCAAGACAAGAACCATCCCTTCATCCTGCTCGCACACATGAGTGGTTCGGCCTGGGACAAGCTGGAGAGCACATCGGAGGGCTATGGCGATCCGGATTCCGTCCTGATTACGACGCCGGCTCAGTACATGCGCCGCTATGTGTTCTTCGCCGACGTCAGCTACGCCGATACGAACCTGGTCGTGGTGCGCAAGAAGGCCGGCGGCAGCTTTGCCGACGTGACCATCGACTGCGCGGGCGCCCTCGACGGTTG
>CAZRGL010000591.1:0-1412 GCA_964599485.1 uncultured Polyangiaceae bacterium
CGCCCCGGCACAATCGTTGTACCGCTTTGACGCACCACGGTTACCCTCGGACGGGTGGGGTGGGCAATCGTTGTACCGCTTTGACGCACCACGGTTACCCTCGGACAGGTGGGTGGGGGTGGAATCAGCGACAGTTGCGGTTCGGGCCGCTGTAGTGGCACACGACCTTGGTGGGCTCGGCTGGTAAGCCTGACGGGTGATTGGGCGTAGCGTGTTGAATGAGCACGATTTGCAGGGAGTTGATGCCGAAGCCGCCCTCGAAGCTGGGGCCCGACAGGGTGGCGATTGCCGTAGGGCCGCCAAAAGAGCGCAGCGGGCGGCGCAGCACGAGCTTCAGGTGTCCCAGCTCTTCTCTGATCCCGAGCAGCAGAATCTCGCCTCGAGTATCAGACCGCCGCTGATCGGCGCGCAGTAGTAGAAACGCCCCATCGGCGTCTTTCGGCATACGAATCTCCCCCGCTGCGCTGGCCGTGCCTCTCCGTGGCGGCTCTCGGCGTCCGAACCACTCGAGCACATCGGTAAGTGCGACGCCGTGCGTGGCGGGAAGTAGCAACGGATCGGCGAGCACGACCTTACCGACTGGGGGTACAGGTACCAGGGCGAAACGGACCTTGTTGCCGTCCATGTAACGGCCGACAACGATAGAAGCGAGCTTTCCCAGCCCTGTCACCTTCCAGCGCCGTGGGGACAAGCTCGGATCGACGACCTTGGGAGCGAGCGCGGCGCTGAACTCACGCAACGCATCAGGATCGATGGCCCCTGCTGGCCTGACGGGCGCGGCCACTGCAGGGGCTGGGGCAAAGACCGCAGGCGGATCGTGGACGACCTTCGGCAGGACAGCAGCGGCGGCGCGGGCTGCCGCCACATTGGAAGGTGAGACCGTTGGTGGCGGCCCCGGCACGACAGCGGAGGCACTGGCGGTAGCGTCACTGCGGGCCTGACCCCGTGCAGTCGTCGGCGGCGGGGCGCAGCCGAGGACGCAGGAGCCCAACAGTACGCTCAGGAACCTGACAATCAGAGTTGTACGACGCCCAGACAACAGCCGAGCATATCCGAAACATACGGGAGCGTCGTCCCAATGCACACGGTCACCACGCTGCTTGGTTGACACTGCAGCGTGAACGGAAGTTCTCACTGGCTGGATCGGCAACCGCCATTGCGCCGTGCTTCGAGCCTGGTATCTTTCGTGCAGCTAGTACGATGAGCTGGCAGCACCGCAATGAGCTGGCAGCTCGTGCGATCAGCTGAGTAGGATAGCAAGCAAACTGGGGGGTGCTGATATGTCGTCGAAAGCTCTGTTGACCATCCTGTTCGTCGTTGTGGCAACGCTAGGCTGCAGCGACGATGAGACCGAGCCAGCGGAGCAGAACGGAAAAGACGACCCATTCGCCGGAGACTGGACTTCGGGGATC
>CAZRGL010000591.1:1422-6808 GCA_964599485.1 uncultured Polyangiaceae bacterium
TCGCCGCCGAGATGGACGGCTCGGGAGTGGTGGCGCTCTGGAAGGGCCATGATGTCATCGCAGCGCTGGAGGTAGCTCCGGGTGGTCGAAAGCTCGCTATGGCACACTTTCCTCCTGGGGAGCTGGCCAGCAACTTCGCCATCAGCAGCATTGCCATCTTGGATCTCGATGAACCCGATCCGCAGATCGAGGTGGTCTTCGACGCCGAGGGCGCAGATGTGCTGCCCTCTTGGTCACCGCAAGGCGATCGAATTCTGTTCCTGTCGCAATGCGCCAGCCATGGTGCGGGCTCGCAATGCTTGACGGAAGCGGGCGACGACAAGCTGCCCACCGATCTGTTCATCCTCGATCCCGTCACCGGCACCGTGGAGAACCTCACCAACACGCCTGAGCAGAGCGAAGGCGACCCGAGCTGGGCCTCGCCCGAGCTCGTCTTGTTCACGCGGCCCAACAAGGACACGGGCAACGTCGATGTGTGGGGACACAACCTGACCAACGGAAGCGAGAAGCGCATCACAGAGCCCATGATCTCCACTGACGGATTCGATCCGCCGTGGGCGCCAGGCGACTTCGATCCCCACATGAATCCCGAGGGAACGATGATCGCCTTCGAGCGCCACATGGACACCGCGTGGAGCGCCAACGGCATCGCTATCGGCGACTTCGATCTGACCGTTTTGGACCTGACCAAATCGGGAGCAATGCACATCCCTGATGACACCAGCGACGCCGATATCAGACCGGTATGGGCCCCCGAAGGATGGCTGACATTTGCCCGATTCTTCGAAGATCACGACAGCCGGCTGTCAGACGTCCTGGTCATGAAGCAAGACGGCTCGGAAAAGATGAACATCACCAAAGATCTGCCGGTGGCGGGCGCGCAATGGCCCCACTGGATCCCGAGCGACAAAGCGCCTCAGATTGACGGCTCTGCCGACTTGGTCTTCCTGTCGAGCCCCAAGCTGTCGGCATGCACCCACCTGTGCGCCAAGGCCAAAATCTGTGGCGGGACCGGCCAATACGGCGTCGACGGCTGCATGCAGTGGTGTGAGCAAACTTATGGAGACATGACCGACGTCTTCGACGACTGTCTTGCGTGCATGACGGACGGGCAGAACACCTGTGACGAGCTGTTCCCCGCCGACGGGGTGAGCGACGGTATTTGCCACGACTCGTGTCTGCCCCCGAGCTGACGAAGCGCGGGTTGGCTACGGTGACTTGTAAGCTTTGTGCTTGGCAATGAGCGAGGCTATCTCGAGCAGCTCGACATCGCCCCCGGGCTGGGCCGCATCGACCGCTGCCATGGCCATGGCTAGATCCTCACTGCTCTGGCTCTTGAGCGCCTCGGCATAGGCAACGATGGCTCTGCCCTTGAGCAACTGGCTGTGGTCGCCTTGCAGCAACTCGCCCACGCTCATGGTCACCGAGGTCTCTTTCTTCTGGTAGGTGAGCGGGGTCTCCCAGCGTGCCACCACCGTAATGGTGTCGGTCTTGTTGACGACGGAAGGGGCACACGGCTTGATCACTTGGCTGAGGATCATGGCATCGCCGGGGGCCAAATGCTGAGGATCGACCTCGGCGGGATTCTCGGAATACTCCTCGCCGTTGAACACGTGCATCTGGAAATACCAGGGCAGCGTCAGCTCCACCTGTACAGCGCGCGCAGCGACCTCCATCACCTCGTCGAAGCGATCGACGAAGATGCGCTCGGCCTCTGCCTCATCGTCGATGTAGACGTAGGCGCCTCGTCCTGCATCGGTGACGGTATCCATCAATGCATCGTGGTAGCCGCCTGCCGGACCGGTCCCCACGCCTACGAGATAGATGCCTTCCTTGTCGCCGTCAGCAGAGTTCTTCGCGATCAAGTCGGCTTCGGTAACGCCTGCGTTTGCGCCGCCGTCGCTGATCAGCACCAGCCTGTTGAGACGATTGGGTCCATAGTACTGGGCAGCCAACTTGTAGCCTGCTACGAGGCCGCCGTTCAGATTGGTGCCGCCGCCGGCGTTGAGCGCGGAGGCTGCTTGCAACACCTTCGAGTCGTTGGGTCCGGATACCTTGTGGCCGGCCATGATCACGTTGTTGCTGGTGTCCCAAACGACCATGCTGACGATATCGCCGGGCGCGAGGCTCTTGGCGATGGCTTTGACGACGGCACGCTCTCGCTCAATCGCGGCTCCGCCCATCGAGCCCGAGGTGTCGAGCACCAGGGTGATGGTAATGGGACGGCGCGGTTTGATTGGATCGAAGGCCCGCACGGCTATCTGCAGCTCGTAGGTATCTTGCTCCTCGCCGAGCGCCATCTGTGGATGGATGCTGAGCATTCCGTTGGCGGGCGCGGGATAGTCGATACGGTAGTAGTTCAGAAACTCGTAGGTTCGAATCAAGTGTGGACTGGTCCAGTTGTGCGTGAGCAACTCGCGCGCGAGCGCTGGCGAACCCATCGAGTTCGAGTCGTCCGAAGAGAGGTAGAGCACCAGCGGCTTTTCTTTGTCGAGCTGCTCGCACTCCTTTGGATCCTCTGGCGGTGGGGCCAGTGGATCGGGCGGTGGCACTTGGCCAGAGCTGGAGCCGCTGGAGCTCGTCGAGCTGGACCCATAACCGCTGCTCGTCGAGCTGGACCCGTAGCCGGTGTTGGTGCTAGTCGCGTGGCCGGCGCCGCTTCCATCGGATGGGTAGCCGTCCTCCAAGCTCGAGTGGTCGGAGTCGCTCGAGCAAGCGATCAAGCTGGCGCTGACACAAAAAGCCCCCGCCAGCGACAAGCCAAGAAGCTTCGCTGTATTCATCGTTCCCCTCTCCGGCGGGGCTATATGCAATCTCAGTGCCCGAGCTAAGCTATCGAAGTCGTTGGCGGCGGACGACGAGAGCCGCGAAAAGCACGACAGGTGTGCCACAGTTTGTGCCAGCAGCGACGACGATGGGATGGCCGCGCCGAGATCCCACGCGTCGCCCACTACGCCCCCGGCACCCAGTTTGGAAGGCCCAAGCCATGAATTGCCGGTGCACCCTCCTAGACGCTCTGGCGTGACTCTGTCAGCCTGCGCCGGTGATGTTTGCACGGTCGCTCCCGCGTTTCAGTTGGCTCGTTCGCAGCTGCTGGCTGCTGTCATTGGTTGCGCTGCTCGGCGGCTGCGAGTCGCCATCCGGCACCGCGGTCGGACCAGCAACAAGTGACTTGGGCGCTGTGAAGAAAGGCACCGCCGGCAAACCCTGGGTCATCGGCATGAGCCAGTGCAATCTCGGTGAGCCATGGCGGGTGCAGATGAACGAAGACATCAAGCGCGCCGCGGCCAAGCACAAGAACCTCGAGCTCGTCTTCAAGGACGCCCAGAACGACTCACTGCGACAGCGGGCCCAAGTAGGAGAGCTGGTGTCGCAGAAGATCGACTTGCTAATCATCAGCCCCAAAGAGACCGCGCCGCTGACCAAGCCGGTAGCCGAGGCCTTCGACAAGTCCATCCCGGTCATCGTGCTCGACCGCGCCGTTGCCGGCGACAAATTCACGGTGTTCATTGGCGCTGACAACAAGAAGATCGGCAAGGCCGCCGGCGCGTGGGCCCGCAAAGCGCTCGGCGGTAAAGGCAACATCGTCGAGCTCAAAGGCTTGATGACCTCCACCCCAGGTCAAGACCGCCACAGCGGTTTTCGCGCCGGCTTGTCCGCCGACAAGCACCCTGACCTGAAGGTGGTGTTCGAAGCCGACATGCAATGGCTCGAGCCGAAGGCCCGCAAGGAAATGGAGTCGGCTCTGGCCACCCACAAGCAGATCGATCTGATCTACGCCCACAACGATCCTGGCGCCCACGGTGCTTACTTGGCCGCCAAGCAAGCCGATCGCCTGAAGGGCCTGAAGATCATCGGCATCGACGCCTTGCCCCACGAGGGCGTGCAATACGTAAAACAAGGCCTAATGGATGCGACCTTCCTCTATCCCACGGGGGGAGCCGAAGCCATCGCCACCGCGCTGAAGCTACTCGCCGGCAAAAAGGTCGCCAAGAAGATGGTCCTCGGCACGCGTATCTTCACCAAAGACAACGTCGACAAAGGCGGAAAGCCCCTCGACTAGCCCGGTGGTGGTCAGGTGGGTCCGTGGAAGATGGCCGTGCTCAGAGGCAATTGCCTGAGCCGTCGCAAAGTGTCCCGCCGTTCTGATTGCAAGGCGCGCCATTGGCTTTGGGTGGAAACTGCGCCGTGCCGTTGTTGCACAAGTTGTCAGTGCACTGGTTGTTGTCGTCCGGCAGGTCGCTGTCCAAAGCGACACTCTTGACGCCACCATTGCCGTCGCACTGCTTCTCCTGACAATCGCCCCCGGTCTGTTGGAAGCCGGGCAAGACCGCCCCATCGGGGGTGCTGACCGCTTCGCAGTACTGGTTGTTCTTGTCGCATCCGACGGTCAGGCAAAACGTGCTCACGCCACATATCAGGTCGTTGAGACACATTGGGCATGTGCCCATACCGTCACAAGTGTACTTGCTGTTGGGACCACAACTGGTGTTCAGAGGCTCAGGTGGGTTGATGGGTGTGCCGTTCGTGCACAGGTCTTTGGTGCAGTCGTTGTTATCGATCGGTAAATCGGCATCGTCGACATTCTGTTGGGTTGTGCCAGCGCCATCACAGACAACCACCTTGCAATCACCCTGGGTTTGCGAATAGACCGGCGTATCGACCGCGGTAAAACTCTGTCCACAAGTGGTGGCGATGCAGGTCCTCGTCTGGCAATCGTCATCCACTGGCAGGTGGACGCAGTCGGAAGAGCCGAGACATTGCACGCAGCTGCCCATGCCATCGCATAGCTTCGCCAGCGGATCGTCGACGTCGCTGCACGAGGTGAAGACGGGAGCGTCCAGGTGTTGGGGATTGCCATCCACGCAGGAGTCCGCCGTGCAGGTGGTGCCATCATCAGGCAGGTCCTCATCATCGACCACGGCGGACTCAACGCCGGCTAGGCACATCAAGAGTTGACAGTCGCCATCTGTCTGTTCTGGCGCAGCGACCCCATCGAGCGCAGTGTGTACGCATAGCTTGGTTGCCGGGTCGCAGCTCTCCTCGGTGCAGGGGTTGGCATCGTCGCAGCCCAAGTCGCATGGCTCACCGCCACCCCCAAATCCACCCATACCGCCAGTGCTGGTCGATGAGCCTGTTGGCAATACGCCCCCTGCCCCCCCATATCCACCAGACTGAGCGAGCGGGTCGCTCGTGACGGAGTTGGAGCACGCAAAGAGAACGACGACTGACCAGAAGAAGGCGACTCGTGCAAGTCCCATTTCGCCGACCATTGTACTCGGCGAAGCTTTTTGACAGCGAAGCTCTTTTTGCTCAGCGAAGCGCTTTTGACTCAGCGAAGCGCTTTTGACTCAGCGAAGCGCTTTTGACTCAGCGAAGCGCTTTT
>CAZRGL010000592.1:0-6784 GCA_964599485.1 uncultured Polyangiaceae bacterium
CGGGCCACCGAGCTTGCGGCAGCGGTTCGCGCCGTCGCGTCGAAAGGTGCACAGTACGGGTGTCTTTTCGACCTTCTTGTCGTACACCAGCGCGTGGATTTCGGTGCCCACCATGGGGGTCGACGAGACGCTGTCTAGGGTGTGCTGGAGCGAGGAGATCTGCGCGCCCGCCGGCAACGTGTCGATGTTGAACGCTTTGGCCGGCTGGGGTGTTGGCACGCTGAGGGAGAAGGGCTGGGCGACGAGCTTGCGTTCGGCGGCGGCCTCGAAGAACGTGTCGGCTTCGGCGGACAGATCGTTCATCACGCCGGCTTTGCGCAGCTTGGGGGCGAAGCGCTCCGAGGCGGCGAGCAGGCCTTTGCCTGGCTCGTTTCCGCCCTGTTTGCGCAAAGCTTCGTGCACGGAGGCGACTGGGTCGGCGCATCGTGATGGCCAGCGGCCGTCTGCCTCGACATCCCGCTCCGAATTCACCGCGGTCAGCTGGATGGCCCGCATCCGCAGGCTGGCCCGCTCTCCTTTTTCGAGGGGCGCACCGACCAAGCAGGCCGAGGCTTGATCCCAGGCAGTCTGAAGCTGCTCGCTCGCTGCGGCGCTGCTCGAGTACCACCACCCGCCGCCGATGGCCGCGATTAGGACCGGCAGGGCGACGAACATGACGAGCATCGCCCGGCGTTTCTTGGCGCGGGCGTCGGCTTGCAGCATCTCGACGGCATCTTGCGAGGGAATGTCTGGAGGAATTGGATCTGTGGCGTCACCGAAGTCCATGGGCGCGTGATGATACTCACTTCGACGCGCATGTCTCCCCAATCTGTCACAAGTCGCTCTACAAAGGGCAGATGCGAGTCAGCGTAGTGATCTTGTCGCTCTCACTGTGCGCTTGTCCTCCACCAACCGAGGTGGCCACTGCGCCCGCTGCGGTGACTGTGGCAGTCGCAGTGGGCAGCGCAGTAGCTTCCAGCAGCAGACCGACATTGTCCAGCCATGCGGCTGCAACCACCACAGCTGTTGCGCCGACCAGCACACCGCCTCCCCCGCCGGTGCAAGAACCAGCGCCGCCAGTCAGTTTCTGCGGAAAGAAGCACCCAGCCGACACCAAGTGGGTGCAATGCCATCGGGCTGCCGGGGTTGTCGATCTGACGCCGCTCGCCTCGCTGCAGCAGCTCGAGCATATCTACATCAGCGATTTGAAGGTCGCAGATCTCGGGCCGCTGGCGACGCTGCCGAAGCTCAAACGGCTGCACATGCTGCTGCTCGGCAAGGTGTCCGATCTCAAGCCCTTGGCGAAGATGAGCAACCTGCGCGTGCTGACCCTCGGCGTCATGAACAGGGTCAAGGATCTGGGGCCGCTGGCGAGTCTGACCGATCTCGAAGAGCTGCACATCCGCTCGTGCCCTGTGCGCGATCTGACGCCGCTGGCGGGTCTGACCAAGCTGACCAAGTTGAGTGTGTCACACACCAAGGCGACCGATCTGGGTCCCCTCGCCAACCTCACCGAGCTGCAGAAGCTGCAGGCCGGCTACAGTCTCTTCAAGGATCTGCGCCCGCTGTCGAAGCTCACCAAGCTGGTCGAGCTCGGCTTGTCTGACGCACCCACCAAAGACGTGAGCCCGCTTTCCGGCATGACCGAGATGCGGAACTTGAACCTCAACCTCACCAAGGTCAGCGATTTGAGTCCCCTGTCGCACTGGACCAAGCTCGAGAAGCTCTACATCATTCGAACCCGGGTTCCGCAAAAACAAGTACAGGCATTCAAGAATCGATTGCCCAAGCTGACCGTGTTCGGTCCACGCTATCCCTGAGCCGGACGGTAGCAGCCGATCTGCAAGTCGTAGGGAACGGCTTGCACCGCGCAGACGGCGACAGCGTCATGCTGATCGGCCTCGTCGAGGTGCCACAAAGCTTGCGCACCGTCTGGTAGCGGCTCGATGACACCAGCTGAGGCGGACCAACGAAATGATGGTGTACCCAGCGCGTAAGCAGCCGGGCATTCGGCGCCGAGGAGCACCGCGTCGGACCGCTGTTCGACCGGTTTCACTTTGATTCCGTAGCGCAGCGGCAGCGGCAAATCGGGATGCGACTCGTTGTTTTGCGGCGCGTCGTCGTTCTGATCGAAGCGTGCTCCGCCGTCGCGGCCCCGACCTAGGCTGACCGTGCCATCTGCTGCTACGTGAACTTGCAGCTTGCCTTCGACTTGTATCTCGCCTTTTCCAGCTTTGACTCGGTAGCGGACTGTGCAGGTGTGCGTGCCGGCTTTTAGCTTTCCGCTGCCATCGGCGGGGCGGGGGTCATAGGACACATCGTAGCGGTCACGAAGCTTCAACTTGCTGTTGCCAGGTGTCTTCGAACGCCACTGCGAAATGCGTGTTGGTTTGGAGACTACGCCGCTGTTGCAGCGGACCTCTGGATCACCCACCAAGGTTCCCTTGATGCTTTCGCGAAGTCCGAAGCCAAAGTTGAAGCGCATGGCCCAGCCCTTGGTGGCCCGTCGCGCGCTGTGGGTGAACACCACGTTCTTGCCCGACGATAGAACATTGTCCGGAGGCGGTGCGGCTGGGTCGCAGACGATGCCGCACTTGGGCTCGGGCTGCGGATCGCGACCGACCGTCGCTTTGCCGTCGCCGTATTGATAGACGTAGTGGGTCGCTCTGATGACGCCTGCTCCTTGCTCGGGCCGTTTGAAGATTGCAGTGATTCGTTGCCGACCCTTCTTTTCGCCCACCGCGAACATGAACTTGACGCGTCGCCCGTCGGGCGAGACGTAGGTGTCCGAGACTTTGCCGTCTGCGACCTCGACGCGATGGAAGCTAGCGTGGTGCTGCGAGTCGCGCAGCTGTGCTTCGCCGTGGAAGCCGCTGAAGCGCTGTTTGCCTTCGGAGCAATACTCGCCGAAGTGGCTGCGCGGCGTCAGACGCAGCGTCGCGGTCCCGTCGCCAGGGTCGTCGTCGCTGATGGTTGCGGTGGTCGAGCCGGTCGGCGATCCCGTGTCGACGGTGACCGTCACGCCGCCGTCAGGGCTAGGCGGATTGCTGGGCGTGCGAGGACAGCCGGCCACGCTTGCGGCGGCGGCTGCCGCTACGGTGAAGCGTGCCAATACCGGGCTGGTGGCGGTGAGGCGCGGGTGGTGCTCTGGTGGTGACAGCGGCTCGAGGCGCGGCGGGTTGGCGCAGCGGTCGATGGCCTCGCGCAGCACACGCATCTCGGCGATGAAGCTGGCGTCCTGCGCCCGCACCTCCCGGGCGATATCGAGAGCGTGAAGCAGCACCTCTGGTTCTTGTCCAAGCGGCGCATCAGCGGCGTAATCGACGATTCGTTCGAGCCAGCCGCTGGTGGACTCGGACTGGGTGCGCACGAAGGCACGCACCTCGGCGGCCACCGATTCGCTTTGCGGTCCTGGGACGAAGCGCCGCAACAATTGGCTGTCGCAGGCCAAACCCATGGCGCTGTTGATCACTCCGTCCATCGGGAAGCAGCGGTCGCCCATGGCCACCCGGAACAAGCGCCAAGCGAGCTCGGCGCGAGCATCGGCCACGACGTAGTCGCGTCCCAAGTAATCGCCGAGCAGTCGCTCGCGCTTGGCTAGCCGGCGTGTGAGCGGCGCCCCTTCGTAGGGCTCGGTGCGCGACAGATTGAACAACTGATCGGGAAACGCTGCCATCAGCCCGATGTTGGCGCGTAGATCGTCTAGCGTGGTGTCCGGTTCCCACAAGAGCAAGTTCGAGCAAACGAAAATGTCGAGGCGATGCAGCATGGTGAGCGCATCCCAGCTTGCCTGCGGGCTGAGTTGTCGCCCGAGTGCTTTCAGTCCCGGCGCAGCGTGCGTCTCGATACCCAGGAACAAGCGCACCAAGCCGGCTTCGCGCAACTCGAGCAGCAACGCCTCGCTCAGATCGTCGGGTCGTGCTTTGACCACCAGGGCTACCGGTGGAAGCTGCACGTTGGCCATGGCATGGCGCAGCGCCACGATACGCTCGAGGTCAGCCTCGTGGTCGCCCGAGAAGAAGTCGTCGTCGTGAAAGACGAAGATGCGCACGTCGCGCTCGCGCCACAGTCCGCCCATCTCTGCGGCGATGGATTGCACCGAGCGAACCCGCCGCGCTGGGCCCTTGGACAACTTGCCGAAGGTGGCGATCGAGCAAAAGGTGCAGCTGGCCTCACAACCTCGACTGGCCAGCACGGGCGCAATGGGGATACCGATCTGCCGCACAGGTGGAGCATCACGGACCGGCAACGCGAGCGCGTCGAGATCGCAGGGTTTGTGTGGTTGTGGTCCGCGCAGCAACGCATCATTGCTTCGGTAGACGATGCCTGGCACCTCAGCGAGCTTGCCCCCGTTCGAGAGCGCATCAGCGAGCGCAACGATGCCCGCTTCTGCCTCGCCGCGCACGACGCTGTCGAGTTGCGGATGATCGAGCAAGAGGTCCTCGGCTACGACGGAGGCAAAATGCCCGCCGGCGCAGATGTGTCCTGTGAAGCCCGCCTCGCGCAGATCGGAGGCAAGGGCCACGTAGCCCGGCGCGCGCCGCTGAAAGGACATCGACAGGCCTACTGCGTCGGGCGCTTCGCAGGCTATGCGCTCTGCCACCTGTTTGTGATCAGCATCGTCGACGAAGGACTCGATCGTGGCGTCGTGACCCGCAGTCTTCAGCGCTGCGGCCAGATAAGCGATCGACAGATTCTCTTCAATGGTCGGTCCAACCAGTGCGAAGCGCATGCCCAATACCTCCCCGAGGTCAGCGGCAGCGACACTGCATCGCTACCCCACGACTCCAGCCAAGACGATGTGCGCAAACCCCGGCCGCTGCAAGCAGCACGGGTAAGCCAAAGCGCGTGGGTTAGTCCCCCCGAGAGCCCGATCTCGACCAGCTTGCCTGATTGGGCGCCATCATTCGTCGATCGACAGCTTGGCTATGAAGATGTCGTTGTCGTTGCCATCGAGCGTGTACGGTCCCAGCTGCCAATTGCCGCTGGTCTTGCCCGCTAGCCACAAGGCCAGGCCGTTTGCGCCCATGCCGCCGACTGTGTCGTCTTCGGGACCGCCAAAAGCCATCTGCCAGCTCGGCGTTCCGGTTGGCGCAAACCGAATCGCGAAAGCGTCCGATTGGCCGTTGGTCTCGAGCGGACCGAGCCCAAAGTCGAGCGCGCCCCAGAAGTCTCCTGCGGCGAAAACGTCACCATTGGGATGGAGCACGACGTGCGTGACTTGTTGCTCGAACCCGTCTCCGGCAGTGGCCACCCACTTCGTCGCGCCGTCGCTGCCGTCGAGGGCGAGCACATAGGCGTCGCTGCCTCCACCGTTTTCGACGAGGCCTTTGCCGAAGTCGATCGACTCGCGGAACTTGCCTCCAACGTACACGTGGCCGGAAGCGTCGACGGCCACCGAATTGGCATGGTCGCTGCTCGTGCCGCCAAAGCGCTGCGCCCATACCTGAGCTCGGTCGCTGATGGTCAGTTTGGCGGCGAAGCCATCGAGCTGGCCGGCAGACACGAGGTGCTTTCCGCCGAAGTTGAGCGCACCAACGAGCTCGCCGACCACGACGATATTGCTACCAGGCTCGATGGCTACATCCTGCAGCCGCTGTTGCTCTGGCTCGGAATAGTGCTCGGTCCACAGCTCGTCTCCGTTGCTGGTCTTCAGGCCGATCATGAAAAGGTCATCGACGAGGTTGTCGTTGCTCTTAAACGTCTTGATCTGTGAGATCTCGAGCTCGCCGCGGAAATGGCCTGCTACGACCGTGAGGTCGCCATCTACGGCTACCGCTACCGTCGCGGCTCCGTCTGTGCCGAGCGAGAACATCCTGAACCAATTGCACACTCCTTCGGCGTTGAGCGAGACAACTACGACATTGTTCTTCATGATCTCCGAGGGCGTGGCGCACGGCGCCCCAGTCGCACCGAAGGACACCAAGCCGGGGCCGCCGATGGGGTTGTGGTAGCTGCCCACAGCGACGAGCCCACCGGGATTGACCGCGACGTCCGTGAAGGCCTGCCGCGTGCTCTTGCCTGATCCAGAAGACCATATGTGGGTGCCGTCCGCTTCGAGCTTCGCGACGAAGGTGTCGCCCTCGCCGGTGGCTTTGAGATCGGACCCGCCGAAATCAAACGTGCCGTAGTACTCACCAGCCAACACGACTGCGCCCGAGCCCGAATCGAGCCCGAGCCCGTTCAGTGTCTGCAGCGAGGCGTCGCCAAAGCGTCCGGCCCATTGCACTGGCTCGACAGTGCCGCCACCGCCGCCGCTGCCACCATCATTGCTGTTGCTGCTGCTGTTGCTGTTGGTGGTGCCGCCGCTGCCTCCCGAGCCGGCGCTCGTGTTGGTGCTGCTCGTCGATGATGTGCGCGTTGCGTCTGGCGTGCACGCCAAGACCGTGGCCACGACGCAGAGCCCCCACCCCTTGCTCAAACCAATCATGCCCCCACAAAGTAGCGCATCGGCGCTGCTTGTTCGAGCCTGCCGGTTAGCTGCACTTGACCGTTACGTCGTGGGTGTGCCCTGCATCCTTGGTCGAGGTCACCATTACGTCTTTGGCCTCTGCCAGAGTCGCCAAATTCGCGGCGGTGAGGGTAATGGTGTGTGGGTGGGGCGAGCTGCCTTTGATGTCGTACGCTTTTTCGACAGCGGCTTGAACGTCTGCAGCTGAGACCATCAGGGTGTGACCATGGTTTGCGCTGATGCTCGTTGCAGAGGCACCGTTGTCGCACAGGCTCGCTGCGCCGCCCTGTCCTTTGCCGCCGGTGCCGCTCGCGGTCGAGCTGAAGGAAGCCGGGCACGTGTAGTTGTCTACGT
>CAZRGL010000593.1:0-6783 GCA_964599485.1 uncultured Polyangiaceae bacterium
CGCGTCGGGGCGCGCTCTTTGTCGCGCTCCTCGCGACGCTGCTCGCGCTTCTTGCGTACCGCTGTCAGGAGGCTCCCAAAAGCGCCCTTGGCCCCCGCGCCAGCGGCGGCGAGCTTGGGACCGAGCTTGTCGGCCAGTGCTCCCATTCGCTGCCGAATGGGGTTGGGCTCCTCGGACTCGTCGGCGTCGACATCCACGTCGACGTCATCATCTTCAGCTGCGGCGGCATCGACCGGCGTCTGCAGGGTGTCGGGCGGACGGGCCGAGGCGACCTCGCAGTAGTCCTCGTCATCTTCGTCCACGAGATTGCCTTCTTCGTCCACCTGCATCGAGCTGCGTGCAGCAAGCATGGCATCGTCATGGGTCTCGGAAGGCGTGACCGAGGGCTCGTTGTCGATCACCGTCGGCTCTGGCGTCGTTTCCTTCTCTTCGGCGCAGGTCTGCTCGGCCGGCAGCTCCGGCCGCTTGGTCGCGGCTTGCGGCATCACCCGGTAGGGGGCCGTGGTCAGCTCTTCGTTCTGCTCTTCCGCCTGCTCTTCCGACTGCTCTTGCGGACAATCTTCTTCTGGGCTGATGGCCTTGCGGCCACCGTCGGCGTTGGCCCGAGGCTGGCTCGGCTGGGCGGCGACGGAATCGTAGCGGAGCGCCACGACCAGTTGCGGAATGTTGTTTTCCGGATCCACCTCGACACCGACGTGCTCGATCATGGCGGTGCGGTGCTCACCTTGCTCTACGTTCTCGAGCTGCACGTCGCGGCCCACTCGGAGAAACTCCAGGTTCGAGCCGATCAAGACCTCGCCGCGGGCCGTATCGCGCACCCGGGCCCGCATTGGCGAGCCCAAACCCTGGATATGTAGGCGTACCCGCGAGCCAACCAAGGCTCCCTTCTGGTCGACGCTCGCTGCGGGGGGCTCTGGCGCCGGCTCTGGTGGACGACACATCTTGTCGAGTAATTTGCCGCCGTGCTTATCCAAGCGCGTAAAACGCACCCCGAACTCGCCTCCGCGATCTTCTTGCTTGCACCAGATGACCTCACCTTCGGCGATGATTTCACCGCCAAATCCGTCGAAACGGCACGCCAGCTTCTCACCGGCTTGGGGCAGGTACGCAGTCCGCAAGCGAATACCATCCAGGGAAAGATCGACCGATTCCGCCTCGAAACCGCCGATTGACCCTGCGCCTACCTCGACCAACGCCTCGTATTGCATCCGCGGGGCGGTGCCATCGCGCCGTTCGCTTGTGTCTGATTCGTCGCAGCTAGATTCGCCGCAAGTATGCGATTGTTGGTGTGGCTCGGTAGGTACCCGACTCATACTGCCTCCTGAAAAAGCGCCTACCCCGCACTTTGAGGGCGCGGTGGGCACTAGGCCTGCGTTACGTGGTCCACCGGGATTCGGCCAAGTTTCTCTCGATCCTGCTGGGCGTCCTTTGTTGAGCACCGTCGCAGCAAAACGTGCGAAGCTTTTGTCAGATGTCGACCGACGACAACGAGCGTGGCGAGCAGGTGCAGAGCCTCGCGACACGGAGCGACCCCGAGCCGCCGCAAGCTAGCGCGGCAGCCCCGAGTGGCGATGTGATGTTCTTGCACAGCCGCTGCGAGTCCAAGGAAGGCTTCCGGGTCATTCGCAGCCGGGCCGATCGTATCGAAATCGGCGAGATCCATGAGCTCCGTGAGGGCGCACCGGTCCACGGCGAAGTGGTCGAGCTCGCACAGCGCCCTGAGCACCAGCAGCTGTTTGATGTGAAGGTATTGCTCGACCAGACCGAAGTGCGCAAAGCCACTGGCAGCGGACCAGCACAAGTCGCGACCGACGCCTACCGGACCCACTGGGAGGTCGTATTCGGCGACTCAGAACGGGGCAGCTCGCCCCCTAGTGACGAGCTGAATTGACCGAGCCGACCGCCCAGCCCCCAACAGCGCTGCTCGAGCTGCCCGCAGATCGGCCGCTCATCACTGCCGCTCAGGTCGCTGAAAAAGCGCTCACGCAACACTCCGAGCGCCATATCTCAATCAGTGGGGCCGCGCCTGCGAGCGTTGGACTGGTCGCCCGGGCGCTCATCGAGGCGAGCGCCCACACCATCGTCGTGCTCTGCGCGGAGACCTCAGTGGCTCACGCCCTTCACGAAGATCTGGGCTTCGTCGTCGGCCAGCGAGCCGAGCTGGTTCTCATCGAAGGTCCAGAGGCGAGCCCCTACGCCGACGTGGTCGTCGACCGTCAGGCTGCCCACCGGCGGCTGGCTGCCCTGTTCCGCCTTGCCAACAGGCGGCAGACAGTGCCCAACCGACCCGACAAACCTCTCGTGGTCGTGCTTTCCGCCGGCGCGCTCATCAGGAAAGTGGTCCCGGCTGCTGGGATCGTCGAGCGCAGCCGGCAAGTCGTCGTGGGCAAGGAGATCGACCGCGAGCAGCTGATCGACCAGCTCACCGACGCGGGCTATCTGCGGGTGCCATTGGTGGAAGATCCGGGCACACTCGCAGTGCGCGGCGCCCTGCTCGACGTCTGGACGCCGGCGATGGACGCACCGGCTCGCATCGAGCTCGACGGCGAGCACGTCAGCGCCATCAGGACCTTCGATCCCTCGAGCCAGCGCACGGGCGACCACCTCGAGATGGTCTGGCTGCTGCCAGCGCGTGAAACTGCAGCTGGGGGCAACGACGAGGCCGGCGCCAAGGCGATCCTGCGGGAGCGGTGCGACGCGGTTGACTGGCCTTCGTCCAAGACGCGCAACCTGATCGAGGACATTGCCCACGGACGGGCATTTTTCGGCGCAGATGCTTTTGTCCCGGCCTTTTGCACGTTGGCGCCACTACACCAGCAGCTGCCCGTCGACACACGGCTCGTCGTGTACCGGCCAAGCGTCGTAGCCAGCGCCTTGCATCAAGCGCTCGAAGACGGACTCAACGACGCGCAAGCAAGGCTCGACCAACCACACTTCCCCTTCGACGCCTTCTTCACCTCGTATCAAGCCATCGACACCTGGCTTCGCAGTCGACCGGTCCTGGCGCTGAGCGAAGCCACACTCATCAGTGAGCGCGACACCGTGCTGGGAGACTTGGCTGCCAAGTGTGTCGATGCACCCAGCCTCGCTGTCTTCGACCAGTCCGCCCTGCGACGCACCTTGGCTGAATCGCGCAAGCTCGAGGGCAGCGCCGCCAGTCTGACGCCCTTGGTCGAACATGTGAACGCCTGGCATCAAGCCGGGCTCAAAGTAATCATCTGCGCTGCGAGCAACGTCCAAGCCGAGCGCATCGCCACCATGCTGCGCCACCGCGACCTGCGGCTCGAGTTGCGCCTCGATGCTGTGGATGGGGCCGAGCTGCTAGCTGCTCGCAAGCGGCAAGACGGCGACACTCAACTGTGGGTGGTAGTGGGCTCGCTCAGCCACAGCGCGGTCGCCCTCGCAGAGGGACTGGTCCTGCTGGTCGAGGAGGATTTGTTCGGCAGTCGTTCACGTCGGCGCAGACGCGGCGGCAAGTCGTCGAAGAAACAGGTGCAGCGCTACTTGGAGGATTTGCGGGCGCTCACTTCGGGCGAGCACGTCGTTCATGTCGAGCACGGTATTGGTCGCTACGAAGGGCTGCTGCACCGCAACATCGGCGGCCACACCGTCGACTTGCTGGTGGTCGCCTACGCCGGGGGCGACAAGCTCTACCTGCCGGTCTACCGCCTCAACCAGATACAGAAGCTCCACGGCACAGACGCCAAACCCAAGCTGGATCGCCTCGGCGGACAGACCTTCGCCCGGTCGAAATCGCGAACCAAAAAGAAGGTTCGACAGCTGGCTGACGAGCTGCTGCGCCTCTATGCCGCCCGCAGCGCTGCGCTAGGCGAGCCAACTCCGGCAATCGACGAAGAATACCGCAGCTTCGAGGCCACCTTCCCTTTCGAAGAGACCGACGATCAAATTCGGGCCATCGAGCAGGTGGGAGAGGATCTCGAGTCCCCTCGCCCCATGGACCGCTTGGTCTGCGGCGACGTCGGCTTCGGCAAAACCGAGGTCGCGCTGCGAGCCGCCTTCCGGGTGGCCATGTCGGGCCGCCAGGTGGCCGTGCTGTGTCCCACCACCGTATTGGCACAGCAGCACAAGCTCAGCTTCGATACCCGCTTGAGTGGCTATCCCCTGGTGGTCGCCTCACTGAGCCGCTTTTCGACCAAGAAGCAACAACTGGAGACCACACGGGGGCTGCGCGACGGGACCATCGATGTGGTCATCGGCACCCACCGTTTGCTCTCCAAAGATGTTCAATTCAAGCGGCTTGGGCTGCTCGTCATCGACGAGGAGCAGCGTTTTGGTGTGGCCGCCAAGGAACGGGTCAAGAACCTCAAGACCAATGTCGACGTGCTCGTGCTCAGCGCGACACCGATTCCACGAACATTGCAGATGGCCATCTCGGGCATTCGTGACCTGACCCTCATCACGACCGCACCCCTCGATCGGCGCGCGGTTCGCACCATCGCCACGCGCTTCGATCCGGCGACCTTGCGGGAGGCGATTGGTCGTGAGCTCGGCCGCGGCGGCCAGATCTTCTATGTGCACAACCGCATCGTCGGGCTCGAGGAGCGCGCCGCCATGTTGCAACAACTGGCGCCCCAAGCGCGGCTCTGTATGGCCCACGGACAGATGCGAGAACAAACGCTCGAGCGCACCATGCTCGACTTCGTTTCCGGTCGTTACGACATCCTCTGCTCGACCGCGATCATCGAAAACGGGCTCGACATTCCGCGCTGCAACACCATCATCATCGACCGCGCTGAGCTGTTTGGGTTGGCGCAGTTGTATCAGCTGCGCGGACGGGTCGGACGCGCCAAAGAGCGCGGCTACTGCTACTTGGTCGTCGACAAAGGCAAGCTCAACGCAGAAGCGCGCGGACGAATCGAAGCGCTGCAACGATACAGTGAGCTGGGCTCGGGTTTTCAAATTGCTTCGCTGGACCTCGATCTGAGGGGCGCTGGAGACTTGCTGGGCGCAGAGCAGAGCGGCAGCATCGCTTCGGTCGGTTTCGAGATGTTCTGCCAAATGCTCGACGACGCAGTACGCGAGCTTCAAGGCCAGGAGGTGATCCACGAAGTCGATCCGGAGCTGTCGCTGAGCGATGTGGAAGCCTTACTGCCCGATAGCTACGTCCCCGATGTGGGCGTGCGCCTTTCGCTCTACAAGCGACTGGCGAGCGCCGCGGATCAAGAAGAGGTGTTCGCCATCGCCGAAGAGATGGAAGACCGCTTCGGCGCGCCTCCTGTGGCCGCTGGACGCTTGGTCGAGCTGATGGCGCTCAAACCCGGATTGCGCCGGCTCCGGGTGCTCAGCTGCGAAGCCAGCGCGCGCTCGGTCACGCTGCATTTGCGCGACGACGCCCCACTCGATCCCATCAAGCTCACCGAGCTGCTACGGAGCTCAGCAGAGCGCTACCGGTTGACGCCCGACATGCGCCTCTCGCGCCACAACGGTGACAATCCCGCCCGAGACGGCATCGAGGCCACCGCCAAAATGCTCTCTGAAATCGATGCCTGTGTGCGCGTGGTGCAGGATCAGGGTGGCGCCGAGGCCACACCTACATCCGCAACATCATCGTCGCCCAGCTGATCCCGGCCCCGAGCGAGCACAAAAGCACCGTGTGACCGGGCTGGATCTGCCCGCTGCGGGTGGCGCGGTCGAGGGCAATGGGGATTGAGGCGGCTCCAGTGTTGCCGTGTTCCTGTTGTTCGAGCACGAACTTGCTAATCGGGAATCCGAGCCGTTCGGAGATTCTGGACACGATGTTGAGGTTGGCCTGCTGCGGCACCACCCAGTCGAGCTCGGCGCTGGTCAGTCGGGCCGCTTTGAGCGCGTGCATCGAATAGGAAGTCAGGTGCTTGATGGTGATGTCCCGCAGCGCTGGCCCCTCGAGCTTGAGGTAGTGGCGTCCTTCGGCCAGCCCTTGCTCGGTCACCGGCTCGGCCGATCCCCCAGCCGGCTGGCCCATCAGCTTCGCCAGGCTGCCATCGGTGTGGATCCGGGACGAGAGGATGCCGCCGCCATCGCCTCGGGCTTGCGAGACGACCACGGCACCGGCGCCGTCTCCAAAAAGCGCCCTGCCAGTACGATCATCTGGTGCGACCACGCGCGACATGGTGTCAGCTCCGGCAACGAGAACGGTGCTGAAGGTACCCGCAGCCACGAACTGGTTGGCCACGGTCAAGCCATACAAGAACCCCGCCGACGAAGCGTTGAGGTCGAAGGAGGGGATCAGATCCGCTCCCAACTTCTGTTGCAGATGCGCTGCGGCTGCAGGTAGCGGTGTATCAGGCGTCGCCGTCGCCAAAATGATTAAATCGAGGTCCGCCACGGTCAGGCCCGAAGCCGCGATGGCCTGACGGGCAGCGATGGCCGCCATGTCACTGGTAGCCTCATCGGGGGCAGCGTGATGGCGACGCTCGATTCCCGTGTGCTCGCTGATCCAAGCGGCGGTAGTAGGCAAATCTTCGGCCAGCTCAGCGTTCGTTACGACACGCTCTGGAACGTAGCTACCGGTACCGATGATCTGTGAACGGGGAACAATGCTGTTGGGACACATGACGAGTTGGTCTGGCTAATAGCCTCAGGACGCCAACTTGGCTAGCGAAAGACCGCCACGGAGGGGTTCCATCCTGCAGCGACCTTGCGCTACAGTCCCGGCCCCGATGGCGAAAAAGTCCGAAAAGAGCCCCACAGAGACCGAAGACCAAGCCGAGCAGGCTGACTCCGAACAGAGTGACGAGTCTACTGACGAAAGCTCGACCGACGGCAACGACGACGACGACGACG
>CAZRGL010000594.1:0-6197 GCA_964599485.1 uncultured Polyangiaceae bacterium
GCTTCATCGGCCCAGGCTTCATCGGCCCAGGCTTCATCGGCCCAGGCTTCATCGGCCCAGGCTTCATCGGTCCAGGCTTCATCGGTCCAGGCGCCATCGGTCGAGGCGCCATCGGTCGCGGCGCCCTCATTCCAGTCATCCGCCGCTGCAGGCCACGTTCGTCAGGCGCCGCCATCGGCGCCGCAGTCGTCACCAGGTGGATCGCGGCCGAGCCACCACACGCCGCAAGGATCGTGGCAACAGCAACAACACAGCGGCCGGCCATCTTGGGGTGAGCCGATACCAAGCGGGGTCGCGCGACCATCGCAGCCTGCTCAACCCGCTCGAGCCGCCCGGCCGCACATGTCGACTGGGCGCAAAACCGCCGCGCTGGGATGCGGCATGCTGTCGCTCTTTTTTGGGCTGCTGTTCGCGGGCTGCACCGTCATTCGTTTCATGGATGTGGGCCAGAGCCCAGCCAGCACCGATCTGGCCAACTTGATCACGAAGCCGGAGCGCTCGCGCGTCAAGTTGCGTGGCGTGTGTATGCTCAACGATGTGCAGCGTGTCGCTGGACCGGTGCAGAAGTGCTTCTTCCCGATGCTCAGCAATGCCGAGGTCAAACGCAATCCGACGCCGCGCGACTACGCAGCGGTGCGCGTTTTGGTGGAGCTGAGCTGTTCTGAGATGAGCGCGCAGCTCGGTAGCAAAGCGGTTGCGCGGGCGCTGCCCAAAGCATGCAAGCTCGACGTGTTGTGGAGTGAGCTGAGCGAGCACACCAAGCGCAAGTTGCTCGAGAAGCGCTTTCACGGAATAGACCAAGCCATCGTCGCTCGGCCTTATGGGGGCGCCGACGTGGCGGTGATGGTTGGCATAGCTGCGCTGGCGGCGCTGTTGCTCGCCGCCGGCATTGGGCTGAGCATCAAAGTGATTCGCAACTGAGCAGCTTTCGTCGTGGGGCGCCCGAGACGACGCGCCGCAACGGGCGCCTCATTTCTTCTTGCGGCTGAGGTGACGGCGGGCATGCATTTGGATGGCCGCCGACACATTCTTGCTCTTGGCGAGCTTGCGAAGATCCGATTCCCGCAGCTGGGTGACCAGTCGCTGGGCGATCATGAATGGCGTTTTGGTGTTCTCGACCAGGTTCTTCTTCACCTGGTAGCTCTTCATCCATTCGGGCGTCATGCCGATGATGCGCAACACGTCCTCACAGACGCCGCGGCTACGGGTGATGGAGACGATGTCCGGTTCCCGCATCAAGGGGCTGCGTGCTGCTGCTGACGCGACGATCTTGTTCGACTCGCGTACCAGCATCATGCGCTCTTCCTTGGAGCCCAGCTGGGCGCGGCGGATCTTCTGCGACACGCTCATTTCGGCCAGCCGTTGATGCAGCGGCTTGAAGTTGTCCTCGAGCTGCTCATCACCGGTCTCGTCCTCGAAGTACGCATCTTCGAGGGAGGCGTCGGCCAGATCCTCGGCCATCGAGTCGACCTCGAAGAACAGCTCGTCATCGGGCAGCGGCTCGTCACTGGGCTCGGGGATGAGCTCGCCCTCGATGGCTATCGCGGCCTCTTTCCAAGCAGGAATCCCCTTTACTTCTACATTGTTACGCGCTGCCAGCTCGACGATTCGGTCGGCCGTGGACATGCGCGTGTTTCGGTTCATGTACAGCGCGGCGATGATCGGCGGGTTGGCCAGCAAGCGCTCCTGGTTGGTCGCGACCAGCTCCGTCACTGCTTCGTTGCCGCGGGTAGCCATCATTTCGACCGTCTCAGGGTCGATATGAGCCATCGCCACGAGTCGCTCGACGATATCGAAGCGGTCGAGGTAGTGATCACATAGCGCGTCAATGACCGCCGGCGGCAGGTCCAGCTGCAGTGCGCCGTTGAGGATCGGGTCAGGTAGCTTGGCAATACCGCTTCGGGCCTGCTCGGCGATGGCCGGATCCGGGTCGCTGCCGAGCAGCAACATGACCGACAGCAAGGCGTCGGGCCGGAGGCCCGGCACGATGCCGCGGCAGGCCATCTGCTTGAGCTTGGGATTGGCGCCGGGTGCGAGGATCTTCTGTGCGGGGCCCGGCAAACTGGTTGGATCGATTGGCGCTATGCCCATGCCACTATCGTATTGCTGTTTGCGGCTCAGGCCGAGCCTGATTATGTTCCTGCGCGGAATGCGGCATATGCGCCGTATCTAGAGGAGTCGCGACCATGGGTCTGTTCAGCTTCGTGAAGGATGGCGTGCGCCAGATGATGATTGCGCGCCCAGAGGACAAGCATCGCCTCATCATCTACAAGCATCCGGATCGAAGTATCCCGATGTACTCGCAGCTCACGGTCAAGAGCGACGAGGGCGCGGTGTTCTTCCGCGAGGGGAGGCTGATGGGCATCGTGGGGGCTGGTCGCCACACGATCGACGGCGCCAACATTCCATTCTTGAAGAACTGGATCGACTCGGCCACCGGCGGAAACGTGCTGCTCGCCGAGATCTTCTTTGTTCGCACACAAGCGAATCGAAACGACCCAGTGATGTTCGGTGGCAAGATCGCCATGACCGATCCGGTCACGCGGATGCCTTGCAAGCCGATGCTCCACGGCTCGTTCGTGGTCCGGGTCATGGACCCGGTCAAGTTCATCATCGGGCTGACGGGCCAGTCGGTTCAGCCCGAGGACAACACCGAGATCCTTCGTTACGTCTCGGACAAGTTCAAGAATGGGATCCGCGAAACCGTGGTCGAGGTGCTCAAGAAGCACAACCAGAGCATCTTCGAACGCGACGAGCTGATCAGCGAGTTCCAACAGGCTGCCATGGCCAGCGTGCCCGCGCTCGACGAAATCGGTCTGCAAGTGACCGAGTTCGTCAAGTGGGAGATGAAGCTCTCGCCGGCCGACGAGGCGAAGATCGAGAAGATCTGGACCAAGATGAAGGTCGCCATTCTCGAGAAGCAGGCCGAGATCGAGCTGAAGAAAGCCGAGCTCGAGATGCGCAAGATGGAGATCGACGTCGATGTTGCCGAGCGGCAGGCCTATGTGAACATGGCCAACAACCCCAACTACATGCGTCATGCCCAGGCCGAAGCGGTCATGGGTGCCGGTGAAGGTATAGCTCAGGGCGGTGGCGGCGGCGGAGCTGGGGTCGCGAGCCTCGGTGCGCAGATGGCCGTCGGCGTCGGCATGGCGGGTATGTTTCAGCAGGGCATGTACCAGCCTCAAATGCAGCACCAGGCCGTCGCGGCGCCCCAAGGAGGGGGCGGGCTCAAGTGCAACAATTGTGGCGCCCAGAGCCCGGGCGGGAAGTTCTGTGCGGGCTGCGGCTCGCCGCTGGCGCCGCCGAGGCCAGCGGGCACCTTCTGCAGCAACTGTGGCAACCAAGTAACTGGAAAGTTCTGTGCGGGCTGCGGCACACCGGCTCCGCAGGGAGGTGGTGGCCAGCCTCCGCCTCAGGGTGGCGCACCACCGCAGGGACAGCCTCCTCAGGGCGGCTATCCACAAGCCCCTACGGGCGCAGCGCCACAACAGGCGGGCCAGTACGCACAGCCACCTCAGGCGGGCTACCCCCAAGCGCCGCAAGGGGGGCAGCCGCAGGCGGGCTATCCTCAAGCGCCGCAGCAGCCGCCGCAGCAGCCACCCCAGCAGCCAACCCAGGGTCAGCCCCCAGGCGGATATCCGCCGGCCGGAGGACAGCCTCCGCAAGGTGGCCAACAAGGATAACAACCTGTCTTTGAAACGAGAGCCGTCGCGACGGGCACAGCTGGCCCGCTGAGGCGGCCGCGCGGCGTTTCATCCGCATCCGGTGTATAACTGGCGCAGGACGCGGTGGATCGGTGGGTAGAGACACCAAGCAGCTGTATTCAGGCATGAAGCTCCCCATCAAGGGCGGCTCACCTGAGCCAACAGCTGCTGGATCCGACGGCCAAGCGATTGACCGGACGGAGGTTCTCGAGCCACAGGTTGGTGCCATCGACTCCACCGCCGTGCTCGAGCCCGCCGAGCTCGAGTCCACTGCCTTGCTCGACGATTCGGAGCCAGGTGGCGGAGCAGACGCTGGCAGGCCGCGCTTGGTCCGAGCACCGCCGCGCCAACCGGCTCGGCGCTGCCCCAAGTGTGAATCGCATTATTCGGGCGACGCGCTGTTCTGTCCTTTTGATGGCGAGCCCCTTGCGACGGCGCCCGATTGGGATCCCGGCTCCGATCCGCTGCTCGGTTGCCGCTTGACCGGGCGTTTCGAGGTGGAGTCGGTCATCGCCGAGGGCGGCATGGGGACCGTCTATCGTGTACGGCACATGACCCTCGACAGCGTCTTTGCCATGAAGGTGTTGCGTCGCGATCTGGCGCGGGACGAAGTGGTCGCGGCTCGTCTCGTCGACGAGGCTCGGGCCACCGCGGCGATTGGCCATCCAAACATCGTAGCGGTGACCGATTTCGGTGAAATCAACAGCGCGATCCTGCCCGATCTCGGCCCCCTCAAGCTGCCCTATTTCATCATGGAGCTCATTGGCGGGGACTCTTTGCTCGGGCTCATACGCAAGCAAGGGCCTCTGTCGTTGTCGCGAACGGCCAATTTGATGCTCCAGGTGGCTTCCGCGCTCGAGGCCGCCCACAACGCTGGGGTCATCCATCGCGACCTCAAGCCAGAGAACATCCGGGTCAGTATGGACGGGTCCACCGAAGTGGCCAAGGTGCTCGACTTCGGTGTCGCCAAAGTCATCGGCAGCAGCCGCAAGACTCAAAAAGGGATGGTATTTGGTACGCCCCATTACATGAGCCCCGAGCAAGGGCAGGGCCACGTGGTCGATCAGCGCACGGATATCTACGCGCTGGGGGTGATCATCTACGAATGCCTCACGGGCAAAGTTCCGTTCGCCGCGGATACCTTCATGGGGGTGGTGACCAAACACATGTTCGCTCGTCCTGAGCCGCTGTCGGTCGCTCGACCCGAGGTTGGAGATTCGCCGCTCGAGCCGGTGATGATGCGCTGCCTCGAGAAGGAGCCCCAAGCGCGTTATCAGTCGATGGCCGAGCTCAAAGTCGATTTGGAAGGGAGCAGCCAAGGGACGCATGCAGCGCGAATGGAGGCCAAACCCGCCCTGAAGTTGCGCGCCGATGAGCCGAAACCTACAGGCGGGGCGGGGCGGCTTTCGTTGCCGAGTAACGATATCGATCCCCGTGTTTGGCTTGGTGTGGGGGCTGCGGGACTGGCACTGGCAACCGGCCTGTTGGTGTGGATGCTGTTGCCGCAAGCTGAGCCCGCCGCTACAGCTCCGGCATCGACTGCGGCGCAGAGCGCGGCGCCGACAGCTGCACCTACAGGGTCGCTGGTCAATGCCAGCCAGTCAGCGCCTCCTGCTGGCGCGGGGTCGACCAAATCGACGCCCACTGCAAGCACGAAGTCCACGCAGTCGTCATCTTCGGCCCCTGCGACCATGTCCGGCACACAGGCCGGCCCGAGGACATCGAGGCCCAGGACCACCAGGGCTAGGACGACCAAGTCCAGGACCACCAAGCGCTCGGATGTGGTTGATCCGTGGGGCAAGAGATAACTGAGACCCTCGCTCTGCCGGCGATTTGACGGTTGCAGCTAAGCCGCTGCGGCCGCTGCCGAAGGGACGGTCAGCGACATTGCAGCGTCAGGGTTGAGACATTAAGGTCGGCCGCATCGTGCCCAAACAACAAGTACTTCTCGTCGAACGCGACGCCAAAGTGCTCCGAGTCCTGAAGGTGAGCCTCGAGCAGGCGGGCTTCGGTGTGACTACAGCACGGGATGGCAAGCAAGCTCTGTCCAAGTTGGAGCTGGCCGCCCCCGCGTTGCTCATCGCTGCGACCGATCTGCCCAAGCTCGACGGTTATGGCTTGGTCCGTCGCATGAAGGATCACTCCGAATGGGCTCGTATTCCGGTTATTTTTGTCGTCGCAGGCGAGTCGATCGAAGACAAGATCCGTGGCCTCGAGCTCGGCGTCGAGGAATACGTCAGCAAGCCGGTCTTCGTTCGTGAGCTCGTGAGTCGGGCGCGTGTGTTGCTTGCAAAGCGGGTCCGAGAGCACCTGAGCGAGAGCGTAGCTGATACCCGTATTCGCGGCGATTTGCGCGATATGGCCGTTTTCGATCTGCTCCAGACGATGGTGAGCGGCAAGCAGAGCGGGATTGTCGATCTGCAATGGGCCGGTATTGAAGGACAGGTGCAATTCCGCGACGGGGAAATCGTTGACGCCAGCGTCTTGCGG
>CAZRGL010000594.1:6245-6775 GCA_964599485.1 uncultured Polyangiaceae bacterium
ACTACGAGGTCAATGTTGGCCCAGTCGAGGCTGAAGACATCATCGAGGGGGGTACCCAAAATGTGCTCGAGGCCGGTGTTCGTCATGCAGCCGAGTTCAATAGGCTGCTTGATGGACTGCCACCGCTGTCCACGGTGCTCGAGGTCGATGGCGGTGAGCTGTTGGCGCGGATGAATGAGATCCCTGATGAGCTCAACGGCATCCTGAAGCTGTTTGATGGCAAGCGCCCGCTGCGTGAGATCATCGACGAGTCACCTTTTGACGATCTGTCGACGCTCTCGACCGTGCTCAAGCTTCATGGTGAGGGTTTGCTCCACGAGGTCGCCGGCCATGGGCCGACCGGCCTCTTCCCAGCGCCCAGTGATGTGCCGCCGCCACAAGCCGCGGCCGCAGCTGGAATGGATGAGCCCCTCGATGAAGATGCGGCGCAGCTGCCCGACGTGGCCGCCGCGACCGATGAAGAGCGGCGCGAGCTAGACTGGGACGAGGACGACGCAGACGAGGACGAAGAGGACGAAGAGGACGACGAA
>CAZRGL010000595.1:0-6774 GCA_964599485.1 uncultured Polyangiaceae bacterium
ATAGCCGCCCTGGTAGTCTTCTTGTTGCCGCCGCTCGCGTCGGTCGTGGCGGGCTTCGCCTGGCCTCGGCCGCTCGCCCCGGACGAGATGATCTTGCGCGTGGCGCTGCCTGCGCTGATGCCGGGCGGGATGATGTGGGTCTGGTCCATCGCCTGCAAAGCGACCGTGCTGCGAGTGGGTCAGGCGCTGGCTGCCACGCCGCCTGCCAAGGCCGGTGGGGCGCCCGGTTGTCGCAACTGTGGCGCTCCGCTGACTGTCGAGCCCAACGCGCTCGGTGCCAGCTGCGCCTTCTGCGGCGCCGACAGCATCATCCAGGGAGTGGCCTTGACGGCTGCCAAAACCAAATTGCGCTCCAAGTTGCTCACGCTCGACGATGCGCTGCGATTGCTGCGCACGCGACGTTTGCTCCTCGGCTTCGGGGCGGTGGCAGTGATGGTGCCAACAATGGGTATTGGTATGCTCGTTTGGGCTGCGATGCGGATGATCTTCTGAAGTCAGGTGCGGCTAAGGCTGTGTGTTGCAACAGCGGGGTCGTCGCGTGCGGAGGTGCTCGTCAACGCCACGGGCAGCTTCCAGGGGGACGTGGCTCGGCGCGTGCGCAAAGCTACCGAGCGCTACCCGATCGCCGTGACCAAGCTGCGCATCCAACGTGCTGCCAAGTGCCGGCGCAAGCCCCAGCCATGAGGGCCCCACCGATTGACACCCTCCATGTTTGGTTTAGTCTCTCGACCTGACTCAGACTAGGCTGAGGTTCTTGCGCCTTCGCCACTTGCTGAGCCACCGGCGGCTCCCGGTCTTCGTTGCCCTGGTGGGGGTCGTCCTTTGTTTGCCGCTCCTCTGGGCCGGCTTCAACGGGGACGACTACTTTCAGCGAGCCATTTTGCTGGGGGTCAGCCCGGTTGGCGAAGCCACACAGCCGGTGTCTGATCTGTTTCGCTTCGTTTGGGGGGGCGAGCAGACCCAGCGCCTCATCGACTGGGGCTTCTTTCCGTGGTGGACCAATCCCGAGCTACGGATCGGTCTATGGCGACCGCTCACCGCGGTCACGCACCTCGTGGACTACCAGCTTTGGCCTGACCTGCCAGTCCTTCAACACTTGCACAGTCTGCTCTGGTTTGGGCTGGGCTTGTTTCTCGTTGCGCAGCTCTACCGACGTGTCCACGGAGTTGGTTTGGTGGCCGGATTGGCGGCGCTGTTGTTCGCGCTGGAAGACGCCCACAGCATGCCTGCAGGTTGGATTGCCAACCGCAACGCTCTGCTAGCCCTGGTCTTCGGCACGCTGGTCATCTTGGCGCACCTGGCCTGGCGTCGGAGTGGCAAGAGGCGTTTTCTACTTGGCGCGCTGACAGCCTTGGCGTTGGGACTGCTTTGCGGCGAGGCGACGCTGGGTGCCCTGGCGTATGTGTTTGCCTGGGAGATCACCATGAGCGAGGGCAGCTGGCCCAATCGACTCGTAGCGCTGGTGCCGGCCGGCGTGGTCGTGGTGCTCTGGCGACTCCTGTACAACAGCCTCGGCTATGGAACGACAGGCTCGGGCCTCTATCTCGATCCCACGACTCAACCGGGTGAGTTTGCCTTGGCCCTATGCGAGCGGTGGCCCTTGTTACTGGCCAACCAGTGGACTCAGATCGACGTGGACGCCTGGGCTTTCTTGTCACGGTCAGCGCAGCTCGTCTCCTCGGGCGTGGCTGCGCTGCTGTGCATCGGCTTGCTCATCCTGCTGTGGCGTTTGCTCCGCACCAAAGCCCTCGCTCGCTTCTGGGCGCTGGGGATGGCCCTTTCCTTGGTACCGATCTGCGCTGCCTTTCCAATGAGCAGGTTGCTGGTCTTCAGCGGGATCGGGGCCTTTGGACTACTCGCATTGTTTGTCGAATCAATGGGCTGGCCAGGCAAGCTCGACCACCTGCGAAGCCGATTGGGTCGCGCCGCCGTCTGGGCGCTGCTCGTGCTCCACGGTCCCGTGGCTGCGCTCATGCTGGTCGGCCGCGCATTTGCGCTCCCGCTCTTCGGGGGCATGTTCGCTGCGGGTGCGAGCGGAGCCCCCAAAGATGATGCTCTCGAGCAGCAGACGCTGATCTTCGTCAACGGTAATGACTTCTCGGTTGCCTACACATCACTCATCCGCCAGCTGGATGCTAGCGGGCCAGTTCCGCGCCGCGCGGCCATGCTGTCCAACATGACCGTGGCCAACGAAGTTCACCGGGAGGACGCGTTTACGCTGGTCATCACGCCGCGGGGGGGACTACTGGCCAACTCGATAGACCGACTGATGCGTGGCCTCGAGCCGCCCTTTGTGAAGGACGGACAGATCCACATGGTCGATTTCACTGTTCAGATCCGTTCTCTCACCACAGATGGGCGCCCTGCCGAGATTGCCTTCCGCTTTCGCGAGCCTCTGAACAACCCCTCCTACCGGTGGGTGAGCTGGCAGGCTCAAGGGCTGGTTCAGTTTCCCATCCCCGAGGTGGGCGAGACGCTCACGTTGCCTCCGGTCAGCTATGTCGATGTCGCGCTCAGCTCGAGTTTTGAGCTGCCTCCTTGAGTTGGGATTGCCAGCCAAATCTCGAGCGGCCATTTCCCCTCGCCTCCTCGGCAGCAAGGTGCCTGATCATCGCCCAGCATGGGGCGTTTGGAATCGCTGGCCGCCCAGTTCGAAAGTTGCGCAACTGTACCAAGTCACGCCGCACACGTTGCACAGTTTCGCACCGTCGGCGGCGCCGCACTCCGTCGAAACTACGCCATTGCCGTGTCGTTCGAGCAACAGAGCAGACCTGGCACCGTTCCTGCACTGTTCGCCGCGCACGCGCCCTACATCAGCTTGCCGAGTCGAATGCCTCGGTGGCCCCTTGGCGTCTCAACCTCACCCTCGACCTGCCACCGTCTCGTCTCCCGAGTCGGCAGCAGTGTGGCTCTTGCGCCCGCCAGAGCGTCCCGGAGAGATCGACCACGATGAACAGACTGTCCCTCTTGATAGGCTTGCTGTCACTCTTAGCAGCTGGCTGCCTCGACAAGCCGCTATCAGAAACCTCCTCTGAGGAACCCGCGGAGGGTGGAACCGCTCCGGTCAACGCGTTCTCCAAGAAGAAGCCGATCTCCAAAGACAAGTCACTCAGCAGCTTCCGATATTTCGGCTATTGGCACGCAAACAACTACTGGCACGACCCGCTGTCAGGGCAGGTCGTGTACGGACACGATTACACGGGTCTGAACCCAGGTGAGGGAGCGCTATGTGAGTTCAATCCATCCTATGGAATGGACGGCCAATGCATCGGACGGCAGGGCGTTGGCGTAAACCACGGTGGCACCAACCACTGCGATACGAGCACGTTCTCCAACTTGGTCTATGTTGTATTGCTCGGCGACACGCCGGCACATTTCGAGGCCACGAGGCAACGGGTTCAGCAGGCGGCTGACCTAGGCTACAAAGTCATCTTGGACATCTACCGGTTGGCAGGCGACCAGATCGGCCCCTTCAATCGCTTTGATTTCGAATTGGATCTCAAAAGCGCCAAACCCTATTGGGACCAGAAGCTTGGACTGCTCGCGTCGACCATGCGTGGCTTACGACACAAGATCTTCGCCATATACACGAAAATGGAGCCCTATAATCCGATTTCTGAAGAAAGGCTCGATGGACGCACGCCAAAGACGCCTCACCTGCTGCCCTGTGATTGGCTCGAAGCGCTCGTCGGCAAAGTCAAGCAGCACTTTCCGGTGGTTCCTACTTTCATGATGTTTCCTCCGTGGGATCTGCGAAACATGGACGACAAGGACTGCGTGGAAGGCACCGGACGATCCATCCCCCAGCAGTTGGACATGGTGTTCTCCAACCCATACTTCGAGTGGATCGCGTATGAGACGAGCAAGTGGTACCCCGAGCTCGAGATCGGCGACTTTCACGACGTGACCAAGCCGTTGTTCACCGAGTACATACAAAAGCTCGAAGACGCTATGGAGCAGAAGGGGGCCGGCAACAAGCCCTACATGTTCAACATCTCTAATGGTAATTGGCTGCTCCCGCAGAAACGGTCTGCTTTGGAGGCCTACGTCAACAACCTCTATTGCGCCAACTACCCTGATACCTGTGACCCGCTGAGCAAGTTGATTGAGCCCATAGCCAATGGCATGCACGAAGATGCCCTCGCCCTGCCGACGCGTGAACAATACCTCTGGTACATGGAGTGGGCGGCCACCCACCAGCGAGCGCTCGGGACTATCAACTACATCATGGGTGACGCCTACAATACGTTCTCGTGCTCGGCGACCAATGTTCGTTTCAGAGATCAATTCGGCGGGCACACCAACGACGCCACGATGAAACGCGACATCGAGATCGGTGAATGGGTGCTAAGCCGTGAGCCGAGCGTGCAGCTATCCGAGATCGCGGACGGGGAGTTTGTCCAGGTTGCCTATCACGTGGCCAATCCTGGCGAGAGCAGCGTGTTCGATCTGGCGCTCTCGTTGATCGGCCCGGATGGGAGCACCACGGTCGTACGGGATGAGCTCTATCTCGCCCAGGGCAGCCAGTTGAGCGGCGAGTTCACCGTCCCGCTCGGCAGCTTGCAGACGGGCGTGTCCCACCTCGCCTTGCGACTCAACATCGCACGCGAGACGTTGGGCGTGGGCGAGTCCGCACCGCTGCCATTCCTGCTGCTGGCCTCTGACATGGTTTCGATCACCAACGCCAAGCTCCAGTCTCAACAGAGCAACGCGGGCGAATTGCTCAAGACCATTCTGAACAAGGTCGAGCTAGCTGTGCCAAATGAGCAAGCGCTCGGAGGAGCACGGGACGGGGCGCTCGAGGCGCCGTTTGAAGCTCTTTTCTCGGCAAGCCGCAGCTCAGCCCCGATACCTGCTGCTTTGCGCCAGCTCTCAGACCAACTCGCGCCATTTAGAATCGACACGCCGGGGCCCCGGGAATGGCCCGGCTCGCGCCGCGGCATCGAATAATTCGGGCTAGGCCGCACCGAACTCGGCTTCGCCAACGACGGGGTCCACCCGCCAGCTTGAATTGTCTCGCAGGCCGCACCATGGAAGCGCAGGGTGTTGTTGCCCTCGTCGTAGGTCCAGCCGTCGGTGTCGTCGTTGGCAATGGCCGAAGGATCGTTGTCGAAGAAGACCTGCGTGGCGCCCTGGGGCGGTGCCTGTGGTGTGCGCGCTTTCACATTTCCTTGCGGTCCGACTCTCTTGGATGGAGATGAGAGTCACCGCCGCGAGACCATGTTTGGCCATCCTCCTGGTCGCTTCGGCGATTGCTTGCGACAGCACCGTTGAGGTGCCCTGGAACGCTCCAGACACCGTCACTCCCGGCAGCCGACTGCGACCCTGGATGGCCGTTGCTGGAGACGCGGCTGGGTTCTTAGGCTGGCACGACACCGAGCTGGGGGTAGGGTGCAGCTTCACCAATGCTGCCGATGGGGTGAAGCGCTGCATGCCGCTGCGGTGGTCGGTCGTGTTTGTCGACAGCATGTGCTCGCAGCCGGCCCTCTTGACGTATTGCGGCTACGAGGTCGACTACGGCGCCCTCCGTGACGCAACGCTTCTGCAAGAGCAATGCGCTGCCTTCGACCCATACGACCCACCTTCATTCATGTACCGTCGGAGCGATGCGCCACTACAGGCGGACGCTTATTACAGAGGTCGAATCGAAAATGGTGAAGTCGTCTGCGACCCGGTACCGCAGGCGCTCGAGCCCCATGAATCCCTCGTCTCCGCCGTGCCCATGTCCTTGGAGAACTTTGTCGCCGGCCAGGAATTGATCGAGCCGGGTGAGGGGAGACTCGGCACGCGGGTGATGGTGGCTAGTGACGGAGCGCGTCACATCATCGGCCCCTACGACACCGCATTCGCCCGCCAATGCAGGAGCACGCCCGACTGGGCTGACGGGCGCGAGTGCGTCTCCTTCTCGTCGCAGTGGCCGGGCTTTGCCGACGCCAGTTGCAGTCAGCCTGCGGTCGTCACGCGCTGCGCGCCTCCGGTGGTAGTCAGCGAGCGCGTCGATCAGTGCACGATCAGGCTCAGCAGCGTCGGGCCGCCCGTCGATCACTATTACAATTACTCAGAGGGTAGCTGCGAGTCCGACGAACCGCTTCCAGATGGCTATCAAGCCTATCAGGTGGGCCCTGAGCTCGCTCTGGGACAGCTGCCGGCCATCAAAATGCGCAACGTGGGCAGTGGCCGGCTGCAGGCGCGCTTCCAAAGTGACGCTTTCGGAAACCCCGTGGGCGTGGCCAGACTGTACGACACGGACCTCGAGGTGTACTGCACTCCGGTCGAGTTGCCGCAAGTGGGTGTGGTCTGCGTTTACAACTGGGGGTTCCGCGTGAAGCCCGAGCTGGAGCGTTTCGCCGATCCGGGTTGCTCAGAGCCGGTCTACGTGCACGCTGGTTGCGACCATTGGCTACCCCGTTGGGTGGAGCACGAAGTCTTTCAGGGCGGCTGCGGCACTTCGGCCACCCTCCCCAAAGTGAGACCAGTGCTTGGCCCACTCGAGATCGTGTACAAGCACAGCGGCAGCAAATGTCAGGAAGCTCAGCTCGAGGAGGGTCAGCGCGCCTTTGAGCTCGGTGCCCCCCTCCCTTTGGACGCCTTCGCGAAGGCTAGCGTCGAATTGTGGTAGCTGAGCTCAGAATATGGCCCAAAACGCGCCATCTGAGCGCTCCTGACGGAAAGAGGGGCTTCGATGGCCGGTTTTGGGCCAAATTTGCAGCCCCGTCTTAGTACCGAAGGAGGGACTCGAACCCTCAAGCCCGTAAGGACAGCGGATTTTGAATC
>CAZRGL010000596.1:0-6755 GCA_964599485.1 uncultured Polyangiaceae bacterium
ACGAGGAGAAAGCCAATCGGATCCGCAACGCCATCAAGCGTCGCGTCCGCAATGCACGCTTTCCCGAGATCAACACCATCGATGCTTTCGACTTTGACTTCGATGCCATCCGCAAGCGCTTGCGCGGTCGCTACCTCGCCCTGCACGACCTCAGCTTCATCGGCAAGGGCATCAATCCACTCTTCATCGGAAAGCCAGGCACCGGCAAGACCTTCCTTGCCCGTGCACTCGCCTATCGCGCATGCCAGGCCAACAAGCGTGTCGTCTTCGTATCGGCACCCAAGATGCTCAACGACTTGCACGGAGCAGAACTCCACGGCGCACTCGAGCGTCGGCTGCGAAACTACGCCCGCGCCGATCTGCTGGTCATCGACGACTTTGCCGTCCTCGAAATGGACCCTGCTCAAGCCAAACTCGCTTTCCAGGTCATAAGCGAGCGCTATGACCATCGGCGCTCGACCGCCGTGACCACCAATCGCGCCTTCAAGGACTGGCCCAAGGTCTTCCCCGATGCGCTCAACGCCCAGGTCATCGCAGAACGCCTGACTGAACGGGCAGAGAACTTCGTCATGAAGGGAAAGAGCTATCGAACGAAACGCTGAACCGCCCTCAACCTCTGGACCGAGCAGAGCCCACCTCGGAGACCACCGCGATCACGCCAAGCTCGTCTCGACGCCATCGCCACCAAGGGAGTGATCCGTCCGCCCGTCACCGGGTGGGTCCCTGGTCACCGGTGATATCGGTGAAACTGGATCAGTTTCTCGTCGGTGGTGACACCAGACACCTTGGGCGGGAATCGACTGATGCCGACGCTTCATCAGAAGCCTACGAAGCTCCTTCAGTGACGCCCGCATCCGCTTCATGATCGTCCACCTCATTACCACGAAACGGCCCGCTCTCGACTCTCCGCAAATGTGCGTGAAGCCGAGGAACTGGAACGTCGGTGGTGCCCCGCCATCGCGTTCCGCCGCGTCTCGGGAGGCGAACCTCCCAAAGCGAAGCAGTCGGGTCTTGTCGGGGTGTAGCTCCAGACCGAACTTGGCCATACGGCCTTGCAGCTCGGCGTGAAACCTCCGGGCGTCTGACTCGTGTTGGAAGCCGAGCACGATGTCGTCGGCGTAGCGCACGACGATGACATCGCCGCGAGCGTGACGACGACGCCATTGCTCAACCCACAGATCGAAGACGTAGTGCAGGTAGACGTTGGCAAGCAGCGGCGAGATCGTCGCTCCCTGCGGAGTGCCTACCGTTCCTGTTGTCTTCACTCCCTCGTGCAGGACGCCCGCTCTTAACCACTTGAGGATAAGACGCAGGAGCCTGCGGTCCGCAATCCGGTGCTCGAGGAAACGCCGAAGCCACCCGTGATCGATGGCATCGAAGAAGCCACGAATGTCAGCATCGAGCACCCAGTTCACCTTCTTCCTCTTGATTCCGACACCGAGTGCATCCAGCGCATTGTGCTGGCTGCGGCCGGGTCGGAATCCGTAGGAGAAGCCGCTGAAGTCCACCTCGTAGATGGCGTTCATCACCGTGACGATCGCACGCTGGACGAGCTTGTCCTCCAGCGAAGCGATCCCAAGCGGTCGTTGCCGGCCGTCTGGCTTGGCGATGAACACACGACGAGAAGGTCTTGCACGGTACGCTCCGCGATGGAGCCGCCCGTGGAGGTCATGAAGGTTCTCCTCCAGAGCCTCCCGGTACCGCTCCCACGTCACGCCGTCCACGCCAGCCGCCGCGCTTCGCTTCAAGGCGAAGAACGACGACCGAAAGAGGTCGACCGTGACGTGGTGTAGGAGCGCAGTGAACTTCGCATTCCTGTCCTTGCTTGCTGCATGGCGCACACGGTCGAGCTCACTTGGCGCGCTTTTCCGGCTCTGCGTCCGGGACGCGTTTTGCTCGTCCGTGTTCCCCTTGGCCGTCCCCCTTCCCTCCATCGTCTCCGCCGTCGCATCAGCGACCTTGTTCGACGACTTCGCAGGTACTACGGGGCCGTCCGACTTCCCACGTCCGTGCATCATCGGCGTACGACCTTCGGCCTTCCCGATGCGGCCCGCTTTGCCATCCTCGGCGGGCGGATGTGGGATCTCCCGGTTCTCGCGCAAAAAGGTTCTGCACGTGCGACGGGTCTACGACCGCGCAGGGGCCATCGATTCCTTGCGAGTAGCGGCATCGATGATGTTGCCTTCCGCCTCGGATAACAGCGTCGGCCCCCCAGACTCCTGATTTCGCGGCTCGATACCGTGCCCGTGCATACCCCTGTCAACGCTTCATCGACAGCCTCTCGGTTGCCAACGCATGACTCGGGGCCACCGTGGGTCGCTACTCCTTCGGTGTGAGGCTCTTTCATCCTTTCCTTTCTGCCGGTTTATCCCGGCGGTTCTATCCGTTCGACGAATGGCGTCGCAGACTTGAAGTCGGAACTCGTGTAGCGCCGCTGCATGAAGCGACCCGGAGAAGCAGTATGGCGCGAGCGCGTTGCTAGGCAGAAACGCAGCGGAAAGACGGTGGCAGCGTTTTGCCGCGCCGAGGGCGTGAGTCACGCGAGCTTCTACAAGTGGCGGCAGCGACTCGGTTTGACGATGGCCGAGCCAGCATCGTTGTCGTTCGTAGAGGTGTCGCCAACGGTCGCGCCGATGTTCGAGGTCGTATTGACGTCGGGCGTGCTCGTCCGCGTGCCTGGGCAGTACGACCCAACTGTGCAGCACCCCCGTCCGTGAGTAGTCTTCCGACAGGCGGCGCGCGTCGGCGGTGACCGCGGCGGCTAAGAACCATGAACCAGGAATACTGAGGTTGGGTCAAGTAGCGAAGGCGGTTGGGTTGGCTCAGAGAACCCTCCCGGCGGGCACCATAGAGCGGCGCGGGTGAGGTATGGGGGGCTCAGGGCCCGGTTGATGGGGTTGCGTACGCACGTGTGCGCTCCGTCGCGGCGCAGCCGTCGTCGGCCAGGAGCACAGCTCAGAGCGGGAGCCGTCGGCTTTGAGGTACTGGTGCATCTGGCGCGCGGGCCCGAGCTGCTTGAGGAGCTTCTTTTTTGAGATGACGAAGCGACTCTTCAGCTCCTTGTTGTCATAGGGCTTCATCTTCATGACGTGGTTGTCGATGTCGCCGCTGCCCTTCTTGGAGTCCTGCAGGTCGGGGATCCATGATCCGATGGCTGCCGACTTCACGTGAGGCTTGAGCATCTTCACCAAGCCAGCGGCCTGCCCCAGATCATCAAGCAAAGCCAGGGCTCGTATTGCCAGCCAAGCATGTGTTCTCTGGTTCATCTACTGCGGTGCAAGCTCGATGCCCAATGCTCTTGACACCTCATCATCTATTGTCCGGTAGCTGTGAAGCCCCCAGTCACCGATGGGTTCAACCGGATTCGGCAACCGTTTGCCGACTTCATCGAAGTACCACCCCCGCAGCGCTTCGCGAAAGCAGTGATTTCGAAGCCGGTCCTCAAGTCGCAGCTCCTCATGCCGAACAAACTCGAAGTATCCTCTGCTCCACGGTTGCTTGTTTGTCATGATTGGAGGTACGAGCAGGTTTCTCGGGCGCAACACGGGAGTCGAGTCTTTGTCGTCAGAACGTTCCTTGTAGATGTAGATCAGTATCGAGTTCTTGAAACCACCGGCGTTCGCAGCGGTCGATATCACGCGACCGTGCAAGTAGAGGCCATCTGGCGGCAACATTGCAAACAAGTCGCCAGATTGTGGACGGCGCCGGCTCTTTTTCAAAACCGCAAGGTTCACGCGTCCATCTTATCATAGACCATTGGCGGATAGCCATGCCTCCCCCCACCGCAGGGCGTCTTGATAATAAGAATGGTTGGGGCTGATTGCGTGGCGAATGTTCTCGAAATGAGGGTTTCTCACAATGAGGGCTTCCTCGATCGCCCGTGCCTGTCCCCTTGTTACAGGCGACTGGGTAATAGCCTGTAGGATGAACCTCGCGCCATGCTCTGATTGCCGGCGGGTAAGGCTGTTTGTGATGCCGACATAGACAGGCTGCCCAGACCGAATCCCGAGGTAGACATTTACGTTGGCCTGGCCACCTTGGAGAGCCTGCGGCAGCGGCGACCCTCCGGCCGCCATAGCGCACGCCACACTGCTGGCAAGCGCACCGAGTCCTGAGTGCAACACGCTGCCCGTTGCGTATCCTAATCCGCCAAGAAGCGCACCAGCGTTCCACGACCGGATGTAGCCCTTCACCGAGATGTTGCCAACGTTTTCGGTGCTTACGTAGTGGACTCCCCCGATGAATCCGCTAATCCACATGACGTGTGGCAAACCGAAGCTTGTGCCGGACGGATCGATCCCGTTGACCGGGTCATTGAGAATGATAGCTGTACAGGTTTGCGGAGCCACCCAAGAACCCAATCGGATCTTTGGTCGTCCACCTGCCGATCTCGGCGTCGTAATCCCGCGCCCCAAACCGGACGAGTCCCGTATCCGCATCATAAAGACCTCCTGCAAAGCCGAAAGGCTGGAAGTCCCACGTCCCCACCACCAGTGTAGGTTTGCCCCATGCGTCGTAGTCAATGCGCTGCGCTACGCTCCCGTTACCCATATTCACAACCATGCGTACGCTGCCGAGCTGGTCAGTTACGAAGCGGTAACCGAGACCGCCCTTGACCATATAATCCGGTACGTGGGCGTTGGTGGCGTAGACGAAGCGAGTCTTAAGGGTACTGCCGTCCGCGCCGAGCTCCGCTATGGGACCATAACCCGCACCGTAGAGCCAGGCTCGTTCGAGCACCCCGCCCACTTTTTTGCCGACGCGGCGGCCGAGGCCGTCGATGAGGTACTCGATGCTCTTGTTCGGCAGTCCGACGTGACGCAGCTGCCCGAGCACATCGTAAGTGAAGAGGGTGGTGCTATTGTTGCCGTATTTCTTGCTCTCGAGCTCACCCGCGAGATTGAAGCCGAATTCGATCGCTCCGAAGCTCTTCAGGCGGTCTTGCGCGTCGTAGACGGCCGTCTGAGTCGGTCCGCCTTGCGTGACGCTGGTCCGGTTGCCATTGGCATCATACAGGTACTCGGCCACCACGGGACAGCTGATCAGGCTGCAGTCGCCGGCTCCTTGTTGCACTTGGAAAAGCATCCCTGCGGCGTCATACTGGTACTCGTAGCCAGTCGTGTCGGACGCGCCGGCAATTTCGGTCTTGGTCACGATACGACCTAGCGCGTCGTAGGTCAGCCTAAGCTCGTAGATGGGTGTTCCAGACTCGGTCAGCGTATAGCTGTCTGGTTCGCCAAATGAGTTGTAGGTAAGCGTGTCACTCAGGTTGCCTATGGACGTGCCGATGAGCAGAGCGGTAGATGGATCTAGTGAAATGGATAGCAACCCCGCCTGGGTGAGTAGGCCGTCAGCGTCGTCGTAGGTGTAGATAACAGTGTCGCTGGCCGCTGTATCGCTGACCACTCGCAAGTCGTCGTCGAAACTGATGCCCACTGAGCCATTGACCGCGCCCGACCACGTAGTTGCAGTCAATACTTGTCCTGTGTAGGTAAAGCCGGTTGCTACGGAGTCTTGCGGCGCGTTCGGCTGGCGCAGGGTCGCGCTGAGCTTGCCCGGACTGACCGCATCGTCCTTGGACTTGTAGGTGAAGCTGATGGTGTCTGTCGGAACGAGCAGCTGGTCTAGCTTGCCGGCAGCGTCGTAGCTCGGATCGACCGTTAGCAAGTCAGGCCGCGTGACGAGGTCAAGCTCCTTGTCGAGACTGTAAGCATAGTTGGTGGTGTGACTCGGCAGCGCGATGTGCGGCGCGGTGTAGCTCTGCAACAGGTCACGCGATTCGCTCGAGAATGTGTGCACTTCAGCTGAAGAGTATGCCTTCGGCGTGCCCGGCTGAGCGAGCGAAGCGAGATTGCCGTTGGCGTCGCGCGAGAACCGCACCTGCTTGTCATCGGCAGACGTCTGGGAGGTCGTACGACCGGCGTCGTCATAGGTGAAGCTGACCACTTTGCCGAGCGGGCCATGCACGCTCTGCAAATTGCCTTTCGCGTCGTAGAAAACCTCGTACTTTCGCAGCTCCGAACCCGTTCCCTGTGAGACGGTCTTGAGGAGCCCCTTGTGCTTTGGATCCTCCAAGCCGCTGTCGTAGGTCATGTAGACGGGCTCAAGGCCCATGTTGTTGACCACTTCGGTTTTGAAGGGCCGACCAGCGCTGTCGAGCTCGGTCACCGTCTGGCGCCCGGCAGGGCTGGTGCGCGTGATGATAGGCATCGCGCCGGTGCTGTCGAAGGTAGTCGTGAGGACCTTTCCGTTGACGGTTACCTGGTCGGTTTGGATCAGGGTGGAGGCGCTGGGCGTCGAGACAGTTCGGTCGAAGCTGATGCTGAGCGTCTTGCCACCGGTCTCGATGGTGAGCTGCGGCAACGGCGCGAACATGCCGAAGCGCGGATCGGGCTTCTCGGTGAGCGTCAGCGTGGTGCCGTCTGCCAGCGTGGCCACGCGCTTTCTTCTATTTGGGGCTGGTTCTGAGTCGGTGATCGTCACGCCACTACGCGTGATGGGCCCACTTCCCCACAGGGACTCCAGTGTCCACGCACGCCCAAACCCAGAACCGGGTCTCCGCTGAAACCGTTGAAAGTGGATCCCAACAGCGTTGCTGGTGACAATCGCTGGCGCCACTGCAGCGATGGCAAGCGCGCACCCCCGAACCATCACGAAGATTTCGTTCCGGCACGACCTCTCGATCACGGCAAGTCGAGATGTGCCGAGCCGCGGGGAATCGAGTGTCTGTCATCAAGAGCGCCTCCGCCGCGAAG
>CAZRGL010000597.1:0-6753 GCA_964599485.1 uncultured Polyangiaceae bacterium
CTGCTAGGGGAGTGACCCTGCTAGGGGAGTGACCCTGCTAGGGGAGTGACCCTGCTAGGGGAGTGACCCTGCCAAGGGAGTGACCCCAGCGACGCCGCTAACGACTCGTCTTTGCCTCGCGCTGGTCTGGAAGAACGAAGCCCAGCCGGTGGAGCACCTGGGATCTTCGAGCCAAAGAGTCGACGAGTAGGGCAGATCAGGCGGTCTTGTCTGTGTGCCCTTTGGCTTCTGCGATCGCGGCGGCCTCCGCCTCGGCCAACGCGACCGCGTCATCTTCGGCGATGTCGATACGCGCGCCCTCAGAGGTCGTCGCAATGCGGCCACCGGCTTGGCGTGCACGGTTGATCTCGAGCGCCAACGCCTGGGCGTCGTCGGCGCCGATTTGGACGATCTTGGTGACTCCAGACTCCTCGTACTCGAGCTCGACCACTTGACCTGGCCCCGGAACGTATGCCCACTTGCCGCCCATGCCGCGGCGAATCCCGAAGCCGCCGAACTGGGTCCAGGCGTAGTCGGCAACCTTGCAAGAAGTGATTGAATCCAGGGCAATCGTCGGCCCCCACAGGCCATACTTGACGACCACGTGGGTATTCGTGACCACGGTGCGTAGGACTGCGAACGTCAACGCCAACACGCCGAACATCAAGCCCAGAGCGATCATCCCCCCAATGACGAGAGGGAGAAAGGCCGCCGGTACGGGGTTGGAGGAGCTGGCATTGCCAACGCCTACAACGGCAGCGAGCACCCAAAGGAAGGGTGCCCAGATCCCGATCAACGCGGTCATGCCTCGCGATACGCGCTTGTCGCGATGCCGGACCGCGGAGTCTTCCAACATGTATTTCGACTCGAATTTGTCGCCCATGACAGAGTCGTCCTAACTGCGTGTGGCTTGGTATTCGGCGAGCAGCCGAATGGCCTCGGTGACTATCGTGTCGTGATAGCACGGTCCCGCGGTGGCTATAGGCCCAGACAAGCAAACAGTGCCGCAGCCTCCGTCTCGCAACCGCTCGCCACCGGCATGCCGTTGTTGTCGCAGATCACGGTGGGGGTCCGGCCGCCGCACGCATTGTATGCATCGAACTGACTGGGACATTGGTCTTTCGCGCCGTTACACCCAGTCTCGCAAGAAGCTTGGTCCGACGGACCGTTGGCACACTTGGCTGCCACAGTGAAAGCACAGCTCTCCGCGCAGGTAAGCGGCTTGTTCGCGCAGGTGAACATCACCTCGACCTTTGCCTCGCAGCCCGAAATCGTCGCCATCCCGTTGGCGTCACAGACGTAGCTGGGGTTCGACCCCGCGCAGCTCTGGGCAGCGGCAAACTCGGTGGGACATGCCGCCGACGTGTCGCTGCACCCCTGCTCGCAATCCGCCTTGCTCGACGGCCCATTAGCACAGGCTGCGGCCATGATTCGATCGCAGTGCTGTGCACAGGTCAACTCGGTGGGCTGATTGTTGTTGTCGTCGTCGTCATCGTCCGTGGAGGAAGTGCAGGCAAAGAGGGCCAACCCGGCCGCCAACAACAGCGCTACCACCCCACGAACCGTTCGGTAATCGTTGTGCCACATGCCGGCGATTCTAGACGGCGGGGAAGCAGGTGGCGAGGGAACGCTCGATGCGCGGCCGAACACGCTGTCTCGTCGCTCCGATCTGGCTGGGGGCTCGGGCTAGCCTGCCAGTCGAAGAGCGCGCGCGAGGATTCGCCGACTCATGGCGATCAGCTGCTCGCGGCCGGCCGGCGCCATCCCGTCTGGGAACCATGGCGCTGCAAGCGTTTCGATGAATGTGTGCTCCACGGTTGCCGACTCCTTGCCGCCCCGAATCCGACTGAGTTGCTCGGTCGTGGCCCATCCTCTTGGAGTCCGCCGGATCTCAAAGCCACCCTGACACGGAGTCGAGTCATGGGGCTCCGCTTTGGCGGCCCTGCCGATGACGCGCTTCGGGAGCAGGGAAGCTGCCGCGCAGAGCTCGGAGTCGTCCGCCAGCTCCGGCCGGCGCAGGCACCGAATCGTCGCCTCTCGTCCGTAGTCTTCATAGTCAGCCACAGCGAGCAGGCCGCCCTCTGCCCAAAGCGCAACGAGTTGCTGCTCCCTTTTCAGAGTTTGCGACCAGAGCAGCCTTCGTGACAGCGGTTCCCAGGCTTCGAGACGTCCCCTCCGTGAACCAGAAGATGTCCGTCGGGAAGCCATGTGATGCCGCTGGCCCGACGCTCCAGATCAGGTAATGCTTCCCCGGTTCTCGCGTCCCACAGCCGGATGACCGCACGCGCCGCCGCAACGAGGCCTCCATCCGGAAACCACGCCACTTGCCGGACCAGGTAGGGGCGCTCACCCTTTGGGATCTTCACCTTCGAGCAACATTGTCGCCGCTCCAAGTCGTCCAGTCGCAGCTGTCGGTCGCGCTCCACCAACACGCGGCGCGAGTCCGGCGAGAAGTGCTGTCGATGCGGTTTGGGCATCCGACGCTCCCAGCGCCGCGCGCGCCTCGTGCGGACGTTGACCGTCGACACTGTCGTACCGGCGGGAACAATGACCTTGTCGGGATCGCGGCTGCCGAAGGGCCGAGGGGCGTCGCCGGTCGTGCGTACCTTTACCACCCGGGTTTCGGCGTCAGGCGTCTCAGGATCGAAGATGGCGAGCTGGTCTGCGCAGGCAGCGACCGCTCGCTTCCCGACCCATACGGGCGCTGCTGCAGGTGCGTCGACAGCGCCGCAGGGCCATCGCTGTGCGCGTGGAGGTTCTTCATCCAGCCGCCACACCTCATAAACAGGCGTGTACGCTTTCTTCACGAATCGTCCTTTGCAGACGTATTTCGGCACGAAGGACAATACCGCTATGGCATTCGACTTGGGGCTCCACGCCCAGCGCCCGCCTTCGACCCCGGGGGCCATGGGTAGTGACCAGCGCGGGCTGCTTGCCCCGGTTTCGAAGACGTCCAACCGTTGACTCCACGCAACGACGCGGAAGCTCGGCGAGCGGTCGCCCCGCCACTCCTCCCGGTCGTCATCGTGGTCGAGTTGCGGGCCGCTGCTCCACCCACCTCCGCTACGACCGTCTTCGAGGACGGCCCCAGCGCGGTCGAGCCGGAGCTTGGCTGTGAAGTAGTCGACCGAGAACAGCTCGTTCTCCGTCTGGGCGTAGGTCAGCACGAGCGACTCGCCATCCGGCGCCCATTCGAGGCCCATGGGCAAGCAGTTGGATTGCTCGTGTCGCCACAGATCCCGAGGAGCTTCGGTCATCGTGGACCCATGGTACTCGGCTTTCGACGGCCTGCCCTGAAGCTCATGGGAGCGTGACCAGCCGGTGAGCGGCTCGATCGTCTGCTTTTTGGGACGCGCGCAGTGGTGGTTTGTTAACGGCGCGCACACGTTCCGGAAAAAAGCGGCCGGAATTTGCGCGATTTGCGCAGGCACGGAACCTGCACAGTGCACTTTTATGACGGTGCGACGCGAGCTTTTGATGGGGGCCTGCGTTGCCGCCTTGGCGTGGGGCTGCGGCGGTGACGACAGCAATGAAAATGGTGGGACGCACACGAGTGGTAACAATGGCGGCGGAGGTACGGGGCAGGGCGTTGCCGGTATGGGTGGGGTGGCGCAGTCGCCTCTCGACGCAACCTGGGAAGCGATAACCATCGACGCTCCAGTGGTCGCCGAGCGCTGGGGTCATGTGGCTGCGCTCATCGACGACGACCTCGCGGTGATGTTTGGCGGTACGCGTGCGGGTATCGAGGATGTCGAGCTGGACGACGTATGGTTGGTGGATGCTTCAGGCGAGACGGTTGCCTTCGAGCAAGTTGTGGCCGCCGGCCCTGCGCCTCGATACTGCGGCTGTGCGGTCTACGATCCCGATCGCGGCAAGGTGATCTCCGTCGGCGGACGCGATTTGAACGGTCCATTGGAGGCCGAGACCTGGGAGCTGGATGTCGCTGCGAAAAGTTGGAAGCACATCGGGGTTGCCCTGAGTCCGCCGGGTGTGATCGGTTGCGCGATCGCGCGCCAGTAGCAATGGCGCGATCTACCTGTTCGGTGGAGGCGGCGTTACCGGTTTCGATAACAAGACCTATCGCTACGAACCATCAGCACCCGAGTGGGTTGTCCTCGATGCGCATGGACCGAGCGCCCGGTACGATGCGGTGATGAAAGAGGACACGGACGGCTCGCTCGTGCTGCTGGCCGGCTCGATTGGCAGCACCTTCTATTCCGACGTGTGGCGCTTCGACGTGAAGAGCGAAACCTGGGCGGAGCTGCCCATGAGCGGTATGGCTCCAGTGGGTCGGAGGGCGCCCTGGATGCATCCGGCTCCTGGTGGTGGTTTCTACGTTGCCTTGGGCTTGCAAGGGGCGCAGCCGATGGGAGATCTCTGGCACGCAGATACCAGTGCGCGATCGTGGACCAACATCACCTTCGATGCGCCACATGGCAACCGTGCTTTCACGCCGGTGTTGCCCGGAGGTGCTGGCGGCATCGGTACGCTCGTGGGTGGCTTCGACGGCAGCAAACCCGTGGCGGATGGCTGGCGTTTGCGTTTGCGGTGAGCCATTTATGATGGATCGACATGAACGATCAGAACATCAGCCGCCTGAGCAAGAAGCTGTCCTGGCTGCTACGACACGGCGCCGGCGAGACCGGGCTGGGCATGGACGCCGCCGGATGGGTACCGATCGACGAAATGTTGCGGCAGCTCGGGGCGTCGCGGGCAAGCCTGGACGAGGTCGTAGCGATGAACAACAAGTCGCGCTTCGACGTGCTCGAGGGGCGCATTCGTGCGTCGCAGGGTCACTCGGCCGCGGGCATGCCGGTAACACGGGAGGCGCTCGAAGCCAGCTGGGCCACCTTTGACGGTGACGACAGCATTTGGCACGGCACGCAGCCGAAGTCGGTCGCGAGCATCGCCTCCGAAGGGCTGCTGCCAGCCAGGCGCACGCACGTGCACCTCGCGGCGAGTCTCGACAGCGTGGTGGGCAAGCGCTCGAATGTTGGCGTCATGCTCGAAGTGTCCGTTGCGAAGCTCCGAGCGGAAGACATCGAGGTGTACGTGAGCCCGAACGGCGTGGTTCTCACACGCCGGGTGCCTCCCGTCGCGGTGGTCGGCATGCGGATGCTGAGCCGCCGCGCCAAACGCTGCGAGGCCGAGCTGCGGGCGTTGTTCGGGTGATCGCGGCCCTGGATGGAAGGACCCACGCAAGAGACCTGCCGTCATTCAACAGCACCAGTGGGCTTCGAGCACCAAGCTGTCAGCGGTGCTTGCCCGGCAACCACGACATCGCTGCGATGAACTGTTGCGGATCGCCGTGCTTCGTTGCGCCCGGTCCGGCGTAGGGCGCAGGGTTTGGCAATTGGTAACCGGCTGCTTGCATGTTGGCTACGATCTGCGTAGCGCTCGCCTGCTGCCCTCCCGGACCAACCTGACCCCAAGGGGCGAAGCCGAGTTGAGCTGCTGTCTTGGCGGGGCCGCCGACCGCGTTGATATCGTTGGCCCAGTATGCTGCGAAGTAGCTCTGGCGAAGGTCGAAGCCGAGCTTGAAGGCGGCGGTCGTACCCGCTGATTCACCGATCAGGTAGGTGCGATCGTTGTCGATATCGTATTGCGTACGAAGGCTATCGAGCACGGTCGCCCCCGCTTGACCGTTGCCGTTGTAGGTTACGCCGTCGAGGACCGCTCTGATGAAGCCGCTGGTGCCGGTGTAGGAAGCCAAGCTCTTCAAGTTTTGGGTCATCGTCGCGCCGCCCTCGGTGCCGCTATAGATGATGAGCAGCGGTGCCGGTTTTGCTGGCGCGGCAGGCACGATGAGCCAGAAGCCGATGCCATTGGCTTGCTGCGTGGTGCCGTTGACCGGCGCGAGTCCGCCACTGCCCTGCGAAGAACCGCCGAGCGGCGGGTTAGCGTTGCCGCTCGACGTGCTGGAGGAGCTGGCGCTGGAGCTGGAGGAACTGGAGCTGGCGGAGCTGGTGCTGGACGAACTGGAGCTGGCGGAACTGGTGCTAGCGGAGCTGGTGCTGGAAGAACTGGTGCTGGAAGAGCTGGACGAGCTGGTGCTGGAGGAGCTGGCGCCCCCGCTGCCACCGAATCCTGTCGCCGCCCCGCCACCATCGTCCCCACCATCGTGAGGTGTGGGCCCATCTACACCGCACGCTATGGTCAAAGCCATTAGGGCTGCCAGAACGAGGTGCAGTCGCATGCGCACAGGCTACCACGTCGAGACAGTATCCTAGGGCGGCGCTTCGCACACGGACGCACGATGCTCAGCGCAGCTCGTGTCGGCGAACTCGTTGTTGGCTGGGCCTACGCGATCGGTGAAATAGAGGCAATCGCCATCGTTGTTGGGCTCGCCTTGGGCCCAAGGCGCAAACGCAAAGGGGGTTCCGTCAACCCACTCGAATTGATTGGATGGGTTGCGGAATCCACCGATCCACAAGTTCTCGTGCAGGTCCACGACGTCATCGACGTACCCGCGCTCCTCTTGACTGGTGATCACCACCAGGTCCCAGCCTGATCCGAGCGCGACGCACCCAGCCCGTGCCGCGTCCCAGTCTGCGTAGCCCTTCTTGGTGACGTAGCAATGGTTGGTCATCGGGTGCACAAACGCACCCGCGACGAGAGCGCAATTGGTCGGCGGGCTGCCGCCCGCGGCACCCGTTCCAGACGAGCTCGTCGTGCCACCCGTTCCAGACGAGCTGGCCGTGCCCCCTGATCCCGATGTGGTCCCGGCACCCCCCGTTTCGCTCGTGCTGCTGACAGATGTACCTGCGCCCCCCG
>CAZRGL010000598.1:0-6720 GCA_964599485.1 uncultured Polyangiaceae bacterium
GGAAGAGCGTTGCCAGGCGTGCACAAGACCGACTACGAGCGTCCTTGAAGGACCAACAGCGGCGGGCCTGTTCGCCGATACCGCAGCCACTCCGCGCGATATGCTCGGCTCGCCCAAAGGCGACGCAGCGCTACTTGCGTGGACGGATCGATTCGGCTTTCAAGAGCGGACCATGCTCACCCGTCTCGAGTGCGATCAATAGGCGCGTGGGGCAGGCCATAGCGCGCATCGCGATCATCGATCACAAGACGGAGCGCGGTGCCGGACAGCTCGATCCACGCCTCCAGGGGCCGACACGTGGCATCATTGGCGAAGAGCTCACGCGGCCACGACATCTTCGTCGAGCTCAGCCGCTGGCAGAGACGCCAGCCTGCGAGCTTGCCCCGTCGCCCATCGAATCGCGCACTTCGCACAGCACCGTCAAGGTCTGACCCGCCTTGACGGGCACCGAGGCGGTGTGTCGATCACGGGGATGCCAGCTCTTCAGCACACGCTTCTTACCGGCGATCATCACCGAGTAGCGGTACTGGAGTTTCTTGTCGTCGGGGTCCTTCCACCCCTTGGAGTGGATCGAAAGCCGCACGAAGGTCTCCTTCACCCACTTGTGCTTGACCGCGCACGTCCCGCCGGAGGGCGGTGTGTTGACCTTGAACGAGACGTCGCCGGTGGCCTCGATACGCTGCGACGACGGATCCTTTTTCGGATCCTCCCAGACGGCGCGAACGCGCAGGCGCAGCTTGTACATGCCGGCCTCCAGCGCGCTGACCGGGATGCCGAGCGTCGGACCGTTGATATCGAGATCGTAGGGAAGCGACGGGCCCGCGAGTGACTCCCAGGTGTAGCTCAGTCGCACGTTGGCCCTGCTGATGCGGACCTTGCTCGAGAGCTTGACGGGTTTGCTCCTCGGCACTCGGCCGCTCGCTCCCGCAATGGTGACACGTAGAGCCGTGCCCGCCCCCGCCGTAGTTGCCACCAGGCCGACGGCCGCCACCAGCGCCGCCAGCCACCTGCGCGCGTGCTTCATGTCTTCAAGCTACCAGGCTGGGCCGCACCTCGCCAAGGCGGGCACCCGCGGTTGGTACGAGTTTCGTGTTGGCCCGGTCGTTGTCTGTACGTGTCTCTGCCACTGAGGTTGGGCCTCCGCGAAGCCGCCGATGATGACGTATCGCGCATCCAGCTCGTTCAGGTCTCGGCTAGGTCTTCGACAGAGGGCTCTCGGGTCTGCGGCGTTTGCGCGTGCTTTGCTGCCGCCCCGAGCAGCGCCTTGCATTTTGTTTCCGCGAGCTTGGCGCCTCCCAGTTGAGTTCACGTGAAAACAACCTCACTGCGCGCTTGCTTCGAGGCTAGTCTGGCGCTGTTTCTTCATGCGCTACGACATCGACAGTCTCGACAATCGTGATCCGCAGCGGATCGAGCAGTTGGCGCGTTTTACTGAACGCTTCTTGCAGCCCTACCACCGAGCCGAAGTGCGGGGGGTCGACAGGGTGCCTGCTGGCGCCGCCCTCTATGTGGGCAATCACAGCGGGGGAGCCTGGACGGCCGACTCGTTTCTTTTTGCCGTGGCGGTGTATCGCGCCCACGGAATCGAGGCGGTTCCTTACGGCCTAGGCCACGAGCTCGCCATCCAGGTACCCCTCGTGCACGAGCTGTTTGTACCTCTCGGTGCGGTGCGGGCCAGTCACGAAAACGCGGAGCGGTTGTTCGCCGATGATCGCAAGGTGATGGTCTATCCCGGTGGTGATGTGGACTCGATGCGTCCTTTTCGCAACCGCAACCGGGTCGTGTTCGGAGGTCGGCGCGGCTACATTCGGCTTGCGATTCGAGCCGGCGTGCCCATCATTCCCGTGGTCGCGGCCGGCTCGCACTCCGGCTTCATCGTAATCGACGACTTGCGCTGGTTGGCCCGTGCACTGCGCGCCGATCGCTGGATGCGTTCCAAGGTCTGGCCGCTGGTTCTGAGCTTTCCATTGGGCCTGACGCTCGGTCCCCTCGTTCCCTACGTGTCCTTGCCAACCCGCATCCTCATCGAGATTCTCGAGCCGGTTCGGTTTACACGCAGCGGTCCAGCAGCCGCCTCGGACGAGACCTATGTAGCTGCCTGCGACGCCGAGGTGCGCGAAGGGATGCAGCAAACACTGACGCGCGTGGCGCGCGATCGAGCCGGACGATGACGGCGGGCCGACCCAAGTTGCGTCAGCTGCCGCCCGTGCCGCCCGCGCCGCTATTTGGGTCGCTGCCGCCCGTGCCGCCCGTGCCGCCCGCGCCGCTATTGGGGTCGCTGCCGCCCGTGCCGCCCCCGCCGTCGTCCTCATGATAAGGCGCGTAGCAGGGGCCCATGCACTCATACAGTTTGCCGGAAATCTCGATGATCTCTCCCCAACCGCAGGAACAGCAGCCGCACTGGGCGAGGCAACCGGTGCTGCATAGCGGTGGTGGCGAGCATCCGAAGTTGGCACAAGGATCCGAGCTACTGTTGGTGCCGCCAGTCCCTTGCCCGTCGACCTCATGCGCGATCTTGACGTGATCAGATTGACAGCCAGCGGCCGCAGCCATTGCGAACGCCAGGGCTGCGATCAGGCATCTCAGCAATCGCCAGCGGAGAGAAAGCACCACAGAGACGCTGTATGCACATGGGGTGCCAATAGCCCCAAGTAATGGTGTCGCATAGCTACGTCACCTCGAGTGCGCCAGGTGGGACGATCGCGACACAGTTTGGCACAGCGATCTTGGCAAGCCGCGGCGCTGTCGCAGGGCCGCTCAGGATTGGGCTTTGTACAGCACGCATGTTGCAGCAGCCGCACAGAATCTGTGCTTTTCAGCCACAGTCGCCCTCTCCCAATGGCGCCAGCGCGATGACCACCTGTACGTCGTTGGCGGTGGTGTTGTCGGTGTTGACCAAGGGACGTATGACGAGGGCGACGAGTTGGTCGCAGCTCGGAACGAAGCCCTCACCCTTGTCTTCGGCCTCGCTGACGAGGCCGTCGATCCGTGCCTGGCTCCAGTCGTCTGACGTGCTACCGACGTCGCCGTCGATGAGCGTCCAGATGGCGATTTGCATGTCGTCGAGGGTGATCGCTTCTGGGCCAACGCCTGCTTTCAGCTCGATGGTCTGGCCGGGAGCATAGGTGTTGATGAGGTAGTTGACCTGGTCGAAGTTGCCGGGTTTGTTTACGGTTTTGGCGGGGAGCTTGGCGTAGCTCGAGTACAGCTCGACCGGATAGGTGCGGAGCCGTGCGATCTTGTTGGCGACATCCACGCACCAGCCGTCGTAGTTGCCGTCGAGGGTGCCTGCCTTGTCGAGCCGGACGTTGAACCTGGCCGTGTCCGATTCTATTACTCGCAACAGGGCGCCCCCTTGCGCCGTCGGTAGCGGTCGGCCCAGATCCTCCAGTAGCGAAACAGGCTCGACTTTCGCGACTCCCCCGCAGCCAACCGAGAGCCCTCCCACAACCAGCCCCACGAACATCGTCCCGTTCTTCATGGGCAGGGCTCATTACAGGTTTCGTGCCAGTGTCGCAGCACGGCTATGGGCAGCTCCCAGCCGCTGTGTCGCGCTCACAATTGTCACAACGCCAAGTAACTCGACATGCAAGGTCCAAATAAGAAGAGGCTCGACCCAATCCAGGAGTAGCATCAGGGCTCCTGGAGAACTTTTCTATGCCTAACAGAGCTTCCCAATCGTCTTGGTCGAAACACCTACTTGCCGTTCTGAGCATGTGTGCGGTCTTACTGTCTGCTGGGGAGGGCCGTGGCGACGTGGTGCCCGAACCGCCCGATAAATGTCCGCCAGGGTCGAGCCCGGAAACGGGTCATTGCGGTCCCATCTGCACCCCCGATCATTGCCCCGAACAGGGTTGTCCCGCGCCGCAGCTCTGCAAGCCGGTGAGCTTGTGTGTCCGCGTGCTGGACTGCTACCCGGGCGAGACGACCCATGACGTCAAAGGCAGCTGCCAAGGCGGCGGCGATTGTCCCCCCGACACGGTCTGCAAGCAGTTCGAGCAATGCACCGACGGCTCCTCGTCGAGCACCTCGTCGAGTGGCAGCTCAACCTCGACTTCGTCCTCCACGTCGTCCTCCACGTCGTCCTCCACGTCGTCGAGCGGGACCACCAGCAGTGGCGCAGGGGGAAGCACGGCAACCTCGACGTCGGCCGAGCCGATTGTGGTCGAAGGCTGCGGCTGCAAAGTGATCTCCACGGCTGATCCGCGACCGGGCGCTGCAAGTCTGTTCTTGCTGCTCGGCGTGGCGCTGCTCGCTCGCCGTCGAGACAGACAATCGCGGTAGTCGCCGCCACCGAGTCGTGGCACGGCTGCGCAATGCGCATCGCTTTCATATCGCTACTGACCTTCCAGCTGTTCGCTTGTGCAGCTCCCCAACCAGCTGCGCCGGCGCTTGCTGCGGGCCCAACCGCCTCCGCCGTTGCGATCGCCGTGCCGACCGCTGCGCCTACGGCCGCGCCTGGGGTTGAAGGCGAGCCCGACAAGCCAGCCGTCTGCAAAGTCGAAAAGCAAGCTCCCCTCGCGTTGACCATCGAGCACGAGGTGAAGAAAGAGGGCGGGGTCACGTTGCGCTTGGCCAAGCTGCGCACCCCCATCGCAGCTCTGAACCAGCAGATTGATCGACTCGCCAAACAGGTACGCGGGTCGATGCCCGAGTTCGTAAAAGGATGCACGGGCTCCTGTGATCTGCAGATGATTTGTGGGCCAAAGCTGAACACCGGCGGCCTGCTCAGTGGACAGTGCGATGTCAAGCGCGGCTACGACACGACCACTGTCGGATTCACCTACGGGCGTGTTGGTGGCGCCTTCAAGTCACTGACCCTGCGAGAAGTCTTCGATGGCCGGCCGTTCAGCAAGCGTCCCAAGCAGATCCCCGAGAAGTATCAACAGCTCTGGGACGGCGAAAAAGGTGACATCGTCATCACCCCGACCGAGATCAGGTTGCAGCTTGGAGAGGCTCGGAGGCAGCTCGACCTCGATGAGGTGCGCCCACAGCTGAGGTGTGCGATTCGCGGCATCGCGAAAGAAGATCTCAAAGCCACGCTCGGCCAACCACGCACGGCGCTCAGCTGCCCCAAGTCCGACCCCAAATTCAAGCCACTCAAGATTCGCAAACGCAACAGCGTAGCGAGCAGCAAGGGGCGCGAGCACGGAGCCGGTTGGTTTACCACTGGGGTCAAGATCATCGACAAGCAGCTTGCCGGTGAGATCGCCCATGAGGTGAAGCGTTGGCGCAAGCGAAAACGCGGCGAGTTTCCCAATTGTGGTCAGCCCAATCAGGCCAAATGCACGATGAGCATCGATTGCACCGTGGAGCTCAACGATGGTCGCTTGCTGAGCGCGGGCTGTTTCCGTTCCGATTTCTACGGTGGCGCAGGCGCCGTGAACTTCTGGTCCTATTACACATTCCAAAGAACCAGCAGTGGTTGGAAGCGACTGGCGGTCAAGGACGTGCTTCGTGACGTTGACGAGTTCAAGCTTGCTCGCAAGCTGGGCGAAGACTGTCTGGCGCCAAAGTCGCGCGACGCAACGAGCCTGGTGATCGGCCCTGGCGAGCTGAAACTGGATGTGGCGTACGGCAGGTTCGGTTGCGAATTCAAGTTGGCGGAGATCCGTGACGACTTGACCTGCGCCGTCCTGCCACTGGCTGGCAAGCCCTGACGTATAAGTTACCGGTAACAGTTACCGGTGACAAATCACGGGTTGCCCTTGTAACATGTTGTAATCAGCGGGCGTCGCTGCTGGCACGGAGTGTGCTGAATGCGGCAACATGCGCCTCACACTTCATCTTACCAGCCGCTGCAACCTACGCTGCAGCTACTGCTACGCCGACGTCGATTGCGAAGCTGCCGCCCAGAGCACCAAGAGCGCTGAGATGTCGCTCGATACCGCTCGGCGTGCAGTGGATTTTGCTCTCGCGAAGTCCGAGAAGCGTGCCCACTTGGTCTTTTTTGGGGGCGAGCCGACTCTGCGGTTGGACCTAATCGAGCGTGTTGTCCTTCACGCGCGCAAGCAAGCGGCTGAGCAGGACAAGTCGGTGAGCTTCGAGATCACCACCAACGGCAGTCGGGTGACAGACCGATTCCTGCGCTTGGTCAAGCGGACCGGCATGGTGGTTTCGGTGAGCATCGATGGTCCGCCAGAGGTTCACGACACCCACCGTCACCTCGGTAACGGAACGGGTTCCTCGACGCTAGTCGAGCGGGGCGTGAGCCGTCTCCTCGACGAGGCGCCATGGACGATCGCCTCTGCAGTGGTTACTCCGCAGACCGTGGGCAAGCTGTCCGCATCGGTCGAGTATCTGGTCGAGCGCGGCTTTCGGGTGGTGATGACCTCGCTCGATCATTCAGCAGCTTGGTCGACCCGTGACACCCGCGTGCTCAACAAGCAGCTCGACAAGATCGCCGAGCGCTACGTCGAATGGACTAGGCGCGGCAAGAAGTTCTATTTGGGCTGTCTCGACGGCGCGATTCGCACCCATGTGCGATGCTCTGATGAGCCCTCCGCCGCCAAGAGCTGCGGCGCTGGCAAGGAGCACTACTCGGTGGCCGCCGATGGCCGGCTATTTCCTTGCGTTCAATTCGTCTCTGCGCCGAACGCGACGCAGTGGGTGATGGGCGACGTCGAACGAGGCGTCGATCAACTGCGAGCGCGAGCCGTGCTGGATCGCCTCGCGCCATCCACCGAGGACTGCTCGGGTTGCGCGCTCGAAAAACGCTGC
>CAZRGL010000599.1:0-6700 GCA_964599485.1 uncultured Polyangiaceae bacterium
GTTCGCGACGCTATGCCCCACCGGAGTTTCAACACAGGACGGAGGAAGATTCGCTGACTGGCTGGGAAGCGGTCACCGTCTACCAAGTTGGCGCAGTGCTTTACGAGATGATCCAAGGCGTGAGGTTGTTCTCGCATGTCCCCGATCAGCCACCCGCAGATCTGGTCGTTGCCATCAACACGCGCACGCCACAGCTGCAGCGCAGCGACGTTGGGCAGGATTTGGTCAGCCTCGCGCGCAGGTGCTTGACTAAGGACGCCGGGATGCGGCTTAAGGCAGCCTCTATGACGGACGTTGCTGAGGTGGCCAACACAGCGTACTCACCGCCCGAGAAGCGCTCGGCGAAGAGGGCTCTTGATCAGGTGTTGGTCGAGGCGGCTGAACGTTACGAGGGTGAAGTTCAGCAACCGCTCGATCGTCTAAAGGACAAGACTCGGCGCCGCGCGGCCATCGTCTCTCAGGCGCTCGCCATCGTGCGCGAGCTGCTGGCATCACGCTGGGAAATGACGCCACAGGTGCATGTCGAGGACAAGCTGACCGAGGGGACGCTTGTCTGTGCGCTATTTCCGGAGAGGTTGGAGAAGCGCATCGTGGGTCAACTGCGATTTGCCGTCTTCGTTTCGGGAAAGGCTGACGATGAGTACGGTCATGTTGCCGGGCTTGGATTCTATGGTCGTTTCATCGCGGTGGACGTGAAGAGCACCAAGGACCTATTTCAGCGCGACGAGAAGCTCAGCGAGATGTTCGAGAACATCTGGCTCGATCCCTGGGACCCGGAAGCCTTCCGGGAGGCGTTGGATAGCTGGCTCGATGACATGTTGATACGCTACATCGAGCTGACCGAGGATGCGTACCAGGCGAAGATGGCGCAAACCAAACAGGACTTGGAAGAGCGTGCCAAGCGCCCCGCCAGGACCCGGATGGTGGTCACCGAAGTGACGCCAAGGGGGATGGTGTTCACTCGCAACAACCACAGGGAAGTGTCGATGGGACCTCTCCGCCGTGGTCGAGGGCGGCGGCGCTGAGGACGCGTCCTAGTCGGACGAGGTGCAGAAGACAGCATTTTGGAGGGAGATAGAGCACCTCCTCAGCTCCAGTGCGGACTCCGCCTTCACCTTTGCGATGTCGTCCTTTAGACGCGTCAGCGGGTCAACGCGGTTGGCGTAGGTGAGTGCCCAATTCAGCTCCTCTTCAAGTGGGCCGCCCTGCGCAATCCGGAGGTCCTCATCCCTCACCAACGCCTTCACTTGTTCGACGTAGGCGCGAACATCTCGGGCCAGGCGCCAGCCTTCGATGGTCTTCAAGATGTCTTTCTCGTTCTGGGCCTCCCTTTCTCGCGCGTTTCTCTCTTCCTCCTTCTTCTCCCACTCTCGCTGCTGCAGGTCCCACTTGCGCCGCCGCTCTTCAGCCTCGCGCTCAGCCTGCTCGATCAGTTCCACGATCTTCGGAGCCGCCTTTTTGATGCCGGACGCGATTCTGCCGAAGAGGCTGGGGAAGCTGCCGGCCCTTTTCTCGTGCCAGTACTGCTCCCACTGCACCCCCGGGTAGGGAGCAAACGCATGGAGGCCAAGGCGCCCGCTCGGCAGCCACTTGGTCGTGGTCCAAGATCGTGAGTCGTAGCGCGTGCGCTTCTTCGGGGCCTCGGTGATCCTGACGTAGTCCGAGAGCTTGCTGTCGTAGCGAACCGTTACCTCCTCAGCGACTTCGAAAAGCGTCAAGGCGATCACCAGATCTCCGACGTGCGTGACCGTGAGGCGACCAGGACTCCAGGCGCGGCGGGCATACTCCGGGCGCTTCCCGCCCTCACGGTAATCGACCTCCACATGCTGGTACCGAACATTGGCCGGTGCCATCAGCACGCGCAGCCCCTTGTCTTCCAGGGTCAAAAACAAGTCGCTGGCGACATCGAGCGCGCGGGAAAGCGCGTCCCGCGAGACGTACACGTCCACGATGTTGCGCTTGTAGGGTCGCAGGTAGTGCTTGTCGTCCCCGTAGCTGCTCGTTCTCACCTTCTTGAAGTGCTCGCGCGATGCCTCGACCAGCGGATGCACTGCTGGCCGCTCCCCCTTCTTGCGCGTTCGGGAGACGCGCGTGGACTTCGGAGTGGGCAGGCTACGAGGCGCCAAGTAGCTCCCGCGCGACCACTCTAGGTCATCCCCCGGCTGGGGCTCCGGTAAGGGGGGCTGCTCGACCTTGATGCCGTGGCGAAGCTTGGCCCAGTAGCCTCGTGGAGGTCGGGGGACGTTGAGCCGCTCGCAAACCCGAGCCAAGAAGCTCGAAGAGACCTCGTAGCGCTTCGCCCCCTTGGTCATCGGCTCCTCCCACACCTCCTTGTAGAGGCTCTCCCTGTCCACAGTCATGGCGCGGACGGTACCCAAGGCGAGCACCCAGCCCCAAGACCTTCAGGCAGCCACGCTAACCCCCCGAATCTGAATTGAATCGAGGAGATTCAGTACAATCGGTGTCCCGCAGGGGACGCCATCTGTACGGAACGGCTGATCCGGCTCGCCGTCCTTCCGTACATGCGGTGTCCCCCTGGGGACGCAAGATTCCGAAGCGTTGCACCCTTCCGATCGATTGACCGATCGTTTGGGTGCGCTCTCGACCCCCGATCAGCTCAGCTGGCAAGGTGGGAAACGGCTCGCCAAACCCGTCGCGCATCTGTCGCCGAAGTCGACAGTATCGTCCTCGAGCAAGTAGCCAACCACCACGATCTCGCCGTCGTCACTACTAGCGACGGCCACAGTGACCAGCGATGGCGGCGAGGTCATCACCGGAGCGACCTGCCCGAGCCTATCGACGAGGAGCAGGTCCTGTTGCCCGTTTTGCGATCTCACCACGACAACGCCGTCATCGTAACAACCCATGCGGAAGCGCAAGCGAGACCCAACAGGGGCCGCGCTGGCCGCGAAAAGAGCCGCACAAAGCGCCAACCTGTTTCCACGCGATATGTCCTGGCGCTGGAGCCGAGGTGACGAGACCAAGCTCGACAACTTGACGAGCCTGTGCAGTGCTCACTAAGGGGACGTCGGCAGCCTGCTTGGGATGGGCGGCAGCGCGGTCGGCAAACCAATCGGTAGCCCATGCGTGGGGGGAGCCGGGCGGGCCGGGGGTTGTCCAGACTTGGAGCGTTTCACACCTGCAGCCGCCGGCTTCGAGCTCGTTTCGTCGGCGCTGCCAGCGTCTGGTTGGTCGCTCGGCAATCCCTTGATGCAAATGCCACTCATCACCTTGCATTTGCCATTCTCCTTGCAGTCTTTCGACTTCTTGCAGTCGTCATCGTCGACGGCCAGACAATACCCGGTGACGGCTGTGCAGCTGCCGTACTCTGCGCACCGCTTTGATTTGCGGCACCCGTCCTTGCTCGCGATGCATCTCGCACGCGACGACTCTTTGGCAAGCGCGCACAAACCGTCCTCTTTGCACCGCTTGGTCTGCTGGCAATCTTCATCTTTCGTAAGGGCGCACGCGCCGTCTTTGAGGCTACAGAGACCCTTGGCCTTGCAACCTGCAGTCCTCCGGCAATCGGCATCCTTGGCAAGCACGCACGCGCCCTTCTCGTTCGCGCTACACCGCCCGTCGGTTTTGCAGAGCTCCGAGCGCTGGCAAGCCTCATCAGTTGCCCGGCACCGACCATCGACCGCGGCGCACTGCCCGTGCATCCGGCACATTGCCGTCCGGTCACATTGCACGCAGGTCATGAGCTCGGTGGCTTTGAGCTTCGGGTCGAGGCTCCTCAGGCTACATCCTAGGCCTTCCTCACATGGCATGTGGCGGCAATCGTCGCCGAGCCCAGCCCTGCGAGCACCCAGCCAGAAGTATGCCCCGGCAGAAAACACGATGAGCGCAAGAGCGCCCACCGCCAGCAGCGTCCCTCTCTTCATCTCTTCCCCCAGTTGTGTGCGTGGCACGCACGTACGCAACCATCGTTCGGTACCGAAGGTGGGACTCGAACACAAGCCCGCAAGGACATCACCCGAAGCCGAAACAGGTACTCATGGCCGAGGCCGAGCCGAGCGCGACTTGGAACGATGGCTGCACCCTGCAAGCTGCGGCTTGAGGCCATCAACGCGTCTTGCCGCTGCCACCAGATCTCGCGGCAGTGCCGCGGCACGAATCTTGATGCTCAGATGATCATGAGCACGAGTGGACCATGGGCCTGTTTGATTGGCGCCTGGTGTCTGATGGCTTCGGCCTGCAGCCCGGCGCAGCAAGCTGCGTCGCCAACGACCAAGAAGAGCGAAGTCGTCTCGGCACAGATCATCGGCGAGCCCATCGAACATGCTCGCTATGGGGACCTGTTCATGACAACTTGGGGCGCGGATACCGTCTACATGTCCTGGGGAGACGGCACCGCGAGTGATGGCTTGCCGAGTTGCGGCGATCTCACCGGCTGCGACGTTCCCAAGCCGTGTCCCGAGAGCGCGCCAGGCTGCTACTGCAACACCTTCTCGTGTGACGGCTCTTGCGTTCCCCGAAAGCTCATGACGGATGCCGGTTTGATGGCATTGAAGGGCGCGCCCCCAACTTTTGCGCCGTGCGACGATCCTGCTTCTTGCCTCGTGAGCGTTCACGTTCCGAGCCAACCGGAGGGTTGGGCATGCGACCCCACGAGCCGCGACGACAAACCATCGAGCCTTCTTGCCCTCGACGGCATGGTCGTCTGGGCCGGACACGTCTGGACTCATGAGACCATTGCCATCCAAGGCCAGAACAAGCAGGCCGCTCGGACATCCTATGGCTATTTGGCCTACTCGACGGACCACGGCGGGAGCTGGACCGAGGTCAAAGACTCGCCCTGGCAGGGGGGCTGCGAGATTGCGTCAGTGATCGTCTCGTTTGCGCGGGTCATGCTTTCTCGGTCAGGCTGCCGGTTTGCTTGAAGCGCGCTAGCCGGGCGTCCTTGTCTCGGAAACGCTGCCGCAGCCAGCTCGCTAGCTGATCTTGGCCTCGCGGCAGCTCCGCGGCTGGGTAGCGGTTGACGTGCAAGTGGAAACGTCGACAGCTGCCGCCTACGAAGTCGAACAGCGAGGGCGTTGGCCCATCGTAAGCAATGGTGACGTCATAGACTGCATCGAGGCGCGACTCGAGCCCTTGGACCGTAGCCACAAAGCCCCTGGGTCGGGGCAGCAGGGTGTGCTGCGGCTCGGGAATGCCTCGCTCGGCGGCGAACGCGCAAGTCTTGGCCAACCTCTCGGGGGTCAGACGGGTGCCTTCGGAGAACGAGATGATCCAGAAGGGCAGATGGCTGTCGAGCAGGTGACGAAAGGTGCGATCGATCCGCTTCTTGTCTTTGGCCCAATCACGCTGCAAGAAAATGCAGTCGAGAAAGAGCATCCCCCAGCCAGCACCGGGGAGGTACTTGATGCTGTCTTTGACGAACCACTTCATGTCGCCGAGGCGTTTTTTGGGCACTGCGAGCTCGAACAGGGCGGGGATGTCGGCCATCGTTTGATGGTTGACCACCACCAGGGCGTTTTCGTCGGCGGGAAACTCATCGCCGCTGCGCTGGATGTCGATCTTGTTGACCCGCTCAGTCACCACGGTGCAGAGCGTCCACCAGGCGTTGGCGATCTCGCGATTGGCTCGCCGAAACGCAGCCTTCGACAGCGGCCGCAGCCCCAAGGTCATGACCTGCAAGCTGTTGGCGGCCAGGACGGTTCCCGCGAGAATGGGGCCTGTCCAGGCCACCCGCAGTCGGGGATCGTGCTTAGGGCGTAGCTGAGTGGGACTTTGCATGTGGATTGTTAGCGCTCAGGGCGTACCGACCGCGATGGCCCAATCGGACTGATGCGGCGCGTTCCAGGTGGTCTTGCCTGGGTTGAGGGGGCCAATGTCGATCTCGGCGTACGCGCTCTTGGTGTCAACCGCTATGGCAGCTAAGGCGGTTTTGAGTGCCGACAGATCCATCTCGATCGAGGTCGACGCCTCCTTGTAGAAGAGCAGCAGCTCGCTGCCGGGCCGCTTGAGGCAGGTCCCGTCGGTCAGGGAATTGTCTACGATCAGGTCGGCCTTGAATCGGTCGGCAAAGAACAGCGCGTTGGTCTTGATCCAGTCGGGGTTGGGGTAGGGCAGCGAGGCGCCACTCGCAGGCGGCTCGGGCAAGTAGTTACCCCAGATGTTGGCGACGCCGCCCGCCATCGCCGAGTGCCACAGACCTCGCCGTGTCATCACCAGGTCATAGTCTTTGGGATGCTTGTTACGAACGCGGAAGCGGTCTTCGCTCATCGTTGGCTTGTCGGCGCGTGCTTCGATGGCGGCGACGTAGACGTCGTAGCTGGGCTTCCAATGCTCGTAGCCCGAGTAGTCGAGGGTTTCGCTCAGCTGCTGTTTGCTGTGATCGGTGCCGCTGTGTGGTCCGCCTGAGCGTGCTCCCAACAAGTGTGACCAACCCAGGTGCGCGTGCATATAGCTTCGCCACGCGTCGAGCTCGGCGCCGCTGACCCATTCGAAGTTGTCGAAGCCGTAGCCCATCGTCCAGCCCGGCAGAGGACCAAGACGCGCCGCGATATGGCGTTGAAGTCGCTGATCTACAACGCCGTTGATGCCCCATTTGATGGGGGTCATCTTGCGCTGCTCGTCGCCCCAGGCCCAAATGTGCACCATGCCGCCGGCAGCGTGCGTCTTGCTGATGAGCAGCTCGAGTGCTTCGAAGGTGCGCGGATCGGGGTTGGGATCGGCTTGGTCGATCTTGTCGTAG
>CAZRGL010000600.1:0-6667 GCA_964599485.1 uncultured Polyangiaceae bacterium
CCGGTTTTGATCAGCGATATGCGCATGCCGAATATGAACGGTATCGTTCTGCTCGAGCGCGCGAGCCGCCTTGCGCCGGATACCGTCCGCATCCTGCTCACCGGACACGCCGATCTCAATGCTGCCGTGGCGGCCGTCAATCGGGGGCAGCTTTGGCGCTTCCTCGTCAAGCCCTGTCCGCGCGACAAGCTTCACCGCGCGGTGCTCGATGCAGTGGCGCACAACCGGTTACTCGAAGCCGAACGGGTGTTGCTCGATCAGACTTTGCGCGGGGCGGTTCGCACCTTGGTCGAAGTGCTCGAGGTAGCCCATCCGGCGGCCTTTGGCCGCGCCCGACGGATTCGGGCTTACGCCAAGCTGATGGCGAAGGAGCTCGGCGTCGACGACGCATGGCACTTGGAGGTGGCCGCATCGCTGTCTCAGCTCGGCTGCGTCAGCTTGTCGGACGAAACGGTCCAGCGCCTACATGCGGGAGAGCCACTGTCAGAGCAAGAGCGCACCCTGGCGGCGCGTGTTCCTCAAGTCTCATCTGAGCTGCTGGGGCACATTCCGCGACTCGAGCCGGTGCGCGCAGTGCTCAAGTGGATGGGACGCAGCTCGCCCCGCCGGCTCGAGGCCGTCAGCGACGGCGAGCTGAGCACTTCGCATCAAGCCGAGCTCGTAGCACTGGCAGCCGAGATCGTGGCGCTCGAGACGCAAGGCATGGCGCGGCAGCTGGCGATTGCCGCCGTGCGTGAGGGCAACAGTGTTTTCGCTGAACAAGCCCTCGATGGCCTCGTGGTCGCGCTCAAGCGTCGCCGCCGCCACTTGGTCCAAGCAGTGGGCGTGGGTGAGCTTCAAGAGGGCATGGTTCTGGTCGAAGATCTACGCACACGAGAGGGTACCCTGCTGGTAGCGAAGGGCTACGAGCTGACCCTGAGCTTTGTCAGCCGGGCGTTGAGCTTTGCGCCGGGGAGCTTGTGCGAGCCGATTCACGTGGAAGTGCGAGGAGCATGATGCAACAGCTTGGGGGGAACGCTTGCGGGCGAGATGGGGTCGTGGCAGTAGAGCAGCGACTGGAGGCCACCGAGCTCGAGCTGCGCAACGCTGAGCGCCGCCTCGAGCAGCTGCGCCAGACCATTCCGGAGGCGTTGCTGGTCCTCGATGCGACAGGGCGGGTGGTGCAAGCCAACGAAGCCGCGAGCCAGATGTTGGGCTTCAGCGCTGAGCAGCTCTTAGCGCTGGACTTCGCGCAGCTGTGCTCAGGCCGTTCGATCGCGCCTTGTGGTGCTAGTGAACAGCAGTGGATCAAAGAGGACGGAAGTGAGATCCCCATGCTCGTGTCGATCCGCGCGCTCGCCGACGAGCAGCAAGCGGGCGGCTTCATTTGCATCGGAACGGATCTACGCGAGCGCAAGGCGCTCGAGATGAGGTTGCGCCATGCGCAAAAGCTCGAGGCAGTCGGTGTGCTGGCCGCCGGGGTAGCCCACGAGATCAACACACCGATGCAGTTTGTCGCCGATACGGTTTCATTTCTGAGGGAAGCGCACGAGGATCTGTGGGGTCTGGTCGCGCCGCTGCGGGCGCTGCGCGAGGCTGCCGACGGCAAGCTCGACGCGCGGCTGCTCGCGACCGTCGATGATGCCCTCGAGCAAGCCGATCTCGCCTATTTGGATGAGCATGTCCCGCGTGGCTTCGAGCGGGTGAGCGAAGGCATCACGCGGGTGACCAAGATCGTCGCGGCACTGAAGTACTTCTCGCATATCGAGCGGCAACCACTAGCGGTGTGCGACCTCAACGAGAGCGTGCGCAACGTCCTCATCGTCGCCAAGAACGAATACAAATATGTTGCCGATGTGCAGACTGATCTGGGTCAGTTGCCCGAGTTGCCTTGTCGCGGCGGCGATATCAATCAGGTGTTGCTCAATCTGGTAGTCAACGCTGCCCACGCTATTGGGGCGCGCTACGGCGACAGCGGCCAGCGCGGGACCATTAGCATCAGGACCAGCGCGCAAAGTGATGCGGTCGTCGTATCCATCAGCGACGACGGTGGGGGCATCCCGGATGAAATACGAGAGCGGGTCTTCGATCCTTTCTTCACGACCAAGGCAATCGGCAAAGGTACAGGCCAGGGACTCGCGTTGGCGCACTCTATCGTAGTCGAAGCTCATGGTGGGGCGCTGAGCTTCGAGACCGAACGAGGTGTCGGCACGACCTTCACGATGAAACTACCCATCTCACCCCATGAGGAGGATGCCCGCCTGAGCGGCGAAGAGCAGTCCGACAGGGGAGCAGATCCGTGAAGCGGCGCATTCTCTTTGTCGACGACAACATCAAGGTGCTCGAAGCGTTGCGCAACAGGTTGCGCCGTCGACGTCGCCTCTGGGATATGGTGTTCGTCGAGGACGGCAGCAAAGCGCTCGACGCGTGCGCCGAGCAACCATTTGATGTGGTCGTGGCCGACATGCGCATGCCGGCCATGAATGGTGTCGAGCTACTTGGAGAGGTCATGCGCCTCTACCCCGCGACTGCCCGCATCATGCTCACTGGCCACGTCAACGAGAAGAACAAGCTGGCGGCCATGCGTGTGACCCATCGGTTTCTCGACAAGCCGTGCTCACCCGCGCAGCTCGACAAGACTGTGGAACGCTGTTGTACGTTGACGCAACTGCTCGACGACGCCGCTTTGCGCAAGGTGGTTGGCGGCATGGACAGCATCCCATCGGTTCCCAAGAACTATTGGGCATTGAACGAGGCGCTCGAGGATCCCGAGGTCGAGCTGGGGCAAATCGCCGGTATCATCGAGCGAGATCTGGCCATGAACGCGCGGGTGCTGCAGATCGTCAATTCCGCCTACTTCGGACTGAGTCGAACGATCACCCGAGTTCGGGATGCCGTCAGTTTTCTCGGTCTGCAGACGCTACGCACCATCGCGTCGTGCGCCGTCGTGTTCGAGGCCGTTGCGGAGACAAAGATGGCTTCGGGGTTCTCGCTAGAGCAGCTCAGCGACCATTCGCTCCTGGTTCGCGACGTTGCCAAGCAACTACCCGTGGACAAGCTGCAGAAAGGCCTCGTGGAAACGGCGGCCATGTTGCACGACATCGGTCATTTGCTCATGGCCACGCGCATGCCGCGTTCGTTCAAGCGGGTGCGCGCCCACGCCGCCGAAAAGCAGATCAGCGTGGCCGAGGCGGAGTACGCGCTCATGGGCGTGAGCCATGCCGAGATCGGCGCTTACTTGCTGGGTCTTTGGGGCTTGCCACCAGCGATTGTGGAGGCGGTGGCACATCATCATCGCCCTGAGCGCATCGAGCACGAGAGTCTCGATCTGGTAGTCGCCGTTCACGTCGCAGATCTACTGGCGCGCCAAGAGCAAACACAGATGGTTGGCGATCGACAGCAAGCGACAGCAGCCGCCGATCGAGCGCGCGCGCCGTCACCGCTACTCGCCACGCTAGAACTGGGCGATCAGTTGCCCTCCTGGCGCGCGATCGCTCAACGCGCCGTTCAGCGCATGTCGGCCTGACGACCGCTTGGCGGCGAGCCGCGCTTGCCTGCAAGTCAGTCCGATGTGGGCGGGCGGGAATCGACGAGCGCGGCCACGAGCGCTCTGAGCTTGCTCCGGTCGAAGGGCTTGGACAGTTGGGGGTTGGGCACGCGTCGCAACAGCGCGCTGGCGTCGCTGGTGAAGGCTCCGCCGCTCATGAAAATCACCCTCGAGCACAGCTGCGGCAAATGTTCTTCGAGCCACGCGAACAAGCTCATGCCGGTCACCTCGGGCATCATCAAATCGCAGAGAAGCACATCGAATTCGTCGTCCTGTCGTAGCAACTCTTGAGCGCCAGCACCCGAGTGGATGACGGTCACATCGTGGTGCTCCTTCAAGGCCCGCTTCAAGACTACGCCGAGCATGGGATCATCGTCGATGATCAGCACCCGGCCCCTGCGGTTTCGGCCACTGCTGGTGGGCTGCCGCTTCGAGGGCGTCGATAGCGGGACTTCCGAAACAGACATTGGCAGCCTGACGACGAAGCTCGCTCCACAGCCTGGCTCACTGCGGACCTCGATGGTGCCGCTGTGTGAGCGCACGATGTTGTGGCAAACCGACAAGCCCAGCCCGGTGCCGAGGCGCTCGTCCTTGGTGGTGAAGAAGGGATCGAAAAGCTTGTCGAGGTGCTCGGCGCGGATCCCTGCGCCCGAGTCGCTCACCGACACCACCACATGCCCGTCGTCCACCTCTGTGCTGATGCGGATGAAGTTGGCGCTGGCGTCACCTTCCTTGATGGCCTGACAGGCATTCACCAACAACTGGAGAAAAACCTGCGAGAGCTGCTCTTCACTGCCGATGATGTCGGGTACGACACCGAGCTGGCGGTCCACGCGGGCGCGGTATTTGATTTCGCTGGCGGTCAGCGTCAACGCCCCTTCAATCAGACGATTGACTTCGACGGGGCCTCTGCGCCCGTCGTCGGTGCTCGAGAAAGTTCTCAAGTCCCGGACAATCTCGCTGATGCGGTGCGCACCATCTAGGGAGGAACGCCCCAAAGCCTGCAGCTCTTCGAGATGCTCCGAGGTCAGCAGCTCGCGGGTGTCCTCATCGATCTCCGCGACGCCTTCGCAGCTGGCGAGCTCGGCACAGCGGCGGGCAGCTTCCCAGAGCAAAGGCAGCTCCTCGAGGATGCTCTCGAGGTTGTAGATCACGTACGTCAGGGGATTGTTGATCTCGTGCGCCACACCAGAGGCGAGCAAGCCTACACTCGCCAGACGATCGGCTTGAGTGAGTCGCGCCTCCAACTGTCTGCGCTCGCTGGCGTCGGTGAAAGAGCCCACCAGGAAATCGCGCCCATCGAGGTGCATCGGGGAGCCGCGTGCGTCGGCATGGATGATCGTGCCATCCTTTCGAAGACACGGGATGTTTGCGGTGAGCTTCTGATCCCCAGACGCTAGGGCCATGAATTCGCCCACCACGTAGTCGAGCGCCTCCTGGGGGTGGATATCGGCAACGCTCAGCTTCAGCAGCTCGTCTTCTGTGTAGCCGAGCATCTTGCAGAACGCAGGGTTGACGTCCACAAACTGCCTCGTGGCGACGTCGGCTACCGCCATGCCCTCTACCGCGCTGCGGAACAGATGGCGGTACTTCTGCTCGGACGCTTCGGAGACTTGGGCGGACTGCTGTGCTGTTTCGCGCAACTCGCGCTGGCGCAGCGCGCCGGCCACGTCCACGGCTAGGCCCTCGAAGAGTGCCAGCTCTTTTGCCCCCACCTCACCAGTTTCGCCCAGGCATACGTGCAGAATCCCCACTTCGTGGTCGCCGTAGTCGAGCCGCGCGCGCATCGCTTCGAAGTCAGCTGCATGCTGACCAGGGCAGTCGCGGCATTGGTCGACGTTGCCGTGCGCGGCGTGGACGCCCGGCTGCTGCAGCGTTTGGCGCGCACAGTGTGGTAGGCGGCCAGCCTCGAGCATCTCGATCATTGCTTCGTCGTCTTGGCACCAACCAGCCAAGGCCCATTGCCTGGGTGCTTGCGCCTCATCGGTGAGGATGAGCATGGCATTGCCATAAAGAGACACCAGCCGGCGGCATACAGCATCTACGAGTGTTTGGACCGAATGGCCTTGCACGATCAGCGTTTGAAACTCCCGTATCGCGTCGATGACGAGCCAGGCGCGTTCGATCTGTGCGTCCGCTGGAGTTTCTCGAGCGTGACCATCGTCTTGGGGGCGTTGCTTCAATGCAGAAGCAGGCTACACCAACCTCGAGCCTTCGCGAAGGCATGCCAGCCGAGAAGCGTGGCTTGGAAGTGTGGGCTGGCCCGGTCACAAAACGACGCCAGCCGCGGCACCCAAGAAAGGCGCGCGGCTGGTCGTCAGCAATTGCTGCTTGTGGCCTAGATTTATTGCCTAGAAGTCATGACTGTGGCCGTGGCCACCAGCCGCAGGCTTCTCGTCCTTGGGCAGCTCGGCGACCATGGCCTCGGTGGTGAGCATCAGGCCTGCCACGCTCGAGGCGTTCTGCAGAGCGATGCGCACGACCTTGACGGGATCGATGACGCCCATGCCGAGCAGCTCGCCGAACTCGTTGGTGGCAGCGTTGTAGCCAAAGCTGCCCTCACCGTCGCGCACCTTTTGCACGATGATGGAGCCTTCTTCGCCAGCGTTTCGGGAGATCTGACGCAGTGGCTCTTCGAGGGCGCGGCGCACGATGTTGGCGCCGATGCGCTGCTCGTCGTTCAGCTCGAGGCCCTCTAGGCAGCTCTGTGCTCGCAGCAGCGGAACGCCGCCACCAGCCACGATACCCTCTTCGACGGCTGCGCGCGTGGCGTGCAGGGCGTCTTCGACGCGGGCCTTCTTCTCCTTGAGCTCGGTCTCGGTGGCAGCGCCGACCTTGACCACCGCAACGCCGCCGACCAACTTGGCCAGCCGCTCTTGCAGTTTCTCGCGATCGTAATCGCTGGTGGTGTTGTCGATCTGGTTGCGGATCTCGGACTGACGTCCCTCGATCGTGTCCTTGTCGCCAGCGCCGTCGACGATGGTGGTGGTGTCCTTGTCGATGATGATGGTCTTGGCGTTGCCCAGATCGCTGAGCGTGACGTTCTCGAGCTTCAGGCCCAGCTCTTCGGCAATCACCTGGCCGCCGGTGAGGACGGCGATGTCCTTGAGCATCTCCTTGCGACGGTCGCCGAAGCCCGGG
>CAZRGL010000601.1:0-6612 GCA_964599485.1 uncultured Polyangiaceae bacterium
ATGTAGCCAGTGGAGATGTAGCTAGCCGCCGAGGCACTTGCAGGTGGTCTTGTTGCCTACCCGCGTGCTGTCGTTGCCGCTTGCGCCGTTCTTGCTGCAACAGGCCGCACAATCGGTGGCGTCTTTGCAGGCCTCGGTCGCGGCCTTGTTCTCCGAGCAGCCTAGCGCTACGGCGCCGAGCAGCATCACAGCGAGGATTGTCATCGAGCTCTTTTTCATGTCCGCCTTCCTCTGTTTCGGACCATGCTACCGCAAATTGCCGGCACGTCGGCAGTGGTGTTATAAAAAAAGAACACCACCATGATCATGGGCCCGATGCGTCGCACTCTTCTCGGCTTGACCGCGAGCTGGCTTGCGCTTGCGGTGATGAGCTGCATGAATGTGCTTGCCCTCGGCGACTACTCCGGAGCGGCGAGTGATCTGTGCGAGCTGCTCGAGGATTGCTACGGGCAGAGCGCATTCCCGAGCTGCATGCAACATGTCAGCGCAGGGCTCGAGGGCGCCGCGCCTGACTCGCGTACGGCTTGGCTTGGTAAATTCACCGATCCTGGCTGCCTGAAGAGCTGCTCGGCCGCCAAGAACTGCCTCGATGAGACGCCGATCTGCGACGTCGCTGGTGGTACTTGTGAACAGCTGGAGCAATGCTGCGGCTTCACCGTCGGTGAGGGCAATTGCGGAAAGAGCGGTTGCTGCTTGCCCGATGGCTTGGGCTGTGACGACAGCGCGCAGTGCTGCACGTTCTGCTCATCGATTACATCGACCTGCGGCGGTGAGCTCTGCATCAAAGAAGGTGAGCACTGCGAGCGCAGTGAGGACTGCTGCAGTGAAAACTGTGACGAAATGGGGCAGTGCTCTTTCAAATGCCGCGAAAAGAACGACGATTGCAGTCAACCCAGTGATTGCTGCTCGACACGTTGTATCGAAGGCAAATGCAGCTGTCTCAATGACGGCGATCACTGCAGCGATCACGCTGAATGCTGCAGCCTGGCTTGCGAAGATGGTATTTGCGGTGGCGAGAATTGTCAGGGCATGGGCAAGCCATGTGATGGGCCAGGTGGTTGTTGCGACGAGTTCGAATGTGGCTCTGAGGCGAACCTGTGCTGCATCGGTAACACCAAGGATTGCAACAAACCCTCCGACTGCTGCGGTCTTGGCTGCAAAGAAAGCAAGTGCTGCGCAAAAAACGACCAGCCCTGCGAAGACAGCACCGAATGCTGCAACGGCCGCTGCAACTCGAAGAAGATCTGTGGCTGCATCGTTGCGTCTCAGGAGTGTGCAGCGCCCACGGACTGCTGCGATGGCAGCGCTTGCTACAATGGAACTTGCACGTTGTGCGCCGGCAAGAAGGGTTGTCACGACATATGCAAGACCGGCGACCCGATGGGTTCTTCAGAAGTCGTCATCGGTTTGCTTTGCAACGACATCGCGGCGCCCGACAGCGCGTGCGTAACCGATATTTGCACTGACTTGCCCTATTGCTGTTGCACCAAGTGGGATGACGCTTGCGTCAAGCTCGCCGAAAGCAAGTCCAAAGACTCCAACAGCAAGTGCTTTGGCAAGTGTGGCGTCACCGGCACTGAAGGCTAGAGCGCGCGTCGTCGAGCGCGCTACTGCGCGACCCGTGTTCGCGGCCCAAGACACCGACCCCGAGATTGCATTGCGGCTCCCCGCGCCGTACTTTGGGCGTCGTATGGCATCGGAGGGTGATGATGATGCAACGGATTCTAGTGGTCGCGATGACGGTGGGTGGGCTCGCCGGTTGCGCGAGCGAGCCGTCCCCAGAGCTCAAAACAGCAACCGCGCCCCCGCAAGAGACGCCAACGAGCCAGACATCAAAGGCAGAGGCGTCGCCGACGAAAGCGCCCCAGGGCAAGCCTCCACCCGCCGATCTCAGCCATCTGCAGGGCCGCTGCTCAGAGGGTAGCGTCCAGGTGGGAGGCTCGCTCGACGGCAAGACCCCGCTGTGCATGGCCCAGGACTCCTATCGCTCGATGATGGACAAGGCGCGCAAAGCCAACGCCGGACAGCTCGATCTCGAGCCGAGCGGTTGCTCCAAGAACCCCAAGAAGGAAGCGCCCGTCCGAGCCGGGTACCTCGGCAGTGGCAGCCGCTACGTTCGATTGAAGAACAACGGCAACGTCACGCTCCAAGCGCGCATCCTCGACGCCAAGCTCGAGCCGGTGATGAAGGGCACGCTACGTGTTCTGGCCGGCCGCGACGGGGAGTTCCGGGTGCCGCCAGGAACCTACTATCTGCGCTATCGGGTCAAGGAGAATTGCCAGGTGATCCGCAGCAAAAACCCGGTGGTGATCGAGAAACAGCACGCCGGCGCTACCATCGCTCTCAAGCCCATCTTCGTAGTCGGCAGTAAGCATAGGACCAAGAAGGTGAACGAAGAGCTGTAGATCCAGGTTGCCCCAATAACCACTCCTGAGTCACTTCGAAGATACTGGGGCGGGGCGCAGATCGTCGGAGCGCTCGTAGCGAACTCCATATTTGCGGAGGATCGTCGGGTTGCGGGTGATGGCGCGCTCCCGATTGAGCACCACGATCCGCCCGCTATCGGCCTTGAATGTGACGTAGGTGCCTTGGCCTGCCTCAACGAGCTCGATCAGATTTGTGATGGAGCGAACCGAGTGGCCATCGACGCTGCTCACCAGCATGCTCTCCACGTCGTGGTAGCCCTGGTTGACCCGGTCGGCCAGCACCTTCTGGAGCACCACTGGGTGCTCACGCTCAGCGGTCGGCACACCGTTCTCATATAGGCTGACGAGCTCCTTCGGCGCGGTCTGCCACCAGTCCTCGCCCCAGGTCTTGAGGTAGTCACAGGTCAGCGGAACGATGAGCAAACCACCAAACAAATAGTAAGAAGGACGCACGTCGAAACGCTCTTCAGCGACGAGCGATTGGGGTGGCCGAAGCTCGATCAGACAATCCAAGCGCTGGCCGTCGCGCCACACCACGACGGGGACCCGCTCGCCAACGTGGCGCCGCGTGACCACTGCCTTGAAATTGATCAGCTCGCCTTCCCGTAGCACGACCGTTCCGTCCGAGGCCACCGGCGCTGAGTCAATCTCCAGCAACACATCGCCCGGCTCGAGCACACCGTCGCCCGATCCTCCGTGGATGATCTGAGTCAAGAGAACGCCGCCGCTCTGCTTGGGTGGGAATCCCAAGTAGCGACGGTGAGCGGGCGCTTCGAGCGTCTGTGTTCGCACGCTCAAGCTGGGAAAGCCTCGGTAGTCCCCCTCTTCGATGTCGCGCAAAAAGTGTCGGACCACCGAAGGCGCAATCATGTATCCAATCTGTTCGGCGTCGTCGAGCGCCTGAAATGCCACGCCTACCAGCTCACCCTTGCGCATCACCGGGCCGCCGCTGTTGCCTGCGTTGATGGCCGCGTCGATTTGAACAGCTAGCAAGCTGCGATTGCTCTGTGCGTAGCTGACCAGCTCGATGCGCGAGACGATTCCCTCCGTAATGGACAAACGCTCGCCGCCCACGGGGTACCCACAAACCGATACGCGATCGCTCAGTGCAGGAAGCGGACCGAGCGTCAGCGGCGTCGTGTTGTGAAAGAAAGCATCGTCCTCGACGCTCAACAGCGCCAAGTCGCATTCATGTCCGATGACTTCGACCTCGGCGACGTACTTCTGGGCGTTGCCGTAGCGCCGCACCTCGACGAACACCTGGTTGGCTACGCAATGGGCATTGGTCAACACGCGCATGCCGCGATGGGTTTGGATGATTGCGCCTGAGCCAACACTCGTCGTGGGCCCGCGGGACTGCCACGGCTGCTCGTAGTCAGGAGCGTCAGACACGCACAGCACCTTGACCACCGAACGAAGCAAAGCACCGAATTGGCGACGACGTTGGGAAAGGGGTGCAGACGACACCATCTGTCTGAAGCATAGCTGCTCCTTGCAGCGGACGGGTGGCCAGCGAGGGTGGGCTCAGTAATTTCAGCTACTTGCGCCGGCACATCGATGCGCCTGGCCCATCCATCGCCGCGAGACTATGTTGCCGAACTCGGCCGCCGGCTGGAGAGATGACCACGAAGAGCGAACTATCTGGCTACCGTTGCCCCGCTTGTGAGGCTGAGGTCGATGCTGGCGATCCGCGCCGCTACGCCTGTCCGAGCTGCGGCCACGAAGCGCTCGATCTGCTGCTGGATTACGCTGCAATCGCCGCTCGGGTCGACCCACAGTGCATCGCTGCTAGTGATGATCAGAGCATTTGGCGCTATGCCGACTTGCTCCCAGTCGACCGACCCGAGGACACCGCCGGCCCCTTGGCTGCGTTGGGTTGCACACCACTGTTCCGAGCACGCGGCACCGCGGCGCGTTGTGGTCTGCGCGATGTCTGGATCAAAGACGACGGGCGACTACCCACCGGCTCGCTCAAGGATCGCGCTAGCGCTGTGGTGGCCATGCGTGCCCGCGCCATTGGCGCCGATCGAATCATCACCGCATCGACCGGCAACGCTGGCGTTGCCATCGCCGCCATGGCCCATGCCGCGGGGCTCACCGCCACAGTGCTCGTCCCCGAAAGCGCTCCTGCCGCCAAAATCGCCCAGCTGATGATCTATGGCGCCGAGCTGTACTTGGTGCGTGGCAGCTATGACGACGCATTCGCCTTGTCGCGCACGGCGGCGCTCGATCTTGGGATCTACTGTCGCAACACCGCCTTCAACCCGTTTACTGCGGAAGGCAAAAAGACTGCTGCGTACGAGATTTGTGAACAGCTTGGCGGTGTCGCGCGCCGAGACGCGAGCTCGACATCAGCTTGGAGCGCGCCTGACCGCATCTATGTGTCGGTGGGCGACGGCAACATCATTTCGGCAGTTCACAAAGGCCTGGTCGACTTGCACGCGCTCGGTTGGATCGACAAGCTGCCGATGCTCATCGGTGTGCAAGCCGAGGGCTCGGCAGCGATCGCCAACGCCTTCGCCAAGGACGTCACCGAAATCGAGCCCGTGGTCGCTTCGACCATCGCAGACAGCATCGCCGCCGATCGTCCGAGTGACGGTTTGCGCGCGCTACGGGCGGTGCGACAGACCGGAGGAAGCTATCTCACCGTGAGTGACGAGGCGATCTTGCAAGCGATGGTTGCGCTTGCCGCGGACGCTACAGTGTTCGCTGAGCCAGCAGCGTGTGCCGCGTACGCCGGCCTGTTGCAACAAGCGGCTGATGGCCTGATTGACGCTGATGAGCAAGTCGTCGTGCTCGTGACCGGCACTGGCCTCAAGGACATTGCCGCGGCGAGCCGCGCTTGCGACAGCCCTCCCATGATTGACGCCTCGATGGACGCGTTGCAAGGCGCTTTCAGCGAGCAGGAGCACAGACGAAAAAATCATGATTGACCTGACTGTTCACCCAGAAGCCCTCGACAAGGCGGTAGCCCGCGCCCGCGAGCGCAACATCGTCATTCCCACCTTCGCACAGATGGCGCAGCCGGAGTTGATCAGTGCTGCCGTCAAAGCCCAGCTTGCTGATGTCGGGCTCTGGGATCTCAATCCGCTCAATCTGTTTCGTATCAATTGGCACAACGAGCCCAAAGAGAGCGGCGGCCAGTTCGGCGGCGTCAATTATCTCGAGCTGCCCTCTGCGCTCACTGGCACGAAGGCACGCATCATCGGTTTGGTCGGCAAGTGGTTTCCCACCGGAGCCCACAAGGTCGGTGCCGCCTTTGGCTGCCTCGCGCCGCGCTTGGTCACCGGCCAGTTCGATCCCAGCAGCCAAAAAGCGGTCTGGCCGTCGACTGGTAACTACTGCCGCGGCGGCGCTTATGACTCGGCGTTGCTAGGCTGTGACTCCATCGCGATCTTGCCCGAGGGAATGAGCAAGGAGCGTTTCAGCTGGCTGGACAAGATTGCCGGCGAAGTGATCAAGACGCCGGGAAGCGAGAGCAACGTCAAAGAGATCTTCGACAAGTGCTGGGAGCTGCGGAGCTCAGGCCAGGATCTGGTCATCTTCAATCAGTTCGATGAGCTCGGTAACTACCTGTGGCATCACGAGATAACCGGAAGAGCCATGGCCGAAGTGCTCGATCGCGAGCTTGGCCCCAGAGGGCGCTACCGAGGTGTGGCGCTGACGACCGGCTCGGCCGGCACCATTGCCTGTGGTGACTTTCTCAAGAAGCGCTTTCCCACTAGCAAGATCGCCGCCAGTGAGGCGCTGCAATGCCCCACCTTGCTGCAAAATGGCTTTGGCGCTCACCGCATCGAAGGGATCGGTGACAAGCACATTCCTTGGATCCACAACGTACGCAATACCGATCTGGTGATGGCCATCGACGATGACGCCACCATGGCGCTCATCCGCCTCTTCAACACACCCGTCGGCCGCGCAACCTTGACCAGCGAAGGCGTGCCCGAAGCGATTGTGGCGCAGTTGGGGCTGCTCGGAATCTCAGGGGTCGCCAACATGTTGAGCGCCATCAAGCTCAGCAAGTGGTTCGAGCTCGGTCCAGACGACGTCGTGCTGACGGTGTTCACCGACTCGATGGACATGTACCAGAGTCGGCTCGTCGAGCTGACCCAAGAGCGCGGCGAGCTGAGCGAACGTGACGCGGCCATCGCCTTGCATCGCTACTTGCTGGGAACCACCACCGACC
>CAZRGL010000602.1:0-6598 GCA_964599485.1 uncultured Polyangiaceae bacterium
ACGGCCGTTGTCCCGACTTGCCCTACAAAACTACTCCCGGTCGGGTGTGCTCGACCGCCCGGTCGGGTGTGCTCGACCGGCTCGACCGGCTCACGAAAGCACCTTGCGGCGGCCAGACTTGCATCGGCACGCAAGGACAAACCGCCCTTCTGCAGCGCTGGCCAGTGCACGAAAGCACCTTGCGGCGGCCAGACTTGCATCGGCACGAAGTTCTGCTGTGGAAACAGCTGCTGCGAGCTGAACGAGCTGTGCTGCGAGGTGCAGACCGGAGGTCCAGCCGGGGGCGCGGCCTGCCACAAACCGAACAAGCACGGCACCTGCCCCAAAGGCTGTCCTTTGTGCCAATGCGCCGCCCCCGAAACGCTCGTGGCCACTCCTAACGGCGAGCGGCCAATCGCCTCGCTACGGCGTGGCGACCTGGTCTATAGCGTCCACCAAGGCGAGCTGCGCATCGTCCCGGTCGCACGCATCAACAGCGTGGCCGTGAGCAATCATATGGTGGTGAAGCTGACCTTCGAAGACGGCCGGCAGGTACGCATCAGCGCGCGCCACCCAACCGGCGACGGGCGCACCATTGGCCAGCTGGCTCCTGGCGACTTGCTGGGCGGGCTCACCGTCCGCTCGTCGACCAATATCAAGTATGACCAGGAGCGCACTTACGACATTCTGCCAACCTCGGACACGGGGACCTACTTCGCCGCTGGCGCCTTGATTGGTAGCACTCTGGCCGAGCAATCGGAGCCGCTGCCACTGGTCAGTTGGGTACTGCCCAGTTCCTCCAAGTAGCGCCCTCGGGCGGGAGTGCGCTCCGGGACTGCGCTCGGGCGGGAGTGCGCAGGCTCAATCGGGCTTTGCCGCAACCACATCGCTAGGGACGTATGGCGTCACCAAATCTCAAGCTAAGAGCGCCTAGCTGATGCTTCTGCCTCTGCCTCCGCCAAAGCCTCTGCCTCTGCAGCAGCGTCCGCTTCCCTTTCGGCCTCGACGCCAACGCCGACCACGCGAACCGAAGAGGAGTCGCGTGCCTCCTCGACGCCAACAGCGGCCACGCGAACCGCAGAAGAGTCGCGTGCCTTGTTGATCTGGCTCACCATCGCTTTCGCGTCCGCCACACCAACCACAACCTTCTTGTCATCGCCTTGTTCCCGGTAGCAGATCTCAACCACCTCTTTTCCACTTGGCACGTAAGCCCGACTGCCATCGGTCCCTATGGTGACGCCCCAACTGCCATAGATCGACAGGTCGTAATCGACCACCTTGCACGAGGTGATGCTATTGAGCGCAATGGTCGGTCCGGAGGTACCGTACTGGATGCGAACGTGCTCAGCCGTCACGATGGTACGCACCACACCGTAGGTAAGGCCCAGGAATGTGAAGAGCGCACCGAGCCCAACCATCGTGGCCACCAAGAACGCCAGCTTCGTGGGATTCATCGAACCGTACTGCAGCGCCGCGACCACCATTGCTCCCACGAGCGTGGACAAGCCCGTCACTGCTAGTGCGGCTGAAGTCTTGCGCTCCACACGCTTGTCACGGTGAAGGACAGGTGAACCGTCACGCATGTACCGCTGTTCGTACTCGTCATGCGACTCACGCGAATTGCCCGACTGCGACTCTGCCATGACGACACCGTAAGGGCGTTGCAACCAGATGCCAACGCGCAACTAGCCGCGGCCAAGCCGGAGAAAGGCACGAAGGCACCCAAGCAAGCCAGGCGGGACGGCCGGGCCGAAAGATGAGCGATTCTTGCAGGGTGCACGAGAGAGGACTCGAACCTCCACATGTTGCCATACCGGATCCTAAATCCGGCGCGTCTACCAGTTCCGCCACTCGTGCGACGGGGCCAAGCCTAGCGCAAAATCTCTCCTTGGTGCACGCCCAAGTGTCGTCAGACCAGGACTCGACTGCGGCGGCGACGTGTGGGCTCGGCGCTGAGCCCGGATGATGACCTGGGGGCGAGGGGCTCAGGTCACGGCGGGGTACAGGTCACATTGTCCTCGCACTGCTCGTTGAGCTCTGCGGCCTCGGCTTCGCAATAGCCACAGGCGAACAGCGGCAATCCGTTGATGCACTGGTACGAGCCTGGCCATTGTTCGAGCAAGCAGCCGAAAAAGGTGTGGGCGGCTTTGCCACAAGCGGCCGTCAGCTCGAGCGGGCACTGGCAGCCGCCGCTCGGCCAGCACGACAGCGACTCGAGCTTGTCGCAGAACGCCTCGCAGCAGGTTTGCAAGTCGCCGCAGCTCGGCTGCGTGCTGGTGGCTGTGCCGGAGCTGCTCGAAGACACCGAGCCCCCGCCGGCGCCATCTACGACGGCCGTACCGCTGCAGCCGACAACGAACAGAAGGCCGAGAGCTGCAGCGAGCGATGCACGAGCCATAGACAGCGATTGTACTTGCTCGGCGGCCGTGGACATTGGATTTTGCGGCGCTGGACGCCCTTCGAGACAGCGGAGCCGATATCGCTGGGCGAGCCAGTAGCAGTGGCTGCGGTTGCGAAGCGGAGGTCATGGTCGGCAACTCGGTAGCGGCTTGGTTCAACGTGCCGTCTGAGGGCTCCTGACTGAAAGAGGTGCCTCGGTGACCTGTTTTTTGCCATTTGGGCGCTCCTGCTTGGAGCCGCAGCGCGACAATGCGACGCTAGGGGCGGGTGGGCAAATGAGCTCGTGGCGTAGGGCTGTGCATACTGTGCTCCTCGCAGCGCTGTTGGCGATGTGTTGGGAGGGCTGCCGGGTTGGCGAGGGGTCGGCTGTCAACGAGCCGCTTCCGCCGGCACGGCCTTTCGATCTGGGCACGGAGGTATACGCCATCGTGCGGGCCAATCTCGCGCGCTCGTCGAGCTGCGCCAGCCAGAAGGTCGCTGCGATCGAAGAACATCGACAGCGCTTCATCGACGCGATCAACCACACCATCGATCCGCAACTGCTCGAGGCGTTGCCGGGCTCGCTGCAGAGCAGCGTGCTGCCCTTGGTAGACGACGGCACCGCGGTGAAGATGAGCGACAGCATCGGCGACGCGCTGGGGCTGCTCGTCGACGATGAGTACGACCCCAAGCACAGTGGTCTGCAAGCCATCGTCCAACTGATGCGCACCCGCTCGGTGCTGACGTCGGAGGACGTCACCGCTTTGATTGGCAGGTTGCTGGCCTACGATGAGATCGAGCAGCTGCTCGCCGCAGTAGCCGGAACGGTGCGGGACAACGATGGCGTCGACGAATCCGGTGTGAGCAACGGTGAGAAGGACGTCATCACGGGTGCTCTGAATGCTCTTGCCGCCGCGCTCCAGGAGCTGCGCGCACCGGAGCTGGAGAGCAAACGGGTCGATCTGATTGAAGTATTGCTCCAGCAGGTGGATCTCGATGCCGACAGCAAGCTCGGCCCGCCCGCCTGGGCTGTACGGGCGGACGCAATGGGTAACCCAGCGGTCGCAGTCGATTCACTCACTGGGACACTGTATGCGCCCTTCGTCGATCTGAACGACGACGGCGTCGCGGACGTGGACGAGCATGGCCAGCCTGTCGACACCACCGGCGAGCCCATCGTCATCCCACCCTTCGGCCACGACGATCAGGACCGCGACGACTTCGGCCGAGCGCTCGCCCACGACGGACTGCTGCTGTACCAGTACTTCGACGCCAAGCGCACTGGGCTCAGCCTGCTGTTGCAGCTCGTCGGGGACATCTACGAGCAGGACTTGCACCGCGATTTGCTCGCGGCCCTAATTCCCGCCCTCGGCAAGACCGTTTTCGACGACGGCGGCACGCCCTACGACAGCAGCGACGACGGGCCTGCTTATCCGATCGACAACCCTGTGGCAGCTCTTCTTCATGCGGTGGTGGACGCGCTACGCTACCGGTCCATTTCACAGCTGCTCGACACCTGGGCCAAGCTCGTCAACGCAGACGAGAAGCTGGCAGAGCGCGTTGTCATTCTCGTCGGCAAACTGCTCAACGACTTGCGCGACAGCGGTGTTTCGCTGGGCGACATTGGCTTCATCGATGTGGTCGAGGGCGTATTGCCACTCGTCGACGAGCTGGCCGAGCAGGACACCGCGAGCGGCCAGAGCACCCTGCGGCTGCTCCTGCAAGTGGTGCACGATTTAGGGGAGAGCGCCGCTGAGCTTCCGGCCGAGCTGGCCATGACGATGGTCTACGCCGATCTGACCAAGAGTCCGCTGTGCAGCGATGCGCCGCCGGACTTGGAGGCGTCTACGAAAGTCGACTACTCCAAGGCGCGCTTTTACCAGGGCCCCAACGGCAAAGTCGACAACCGCAGCGGCTTCGAGAAGAACATCGCCTTGATGGTGGCGGCCGATGGCTGCAAGGTCCCGCTCGACGGCCGCACCATCGCCCAGATGCTGCTCGAAACGCTGGCCTCGCTCAAACCCGCCACGGTTTGCACGCTCATCGATGTGGTGATGGGCGTGGCCGGGCTGCCCCTGATCGACGCGTTGGCCATCTTGGTGCTCGACTCTTGGGGCTGCGACGGCAAAGAGGTATTCGCCAACCTGCAGTCGCTGCGTGAGCTAGCGGAAGCGGGCATGCTGGATGCCTATATTCCCATCACGCGCGTGTTCGTCGACCGCGGCGAAACCCGCACGCTGATCGATTTCTACTATGTCTTGCAGAACGACTTCACCAAGGACGAGGACGCCGATCCGGCCAGCTACAGCGTGATCCGCAAAGCCGAGCCGCTAGTGATCGACATCCTGCAAGGCGAGACGCCCGACACCTTCTTCGAGCTGCTCGACTTGATGGTCGACGTCGAGGTCGACCCAGACAAGGGAGACAGCGCCCTGGATGTATTTGCCGACGCGCTCAGCTACATCGTCGATGACGATGGACAGCTGACCACTGTCGACGGAACCAAGAAGACGGGCTCGACCGCAGGGTTGTTGCTCGGATCGTGGCGCGAGATTGCCACCCGCGTGGACGCCGCCGGGAAGGTGACGGAGCTGGAGCATTTCGTCTACGGCGCGCTCGAGCTGCTGACCAAGACTCACTCCGAAGGTGGTATCGACAAGCTCGACAATCGCTTCTTGGTGCCGCTCGGCGAACGTTTGCTCACCTTCGCCGCCGACTTGCTCGACTTGACCGAAGCGGAGTTGCTCGAGGAGGTCGCCGCTTGGCAGCAGGACGCAGCCGCATCGGGCAGCGGCAGGGACCTAGCTGCGCTCATCGAGCTGTGGGCGGTGGTCGACGCTTCTGACAGCCGCGCCGACATCGACGCCTCGGTCGTCAACCTGCTGAGCCCGGGCGATTCGGCAGCGACCGACGTATTCGGTGCGCTGCTGCGGCTGCTGGCTTCGGCGCTGCAGACCAATGTCGATCCCAGCGCAATCAATCACATCGGCAGCTACCTCGCCGAGCTCATCCGTCCACCTGATGCCCGCTTGGTCGGAGTGATAGACGGCATCGAAAAGATGGTCGCCCTCGACGATAGCAATACCGGGCTGGTGCTCTTGCAGAACCTGTTCGATCAAGGCCCAGAAGGACGCGACGAGGCTCCACTGAGCGTGTTCATCGACGTGGGTGAGGCCTTGGCGCTCATCGATCCGGATAGCTGTGAGCCGCGATCGAGCGCTGAGCTGATCGACGCGCTCGACATCGAAAGCATGATCGAATCATCGGTCGAGTTCATCCGCGACGACGACAGCGGCCTCGGCGCCATCTATCGGGTGATTTGCGGCCGCGTCGGCGCGCCCAAGAATGCTTGTCCTTGGCTCGACGCGCAAAACGGAGGGGCGCCTTGATGCGGCACTGGACCAAAGCAGCCGTCGCCCTCACTACCATGATGGTCGCGACCCCAACCGAGGTCAGCGCCAATTCTTACGAAGACACCTACGGGGCAGACGCCAAAGTCAAAGCGATGGGCGGCGCAGGAACCGCATTGGCCCGTGGCCCCGCGGCCGTCTACTACAACCTCGCGGCCCTCGCATTCGAGCACCGACCGCAAGCGGTCGGCTCCTTCGACGTGGTGGTGCGCAACATGAAGCTCGAGTCCGGCTCGGCCGAGGCCGACGAGGCCGCTGAGCTCGACAACAGCTACGCCTACGCCGTCGGCCTGTCGACGCCGTTGATCTCGAGCTACGCCTGCCCGATCTGCGGCAAGCACCGCCATCGTGAGCAGGAAAAGTGCCCCCATTGCGGCGCAGCACAGAGCGGTGTCGATCCTTGGTATCTGCGCTTTCACCTCGGCGCATGGTTCTCGCAGGCTTTTGCGCCCCCCACCCGCATGTTGGGCACCACCGCCTCCGGCCCGGAGCGTCCGCGATTCGCATTGCTCAGCGAGCGGCTCGAGAAGATGACCATCTGCGCCGGAATCGCCGTGCGCGTCCTGGATAGCCTCGCGTTGGCGATTGGCGCCTCGCTACTGGCTGACAGCTTGACCAACACGGACGCAGACATCTCGGCGCTGAGCGGAGAGTCCGTCGAGGTCTCCTACGACTACGAAATGCAGCGAGCCGCCGCGGTGCACGCCGGCGTTCTTTTTCGGCCCATCGAAGGACTGCACATTGGGGCCAGCTTTAGATCCAGCTTGTCACACCAGCTGACCGCTTTTTCCACCACTACGGTCGACCTTCTCGGCGTGCAAACCGAGTAC
>CAZRGL010000603.1:0-6591 GCA_964599485.1 uncultured Polyangiaceae bacterium
ACCAAACGAGGCCCTCTGGGGACTGAAACGACGCGTGCTGGACAAGGCCCGGACCACGCCACTGCTGCGCCGAACCGCACAAGGGGTCACCCAGGGGCTCACGGCGCTCGGACTTCATGCGCTGTTTCGCTTGATGGACCTGCGCTTGCGCTTCGATCCGAGCTATCGGCGGCTCATCTACCGGGACGGCAGCAACGGGCTGGCTGACGATTGGCAGGCGACGGTTGCGCTAGAAGGTCGTGACGGATCGTTTTCGCTGTGCGCGCAATTCGGCGGGGGACGGGTGCGCTGCAGCACCATCGTCCCGGCCAAACCGGACGCGACCATGAGCTTCAGGGATGCCGCCGCGGCGCGCATGCTCCTGACCGAGACACCCAATCGGGTGCTGGGCATGCTGCTCAGCGGCGAGCTGGTGTTCCGCGGCAACCTCAGTCACGTCGCGCGGCTGTCGTTCATGCTCACCTCACTCATCGAGCGCCATCGACGTCCCGAGGTAGCCGCACGCCGGCCGATCGTTCGGCCCAAACCACGTCGCAGCATGCCGATGGAGCCCTGCGATTCGGTGCGGTTCTTGCCGGACCCGGGCCTGAGCGCATACACCATCGACGACTTCCCCAGACTGGCAGGTTTTCTCGACGACTATTTTGCGATCACCCCCGAGATTTGCTCGGAGCGGCCACGACTCTACACCGAGCATCTGCGCGATCAGGATCGCCGCAGCAATGGTCGGCAGGACCATCCCGCGCTGCGCCAGGCGGGCGCTTTTCACCACTTGATGAGCCAGCGCCGGCCGATCATCCGATCGGGTGACTTGCTCGCTGGAACCACCACCAGCAAGCAGGTCGGGGTCGTCGTCTACCCCGAGTGTGGCGGCATTCCCATTTGGCCGGAGCTGCGCACGGTCAACCAGCGACGGCTCAACCCCTACCGCATCGCGCCCGAGGACGTAGCGGTGCTCAACGACGAGGTCTTTCCCTACTGGGTCGACCGCAACGTGCGTGAGCACGCCCGAGCCGCCAACGACAACCCCCGATCGATCCAGCTCGACGAGCGCTTCGTGCTCTACTTCCAATGGAAGACCCAAGCGGTCTCACACACCATCGCCGACATGCCCCGGGTACTGCAGCGCGGGCTGCTGGCGCTACGACAAGAAGCGCAAGACAAGGCAGCTGAGCAAAGCCTGGGACAGCGAGCGGCGAGCTTCTACCAAGCGCTGGCGCTCAGCTTGGACGCGGTGAAGTGTTATGCGGCCAGGCTATCGGCCCAGGCCGCGACCGACGCCGCGACTGAACGAGACCCGGCCCGGCGCGCCGAGCTCACCGAGATCGCACGGATCTGCGCCAAAGTCCCAGCCAGCCCCGCCGAAACCCTGCACGAAGCATTGCAGGCCATCTGGACGGTGTGGATCGGTTGCCACATGGAGAACACCAACGCCGGACTGAGCATCGGGCGACTCGATCAGTGGCTTCAGCCCTACTTCGAAGCCGACATCGCCAAGCTGCCCGAGACCGACCGGCCCGCCTACATCGAGCGCGCCATCGAGCTGGTTGGCTGCTTCTATTTGCGCTGCACCGACCACCTGCCTCAGGTTGCCGATTTGGGCAACAAGCTCTTCGGTGGCTCGGCCTCTGGACAGGTCATCACGCTGGGGGGCGTAGCGCCCGATGGGAGCAACACCGTAGCGGACATGAGCTACATCTGCCTCAAGGTCACCGAGATGTTGGCCTTGAAGGATCCCAACATCAACGCCCGCTACCACGAGGGGATCAACTCGGCTGCTTATCTGCAACGCCTCTGCGAGGTGAACTACCTGACAGGCGCCACGCCCAGTATTCACAACGACCGAGCGGTCATCGAGGTGTTGCGCGACCAGGGCCTGAGCGAACCCGAGGCCCGCGACTGGAGCGCAACGGGTTGCGTCGAGCCGACCAGCTGCGGACGCCACTATGGTCACACCAACTGCATGATGTTCAATCTGGTAGCACCGCTCGAGATGGCGCTACGCCGCGGCTACCACCCGTTGATCGATGAGCAGGTCGGCCCTGTCAGCGCCGATGCGGCGAGCATGACTTCGTTCGAGCAGGTGCTGGGCGCTTATTTCGTTCAGCTGCGCCGCATGATCGAGCTGGCCACTGAGGCCAACAACATGCTCGGTGAATCGCACAAGCTCGTGCGACCGACGCCGTTTCTGTCGGCGCTCTTCGAGGGACCGCTCGCCAGCGGCCGCGATCTGAGCGAGGGAGGCGCCAAGTACAACAGCTCGGGGTCGGGAAACGTTGGCTTGGTCGACGTGGTCGATTCTCTGGTTGCCATCAAGCAGATCGTCTTCGACGAGCAGCGACTCGATTTGCCGAGCTTGATCGCCGCCCTCGATGCGGACTTCGAAGGACACGAGAGCCTCTTGACGCGCATCACCCAGCGCGTCCCCAAATTCGGCTCGGGCCATCCGCTGCCGCAACAAATCGCTTCGCAGGTGATCAGTTTCTGCCACGAAGTCTTCCGCGAGCAGCCTCACTACCGCGGGGGCCACTACAACTCCGGCTTCTGGAGCATGAGCAATCACGTCGCCTTCGGCACCCTGTCTGGTGCGCTTCCAAGCGGCCGCCGCAAGGGCAAGGCATTCACACCTGGCATCACCCCCACCGCCTCACGTCACTCGTCGATCGTCGATCACATCCACGACGTAGCCAGCCTCGACCACCACGAGATGCCCAACAACATCGCCTTCAACGTCAAGGTGGTGCCCGGCGGACACGAAACAGCGAGCCAGAGCGTCGCTCACATGAGCGGCTATGCGCGCAGCTACATGCAAGAAGGAGGCATGCAGCTGCAATTCAACGTGGTCAGCTCGCAGACGCTGCGCGACGCGATGGCCAACCCGGAGCTGTATCCGACGTTGCTGGTTCGCATTTCGGGCTACAACGCTTACTTCAACGATCTGAACGACGACATGAAGCGTGAGCTCATCGAGCGCGCCGAGCATCGTTTGTCGGACTGATGGGGATTGACCTGCCGCTGATCGCCGACATCAAGCGCAACGCGCTCGATGACGGACCCGGTATTCGCACGACCGTGTTCTTCAAAGGCTGTCCGCTCTCTTGTGTGTGGTGCCACAACCCTGAGTGCATCAGCGCCGCGCCCGAGCTGCTCTTCCGCCAGGCGCGCTGCATCGATTGTCGAGACTGCGCCGCGGCCTGTACTCAGGGGGCCATCGGAGCGGCTGGCCCGAGCCAGCTCGATCGCGCCAGGTGCAAGCGCAGCGCTGACTGCGTCGAGGCATGTCCCGGTGGCGCCCTCGAAATCGTGGGCCGTCGCTACAGCGTCGATGAGCTGACCGAGCTGCTGCTGCGCGATCGCGTTTTCTTTGACAACTCCGGCGGCGGGGTCAGCTTGTCTGGGGGCGAAGCAACCCTGTTCAGTGAATTCGCTGGGGCTGTCGCCCAACGCCTCTCAGAGCAGTCCATCCACGTGCTGCTGCAGACCTGCGGGCACTTCAAGTGGGAACGATTCGCCTCACTGCTCGCTCCTCATTTGGACACCATCTACTTCGATGTGAAGCTGGCCGATCCCGAAGAGCACCATCACTTCTGCGGCCGCGACAACGCCCTCATCGTCGAGAATCTAGCGCGCCTGCGCGCTCTGGATGTCGAGGTACTGGTTCGCGTACCGCTCGTCCCACAGGTCAATTGTGAGCGCGACAAGCTGGCATCGATCGCAACGCTACTGCGCTCGCTGGGCGTCGATCGTGTGGCGCTGCTCGCCTACAATCCGCTTTGGGGCTCCAAGCTGGCATCGCTGGGGCGCAAAGCGGGCCATTTGCCGGAGCGCTTCCTCGATCCAGCACAACTCGAAATGGCCCGCAAAGTATTTTCCGGCTTCTCGATTGTGCAGTGAGCTCAATCAGGGTGGGTCGGGCGGCATCTCAACACTGAGGCAGACCGTCGACTCAGCCTCACGACCGGCCCCGGCGCCATCGTCAGGTCGTTCGATGACACCGGCGTCGACCCCCTCAGTTGGCTGCTCAGCCCCGGCGTCGGCCGGTGCGCTGGTGTGCTCGGGCGCCTTGATGCTGAGACATGGGCGCGGTGGATCGCAACCCTGGCTGGCGCACAAGCCAGCGCCCGCAAGCGCGATGGTGAGGAACTGGGCGCGACGCGCGATGATGGTTTTGCGAGCTTTTTCGTCCGTGGATTTCATCAGTGCTTCCGTTCCAACGACACATTGTATGCGATCGCAACCTCGCACTGTAGCTTCAGTCCGAACCCAACGCTTTGCTCAGGGCCTCCGACAGCGCACCGAGCCGACTCAGTCCAGGGCAGTACACCTGCTGGTACAAACGCTCGTAGCGCGCCGCAGCTCCAGCTGCAGGTGGCAACGCGGACTTCGCTGGCACCATTGCCGATACGGCTTCGCTGAAGCTGGGATGCACACCGGAGCCAACTGCAGCGACGATGGCGGCGCCGCGAGCAGCCAGCTCGTGCATGTCCGGTCTCACCACTGGCAAATCGAGCACGTCGGCAACGATTTGCGCAATCAGCGGCGAGCGCGCGCCGCCTCCCCCCAGGCGCAGCTGCCGCACGCGAGCGCCCAAGCCCGTTTGCAGAATCTCGAGGCCCCGCCGCAAGTCGAAGGCAATACCCTCGAGCAGCGCTCGGAACATGTGTGGGCGGCCGTGGGTCTCAACAAGCCCCACCCAGCCGCCGGTCTCGTTGGGCTGCTGCAAGCTCGGCGACCAACGCGGCCACAGCATCAGACCGTCGCTGCCCGGCGGCACGCCAGCAGCTTGCTCACAAAGCACGGCTTCGACCGAGCCGCCCGACTCCGCAGCCAGCGGCTCGAGATCGCGCGCTAGCTCCCGGGCAAACCAGCTCACGGTCCACATGCCGCGGAAGAGCAAGTACTCATGGCTCCAAACCGCGGGCTGAGCAGCCGTCATCGTGAACCAGTGGTAGCGACGATGCGAACGTGGTCGCGGCGCCAACAGCGAGATCGAAGAGCCTGTGCCAAGGCTGACAGCGCCAATGTCACCGTCGCCTCCGCCAATCCCGGCCCCCAGTGCCTCGGCCTGCTTGTCGCCGCCGCATGCAAAGAACAGCAGTCCCGCCGCCAGCCCCGTCTGCGATGCTGCCCTAGCGCTCAGGCGCCCCACAGGCTGCCCTGCCTCTACGATCTCAGCAAGCCAGCGTCGCTCGTAGCCCAGCACGCGATAAAGCAGCTCGGTTTCGCTCCAGTTGCGAGTCCGTACATCGAAAGGCCATGGCCCGGTCAGGCCGGAGGGCGCCACAACCATCCGCCCAAGCAGCTGTTGGTGTAGCCATCCTTCGATGCTGGTCAGCCAACGCGCGCGGGCCAGCAGTTGGGGCTGGCGCTCACGCCAAATGCGTGGCCAGGACTTGGCCAGCAACCGCGGCAGCAAAGCTTCGGGCCCAAGCAGGCGCAACAGCCCACGGAGCAGCAGCGAAGGCTCTGAGGCCAAGTCGGCGGTGCGCCGATCCAACCAGGACATCGCGTGGCCCAAGGGCTCGCCTCGCTCGTCGGCCAATAGCACTGTCGCGCGCTGGGTGGTCAGCGCCGCTGCGACGATCTGCTCGCTATCGCCGCCCCAGTCTTGCAGGCAATCACGCACAGCGCCAAACAGACAGTCGCGAATGTCAGCCGGATCCTGCTCCACCGCGCCCTGCTCCGGGTGGCCCATCGCCTTGTGGCTACGTCGGCCCAGGCCCAGCACGACCCCGCGGGAATCGAAGACCAACGCACGGGAGCTCTGCGAACCGGAATCCAAGGCGAGCAGCAGCTTGGCCATGAGCCGACCGTAGCCCGGATCATTGGCCACGTCCTCGGCGACCATGGAAAGGAGCAGGCGCGGTCGAGCTTCACGCCCGATCGCGCCCGTGTGCGCTGGTCGTGGTCAGCGACTACAGACAGAACAGGTGAGCTCCCGATTCTGTACGTATCCTCCCGCCTTGCACTCCAGTGATCCGCACTCGGCTTCAACCGGATACCAAAGTGCGCCGTTGTGATTGGTCGCGTCGTTGATCTTCTCTGCTGCCACGTCCACGCACACGTACTCGCTAGCGTAGTGCCCGAAATGTTGCGCCATCAGGTAGCCACCGTATTCGAGGTTCCAACCGCTGGGACAGACGTTGCGAGCCGGCTGCATGAAGCTCGTGCCCTTGTCCGAGCGGTAGCAGACAGCACAAGGTGCGGAGTAGTCATTGTGACCGCCGTACCAGTTGTTCAGCCCATAGTTCGTGTGCTCGTACTCGACGCCATACACCAGTGCCCCGTTGTCGTCCGCGTCACTGTAGACCGATCCCCATATGGGGTTCTTGGGCAAGCACAAGTAGTTGGTTCCGCTGCCCGTATGCTTCCAATGTTTGCCGCCCGCATAGCCTGAATAGACCAGCTCGGCACCCCCAGCGCATGTCGAGCGCCCCCAACGGGTATAGGTGATGCCCGCTGGTGCCGGCGAGCCTGCCGGTCCAGGGGGGCCTTGGGGACCGACCGTGCCTTGTGGACCTTGCGCCCCGGTCGCGCCCGTTGCGCCGGTCGCGCCTTTGACCCCATGGGGGCCCGTAGCCCCGGTGTCAC